>JAGCVN010000004.1 GCA_017962315.1 Kiritimatiellia bacterium
TTGATTTTTTGACTTTCGATAGAAATAAAAATCGCGGACAGCCGATCGACCGGCCGTCCGCGAGAAGCGAAGTGCGCGCGTTTACACGATACCCTGTGCCAACATGGCGTCGGCGACCTTCGTGAAGCCGGCGATGTTCGCGCCGACGACGTAGTTGCCCTTGTGGCCGTACTTCGCGGCGGCTTCGTAGGCATTGTCGTGGATGGCTTTCATGATGCCCTTCAGCTTGGCGTCAACCTCTTCGGCGGACCAGCTCAGGCGCTCGGAGTTCTGCGACATCTCCAGACCGGAAGTCGCGACGCCGCCCGCGTTGGACGCCTTGCCCGGCGCATAGAGGATCTTCGCGGCGATAAACGCCTCGACCGCTTCCGGCGTGCTGGGCATATTCGCACCCTCGGCGACCAACTTGCAGCCGTTCTTCAACAGTGCCTCGGCGTCCTTGCCGTCCAGCTCGTTCTGACGGGCGCACGGGAACGCGCAGTCCACCGGAACAACCCACGGGCGGCCGTCCTTGTGGAACTCGACCCCCTTCTTGTGTTTCTTCGCGAAATCGGAAAGTTCGCCGCGCTTGACCCCCTTGAGCACCTTGATCTCGTCAATCATCGACTGGGTCATGCCGTCCTTCACGAAAATCCAGCCGGAACGGTCGGAAAGCGCCACGACCTTCGCACCAAGCTGCAACAGCTTCTGGGCGGCGAACTGCGCGACGTTGCCGGAACCGGAGATCGAACAGACCTTGCCTTCCAGCGTCTCGCCTTTCGTGGCGAGCATATTCTCCGCAAAGTAGACATCGCCGTACCCCGTCGCCTCCGGACGGATCAGCGAACCGCCGAACGAAAGCCCCTTGCCGGTCAAAACGCCGGTGAACTCGTTGCGGAGCCGCTTGTACTGGCCGAAGAGGTAACCGATCTCGCGACCGCCGACATTCATGTCGCCCGCCGGGACATCGGTGTCCGGTCCGATGTGGCGGAAGAGTTCCGTCATGAAGCTCTGGCAGAAACGCATCACCTCGTTGTCCGAGCAACGCTTGCCCGGCGTGTGCGGAGACTGCTTCGGGTTGAAGTCGGAACCGCCCTTGCCGCCGCCCATCGGAAGCGTAGTCAGGGAGTTTTTGAAAACCTGCTCAAACGCAAGGAACTTCAGGACGGAAAGGTTCACCGTCGGATCGAAACGGAGCCCGCCCTTGTAAGGGCCGATCGCGCTGTTCATCTGGATGCGATAGCCGCGGTTCACGCGGACCTTGCCTTTGTCGTCGAGCCAAGGGACACGGAAAATGATCACGCGCTCCGGTTCCACGATACGTTCGAGGATCGCCGCCGCTTCATACACGGGATTAGCCTTGATCACCGGATCGAGGCTCACGAGCACTTCTTCTACCGCCTGCAAGAACTCAGGCTCGTTGGCGTTGCGAGCCTTAACACCGTCAAGGACGGACTGGACATACTTGTTCATGATGAATCCTTACTCTGTGGAGACCGCCCGAATGGCAGTCCATACCCGATACCGCCGCCTTTTGCGGACGGGATCAAGTTTGATTCATTAGCAAAAAACGAGCCAATCGTTTTGCAAACACCGGAAACCGCCTGTTTACGGGCGTTTCCGGGTGGACATACGGATTTTGACACCCCCTGATTCACGCAGAAATCGACATTTTTGTTGATTTTTGGCAAGGATTTCAACAAATTTGTCACGCTTTTTCTCTTCCTGTGTCAAGGGCGGCGACGGCGTTCGTCATTCCCGCCTTTCTTTTTGATGTCGAACGGGGTAGAATGGAGTTTTTCAAACAGATTGGGGCGGATTATGACACCATGTTACGAGACTGTACTGAATGCGTACATGAAAGGGATGGGGCGTCCCGTCCCGCAAGGGGTGTGCGCCTACGACGTCGGCAAGGCGGCTAAGTTGAAGGTACACTACTTCAAGCGGAGGGAACTGTTGCCCCGCGTCAGGCTGGTGCTGGGGTTTCTTCGCAGCATCGAATTCGGATCGCTTCTCGATGTCGGGAGCGGACGAGGCGCGTTCCTGTGGCCGTTCCTTGAATCCTTTCCCGGCAAGGAGGTTCACGTCATCGACATGCTGCCGTACCGCGCCGCCCTGTTCCGCGCCGTGGCGGTCGGCGGGATTTCCCGCCTCCATGCGCACGAGGGGGACGTGCGCGAACTCGCCCTGCCGGACAACGCCGTGGATGTCGTGACGATGCTTGAAGTCCTGGAACACATCCCGGACGTCGAAGGCGCAGTCCGCAACGCCGTGCGGATCGCCCGCCGCCATATCGTTGTGACGGTGCCATCCGGGACTGACGACAATCCGGAACACATCCACCTTCTCACCAAAGAACGGCTCTCCGGTCTCTTTGGCGCGGCCGGGTGCGCCAAACTGAATTTCGCCGGCGTTCCCGGCCATACGTTCATGGTGGCATCATGTTGAAGATCTTGAAATATCCGCGAACGCCCCACATTCAGGGATCGCGCATCCAGCCGGGCGACGAGGACCTCGAACAGATTCCCTTCCGTACCCTTGCCGGACAACAGCTCGTCGTTGAAGAGAAATGCGACGGGGCGAACAGCGCAGTGTCGTTCGACACCGACGGCACGCTCCTCCTTCAAAGCAGGGGACACTACCTCACGGGCGGACCGCGTGAACGGCATTACGACCTCCTTAAGAAGTGGGCTTCCGTCCACAGGGTACGTTTTCACGAGGTCCTCGGTTCGCGTTACATCCTGTACGGCGAATGGATGTACGCCAAACACTCCATCTATTACGATGCGTTGTCGCACTATTTCCTCGAATTCGACGTATTCGACCGCGAACGCCGGGTTTTCCTCGACACCGGCGCGCGGCGGGCACTCCTGGCGACGTTGCCTGTCGTACCGGTCCCCGTCATCGCCCGGAGGGCGTTTGCGACACTCGATGAACTGAAGTCGCTCGTCGGCCCTTCCGCCTTCATTCGTCCGGGACACATCGAACGGCTGCGGGACTGGTGCCTCGCAAACGGTTCCCGCTGTGACGCGGACGCACGTTGTGCGGAGACGGATCCCGCCACGACGATGGAAGGACTGTACCTGAAAGTCGAAACGGGCGGGAAGGTCGTCTCCCGCATGAAATTCGTGCGTCCGTCGTTTCTGCAGGCGGTCGCCGTGCCGGATGCGCACTGGCTTAACCGCCCGATCATCCCGAACGCGCTCCGTTATCCGGCGGACGGCATCTATGAAGCCGTGCTGCCGAGGGAGGCGTCAACGTGATCACACTCCCCTACCCCGTCCCCTCCGGACCGGATTGGCGGATCGACTGGGACGCGGTCTTCGCCTCGCCGATCGGCGGGATTCTTCGGAAGATGGACGGCATCCGCCAAAACCCCGTCTGGCACGGAGAAGGCGACGTGCTAGTCCATACGCGATACGTCTGCGAGGCGTTGTGCGCAACCCCCGCGTTCCGTGTGATGGACGCGCAAGGCCGCGCGGAACTTTTCACCGCCGCGCTCCTGCATGACATCGGTAAACTCACGAACACGCGCCAGGAAAACGGCGAATGGGTGTCGCCCGGCCACGCAGGCGCCGGGGCCCGCGCCGCACGGAAATTCCTCTGGCAGACGCTAGACCTCGCCGGGACGGAGGAAAAACGCCGCTTCCGCGAAACGGTGTGCGCGCTCGTACAATTCCACTCCATACCGTCCCATTTCCTCTCCAGACCGGAACCGGAGCGGTTCATCCCGTCGATCGCCGCCGAAGGGTGCGGTATCCCCGGCTTTTCGCTCCGCAAGCTGGCGGCACTGGTCCGCGCCGACTTCCTCGGACGCGAAGCCGATGATGTCGGACGCCTTCTCGACGCACTCTCGCTCTTCGTTTCAATAGCGGAGGAATACGTCTGCCTGGACGGGCCGCCGGCGTTCGCCGATCCGTTCAGCCGCTTCGCCTGGCTGGCGGGACGTACAAACTTTCCGGAACAGAAACTCTACAACGACACCTGGGGGAAAGTCTACCTGATGTGCGGACTTCCCGGAACGGGGAAAGACACCTGGATACAACGGACGCATCCCGGACTCCCAGTGGTGTCGTTGGACACCATACGCGCCGAACTCCACGTCTCGTGGGAAGATGCGCAGAGACCGGTCGTCGCCCTCGCCTTCGAGCGGGCGAGAGAACTTCTGCGGGCGAAACGTTCGTTCATCTGGAACGCGACAAGCCTCACGCCGGATCTCCGAAAACGTGAACTTCAACTCTTCCGGGATTACGGCGCGTACACGGAAACCGTCACGCTGGAGACTTCGTGGCAGGAGGGGCTTCGGCGCAACCGGGAGAGAAAAGCGGTCGTACCGGAAACCGTCATCGACTCGATGCTGGGCCGGTTCATACCTCCTTCCGTCCGCGAGGCGCATGAGGCTTTGTCCCTCCCGTGGTGAGAGGGGGAAAAGTTGAAAGGTGAACCTCCATTCCTCTGTATCTTTTACCGGATAACGGTTTTATCTCACACGGATGTGCGGAGATTTCGTAGATTCGCGGCGGTCTACCGTGCGGTTTCCGACTCACCCATTTGGTGAAAGATCGCCCCCTCATTTCGGTTCGCCAATACCGATTTTCATTGGCTCTGTCTTAGAACCTTGTTGATTTTGGCATAAATCGCCCAAAATTCTCGCATCCTCCTTTACAATGAATGGGGGGGGGTGTTGTAAAATGCAATGAACGAAAGACAAGAGAGGAAACGGAAAATGAGATGGCGTGAAATTGTGAATGAACCCGCAAAATCAGTCATAAAGCAAGTTTGTTGTGGTGATATTGTCACAGAAATGGCTTTGCCATTGGAGGTTTTTAGGGAGAGAGTTGAAGGACTAATGTTCCAGATGATTGAGAATTGGTGTCTATGCAAATATTGCCAGCTTTATAGCCCAGACAACCAAAATTTTGGTCATTGGCTTGGCGAACTAAAGTCATATACCAATCGCTTGAGAAATTTTGAGATAAAGGGAAGGGTGGAGAAGAGGACAACTCTCGTCAATATGTTCATTAGGGATTATGACTATGACGAAGCACGAAAAATATGCGTAATCATCCGGGACAAGTTCGATGTTGAAACGATAATGGATGTGTCCCAAAGGCAAGCCGTTGCAAATGCTTTTGCCTCATCTATTCAAGAGTTGATTGATTTCCTGTGTGACACATCCATTTTGAATGCTTCCTGTATGAATGCAACTTTTGGAGTGAAAATCAACCAATAAACCTTCAGAAACAACTTCAAATCAACAAAGTTCTAAAACAAAGCCTTTTCATTTGAAAACATGCTGTCTTTGAACCTTTCTTGCCCACTCTGCGCCTTCCGCGTCTCCACGTGAGATTTTCAAACGAGGTTTTTAGGGGAAAAGAAGAGAGGGGAGAGGGTGAAACAGGGCGCGGAAAACCGGGGGCTTTACACGGGTATTTTCCACTTCCCCCTGTTCTTTGCTCCTCCGCGTGAAAAACAAGTCGATGTGCCTAACCCTTAGTCCCTACGAGAAAGCCGACACAGCAACCGGGCGAGACACTAAGCACGAGTGTTTCGCCCGGTTTTGGATTGGAAAGAGCCAACGCGAGTTGCAACGCGGCGTCTGCACCGCCTGTGTCGCCGAAGAGCGTTTCCAGAACGGGACGGCCGGCCGCCGTGTGAAGACGCGCACGGACAGTTTCAACCTCCGGCGCGACAGCGAACGCATGAATCTCGCCGCGTGCATTCGTTTCCCTCCCCGTCAACAAGGCCGCCGCCGCGACGGTCGCCTCCGTCCCGCCGCAGAGGATGGATGCCTCCGGATCGTTCCGGAGGACAAGACAGGCAAAAAGCAGCGCCAGCGCCGAGGCGGCACATCCTCCCGCCACATTCATGTGGGCGCCGGTGAGCGCCCATTCCATCGCGGCAAGGCTCGCCGGCGCATTCGAATACGTGTGCGGGAAGAGGAACGGCCGGACGAAACGCGGACCCTTCGCCTCGTAATCCTGCCAGAAACGCGCGGCGGTTTCCGCGCATCCACGCGACGTTCCCGTCGCCACGCCGCAACCCGCCGGAACGCCGCCTTCAAATGCCTGGGCGGCCGCGGCAAGGAACGCCCGGCCTGCCGCGTCCACATACGCTTTCGGCGCGACCCCGTAATCCGCCAGATCAAACGGCGGCAGTTCATACGCCTCCGGCGGTTCGCCCTCGCGGAATGCAGCGGCCGTCTCCGCCAGGTCGAGACCGAGCGGCGTAACCGCACCCGCGTCCGCGATGAACACGCGGGAAGCGCCCACAGGCTCCGGCGCAGGGCGTTCGCTCGACACCACCAGTGCGGCATTGCAGCCGCCAAACCCAGCCGCGTTGCATAACACGGCTTGCAAGGGTTGCGCCGGCGAAAACGGCGATGTCATGACATTCACGTCACATTCCGGATCGGGTGTCTCGCAGTTCACGGTCGGGGGAATCCGGTTTTCGCGGAGCGAGCAGACGGCGGCGATGACCTCGGCGGAGCTGGACGCCCCGAGCAGATGGCCGACCGCACCCTTGATCGCCGTCAGCGGGATCGACGCGGCACGTTCGCCGAAAAGGTCGTGCAGTGCCTGGGATTCGGTGAGGTCGTTCGCTTTCGTTCCCGTTCCGTGCGCTTGGATGCAGCCAATCGCCTCCGGCGCGAACCCCGAACGGCGCAACGCCTGTTCCATCACGCAACGCGACCCCGCGCCGCGCGCGGCGGGCGCGGTGAGGTGGAAACCGTTGTTTCCCGTGGCGCAACCGGAAAGCCAAGCGAGGGCGCGGTCGCCGGGTGCGTCGCGTTCCAGCACGATTGCCGCCGCGCCTTCGCTGAACACCGTCCCGCTGCGGCGGACGTCGAACGGACGGATTTTCTCTTTCGTCATCGTCCGCAAGGAGCAAAGCCCGCTCCAGGCGAAAGGCGAGAATGCGTCATACGCCACAACCACGGCACGTTCGATTTCTGGAATTCCGAGCAAGATCCGTTCGGCGAAGGCGAGCGCAGAGGCGCCCGACGCGCAGGAAAGCGAAACCGGGATGCGGACACCGGAAAGGCCGAACCGTTCCGCCAGCACATCCACGTCGCGTTTCGCGGGAGAGGGGACAAGCGGGTCCGGCCCGAAGTTCGTCGCCGTCAGAACCGCCGTACCTTCAAGGGGGACGCCAGACTGCGCCAACGCCTCCCCGCACGCGAGCGCGGCGAGACGGAGCGCGCGGGGTAACTCCTGGAACGAGGGTTCGCCATCCAGCCAGCGGCAGACACCCGCCTGCGTGCAGGCAAGCCCCTGTAAATCAAACAAATCCATCTGCGAGATCGCGTTCCCGCCTTTCAACAGCGCCTCCCAGAAACACGGCACACCCTTCCCGAACGGTGTCGCGGCTCCCATGCCGGTAACGGCAATGTTTCCCATATCCAACATCCTTCCCTTCTCCCGCGATTCAATACGGGATGGAAAAATCCACAAGCGAAACCGGGAGTTTGAATTGCCTGTGCAGCAATTTACCCAAGGATTCCACGCCGAAGCGTTCGGTCGCGTAATGCCCGGCGAACACGGCGTTCATCCCGAGGTTCTCCGCCATCGTGTACCCGACCAGTCCAGGCTCGCCCGTCAAGAAGACATCAAGGCCAAGCGCATGCGCCTGTTCGACATCCTCGCATGCGCCGCCCGAGACGATCCCCACCGTGCGGACGGTCGCACGGCCGAACGGCAAAGCCCGGATTTCCGGTGAAACTTTTTCGCGGACGCGGGCGCAGAACGCCTCGAAGGAAATCGGTTTGGCGAATTCGCCGCGAAACCCGATGGTATTCCCCCGGTACACGAACGCCGGCTGTTTGGCGCGGACGCCGAGGAGGCGGCAGAGGCAGGCGTTGTTGCCGTAGACGGGGTGGGCGTCGAGCGGCAGATGGGCGGCGTAGAGGGCGATGTCGTGTTCGACCGCGAAGGAGACGATCCGATAGTTCAACCCGGTGATCCGCTTGAGCGAATCGCCCCAACTGACGCCGTGGTGGCAGACCACCAGGTCCGCGCCCTGTTCGGCGGCGTACCGCAAAGTCCGCAACGAACCGTCCACGCCGCAAAGGACACGGGAGACCTTCCCCTTGTTCTCGATCTGCAACCCGTTGTTCGAAACATCGTGAAAACGGTCGAGCGCCAGCGTCTTATCCAAAAACGCGGAAACCTCTTTCAAATCAGCCATACTGCTCCTCCAATCGTCGATAAAGCGCGAGTGTTTCCGAACACATCCGCGCCACGGAAAACTGTGTACGCACGGAAACCGCCGCAGCGGCGCACATCGCTTCGCGAGACGCGGCGGACAGGTCGAGCGCGACGGCAAGTTTCACCGCGAGGTCGCCCGCGTCGCCGGGTTTGAACAAGAACCCGGTCCGGCCGTCGTCAATCGTCTCGCAGGCTCCGCCGTGCGCCGCACCGACGGCGACCCGTCCGCAGGCCTGCGCCTCCGGGATGACACGTCCGAACGCCTCCGGATCGAGCGAGGCGTTCACGACGACATCGCTCGCCGCGTAGACCGCCGGCATATCGGGTGCCTCCTGACGGATTTCGACTTCCACGCAGGGCGGCAGGGTTGCCGCACGTGCGTTGAGTTCCGCCGTGTACGCCGTCCTACCTTGATCAGACCCGACGAGAAGGCAGCGGACGGGACGCGCGAGTTTTGCGAGCGCGTCCAGCAGCAGGAGCTGTCCCTTCCAGCGCGTCAAACGCCCGACGAGCGTGACGACCGGTTTCCCGCCGGACGCGCGCGGCGGCGCCGGTTTGAAAACCTCCGTATCCGCTCCACGATAAATCCGCACAACGTGCTCTTCCCGGACGGGATAGGTTTCCAGGATGTGCCGCTTGACGAAATCGGAGACGGCAATCACCTTGACGCCCTTGAGCATGACGGCATTGTACTGTTTCTTTGGGAAAGCGGGCGAGACGCCGTAGACGCCATGGAAGGTGGAAAGGAACGGGATCCCGGTCCGGCGACTGGCCCAGAGGACGGACCAGGCGGGTGCGCGGGAACGGACGTGCATCAACGTGACGCCCTTCTCGCGGGCGAACGCGGCAAGTCGGGCCGCATTCCGATAAAGGACGAATGGATTTTTCGAAGCGGCCGGGAGGGTAAAATGCCCGACGCCGATCCGTTCCAATCCGGCGACAAGGCGTCCTCCGGCGGAGGCGACAAAATTCCGGACGCCGGCCTCCTGCAAGGCCGACGCGACTTCAACCGTGCCCCGTTCAACCCCACCCATCTCCAGCGCGGGCAAAACCTGTAGAATCGTCATCACGCATTCGACCTTACTTAGAGGGTGCTGCGCCGACGGGCGATGGGGATATACCGGCATTCAGCCGCGACGTTCTGGTAGGCCGGACGGATGATCTTCCCGCCGCAGGCCAGTTCCTCCAGCCGGTGGGCGCTCCATCCGACAATCCGCGCCATCGCGAAGATCGGCGTGTAAAGTTCCAGCGGAATGTTCAACAGCCTCAGAAGGAAACCGGAATAGAAATCCACGTTCGCGCTGATCCCCTTGTAGATCTTGCGGTAACGGCCGATAATCTCCGGCGCAAGCGCCTCGACCTTTCGATAAAGGCGCATCTCGTCGCAAAGCCCTTTCTCCTGCGCAAGCAGCTCGACCTGTTCGCGTAAGATCATGGATCGCGGATCGGAGACCGAATAGACGGCGTGGCCGATCCCGTAGACGAGACCGCTCTTGTCAAACCCCTGTTTCGTGACAAGCCCGATCAGGTAATCCTCGATCTGGCGTTCGCTGTCCCAGTTCTTGACGTTCGCCTTCAGGTCGTCGAACATCTGCACGACCTTCTTGTTCGCGCCGCCGTGACGGGGTCCCTTGAGGGAACCGAGCGCGGCGGTGATCGCCGAATAAGTGTCCGTTCCGGTGGAGGTGACGACATGTGTCGTAAACGAAGAATTGTTGCCCCCGCCGTGTTCCGCGTGAAGGACGAGCGAGAGGTCGAGCAGGCGTTCTTCCAGCTCGGTGTACCCGCAGTCTTCGCGGAATACGTGGAGAAAGTTCGCCGCCGTGGAGAGTTTGTCCGAAGGCTTGTGGATGACCAGACTTTGATCGAGGTAGCGGTAGGCGTAGGCGCGGTAGCAGTAGGCGGCCAGAAGCGGGAATACCGCAATCAAGCGGAGACACTGGCGAAGGACGTTCCGCACGCTTGTGTCATCCGCATGGCGATCCAGCACATAAAGGGCGAGGACTGACTGCGACATGGCGTTCATGATGTCGCGGCTGGTGAGCTTGAGGATCGAATCGTGGATGAACTCATCCTGCAAAACCCGGTACTCGAAAAGCATGTGCTGGAAGTTCCGGAGTTCGTTGTTCGAAGGAAGGCTGCCGAAGAGGATCAGATAGGCGATCTCCTCGAAACCGCAACGTTTTTCACGGATGAACCCGTTCGCAAGGTCGCCGATGTCGTACCCTCGGTAGAGCAACCGACCGGGACCGGGGGGACCGCCCTGTTTCACGGGGCGGGAAGACGCCTGCACGTCGCCGATCTGGGTGAGTCCCGCGACCACCCCTTTCCCGTCGATGTCGCGAAGCCCGCGTTTCACATTGTACTTCGCGAACAGGGAAGGATCGAACTGGCTCTTCTTGAGGATGATGCCGGATAAGCGTTTCAGTTCTTCTTTGCTATCGAGTATCGTCGTCATGCGCTCAGACTCTCCTGCGTTTCGCGGTATGCTTCTTTTTCTTCTTAACGCCCATGTCGAGGAAACTCGCACCAGGGATGGCCACCTCTGCGGCGGCCTTGCGCCAGCTGCCTTTCGGTACCGGTTTGAGAATGTCCCAGAGGCGCTGTTTGAACGCCTTGACCCCGGGATCGTCGGGCGTGACGGCGGACATCGGAATCGGCTCCGTCTCGGTCTCCGTGATGAACCGCTCCAAGTTCTCGGCGGAAACTTCGCAATCCATCTTGTTCGCCAGCACAAGGAAGGGGCGTTTCAACAAATCGGCGTCGTGCTGTTCGATTTCCCGGCGCAGGATGGCATAGTCGTCCCAGGGCGTCCGGTTGTCCGTCCCCGCCATATCCAGAATGTAGACGATGACGCGGGAACGGGCGAGGTGCTTCAAAAAGTCGATTCCCAGTCCGACACCGGACGCGGCCCCCTCGATGATTCCCGGAATGTCGGCGACACGCAACTGCGAGAAATCGGGATATTCAATCGAACCGACGATCGGATTCAGCGTCGTGAACGGGTAACTGGCGATCTTCGGGCGGGCCGCACTGACGGCGGTCAACAGCGAAGACTTCCCCGCGTTCGGGAAACCCAGTAATCCCGCGTCGGCGATTGTCTTCAATTCGAGGCGCAGATCCAGTTCCTCACCGGGGCGGCCGGGCGTGTGCTGCTCCGGTGCCTGGTTGACGGATGATTTGAAATGGACGTTGCCCAGCCCGCCGCGCCCGCCCTGGCAGACAACGACCTCCTGGTTGTGTTCCACCACATCCGCGATTAACTCACCCGTGTCAACCCGGAAAACCTCCGTTCCGCAAGGCACCAAAACCACCTTATCGCGTCCGCGCCGGCCGGACATTTTCTGAAAACGTCCGGGCTGTCCATCCTCTGCCGTCACATTCGGGTCGAAAAACAACGAAAGCAGGGAACTGACGTGGTTGCTGCCCTTGAGGACGACATGGCCGCCACGACCGCCGTCGCCGCCGTCCGGCCCCCCCCTCGGCACGTACTTCTCGCGCCGGAAATGCGGGCTGCCGTCGCCCCCCTTTCCGGCACGGGCGTGAATCAGCACATGATCTACAAACAATCTCGATTTCACGACAACCTCCTGCGGGCACAAAAAAAGACTTCAAGGCGACACCGGAACGAATCCGTCCTTGAAGTCAATCTGATGGGTGGGGGCAGTGCCCCACCCCCACGAGAATACCGAAAGCCAACCTGCCGGAACACCCCCTTACGGGGGCGGCGGTTACTCGGCCTGCGCCTTCGCGAGGCGGGCGGCTTTGCGGGCGGCCTTCTTCTCCGCCATTGCCTTGGCTTTCTCGGGGTCTGCGATGATCGAAACCACGCGCCCCTCCTTGATGAACTTCACTGTGCCGTCCACGAGGGCGAACAGGGTGAAGTCACGCCCGAGACCGACGTTCGGTCCGGGATGGAACTTCGTCCCACACTGGCGGACGAGGACAGAACCGGCGGTCACCTTCTGACCGTCGAAACGCTTAACTCCACGGCGCTGCGCATTACTGTCGCGACCGTTTCTTGATGCTGCTGCACCTGCCATAACTCAAACTCCTTCGTTTACGCGATCTCTTTCACGGTAACGACCGTCAGTTGCTGACGATGTCCCTTCGTCCGACGCCAGTTCTTCCGGCGCTTCTGCTTGAAATTGACCACTTTCTTACCGAGTTTGTCGCCGACGACGTTCAACACGACCTTCGCGCCCGCGACGTACGGCATGCCGATTTTCAACTCCTTGCCGTCCGACAAGGCCAGCACGCTGGTCAGCTCGATGTCCTTGCCAGGCTCGGCTTCCAGGCGTTCGATCTCCAACGTCTCCCCGACGGTCACGCGGTACTGCTTGCCGCCGGTCTCCAAAACCGCATACGCTTCCATGTCATTCTTCCTTAACTGAATCGATCGGGAGTCTCCTCGCGCGGTCTCATTCGCGCATGAAGAAAGTCCACTTTACCCTATTCATCGCCCCCCTGTCAATACGATTTCGCAGATTTTTGGGACTTCGCGCTTGAGTGTGGGTCTGACTCAACCCGCAAAGGGCATTTTCGAGGTGTGAAACGACGATTTCTCCGGGAAAGCAACGAGAGGGAAATCTTGCGAGTTTTTGAACACAGAACGGACCCACCGCGCCGTGCGTGAGAGCATTCATGGGGATAAATGGCATTTTATAGGCAAGCCCGTCGCCCGCGCTCCGCACGGGAATGTACATGAGGGTAAGTTTCTGAAAACAACATGAACAACTTCGAAACAACGTTTGGTTCTTCCGCGCACAACCATGCGCGGTTATGAAAACGCCGCGCTGTTGCGCGGCGAAAGAAGGATGTTGTCTTTACAAGTTGTTTCGGTTGTCACCAATCGAACGTATAGGCATGGCGCAGAGAAGGGAGGGAAGCGGGAAATGGGTGACGGGCACCGAGGGCATTGCCCCCTCCCTCTGCGATTCCACGTTTTAATCAAAAATCGCGTGGTATCCGTTTGCCGTGATAAATGAACTACCTCACGATAATCGCGAAGCCGACTTTCTGGATTCTCGCGCCACTGGATGAGACGGAGACCATCCAACCCTTCGGAGCGTCCAAGAACTCTGGCATGCCGATGAGGGTGAGCGTCGCGTTCGGCGCGGACTTGATGAAGGAGAATCCGTCCGTCAGGTTTTCGGGATCGACGAGCTGTACCTTCGCGTTCGTGAGGTCAATCGTGCCGGACGCGGTGATGCTGTCGCCCACGTTGAGGCGGATCGTGTCGGTGACCGTGAGCGTGCCGTTCCGCACCATGCCGCCGTTGCCCGTGAGGTTCGGCTGCGTGAGCGTGTTGCCGCCCAGGTCGAGCGTGCCGCCCGAGAGGTCGAGCGTGCGAGAGACGTTTGCGGCGTCAACGGCGACGATCTCCGCGATATCCGCCGTCGTGGCGTCGGCGCCCTTCGCGTAGCTGAGCGCAATCGCCTCGTCGCTCAACGCGCCGTTCCAGATGCGCACTTCGTCATAGGTCGCGTTCGCGTCCGCGTCATTCCAGTGCGAGCGGCCAAGGTAGAACTCGCCGCCGGCGATCTTCGCAAGCGCCCATGTCGGCGTCGTGAAGGTCGCGGTCTTGGGCGTCGCCGTTGGATCGGAATTGCGGCAGATCGTGGTGATGACGGCCTTTCCGTCGCCCGTCGCGGCAATCCTTACGACAATATGCAACATGCCTCCCGGGTGGGAGTAGTTGTCACAGCGCACGGAACTTCCAGTCGTGCTTCCGTCGCGGTAGAGCGTCGTCTCGGAACGGCTGGCAGTCGTGCCATAAGTCCAGGGGACAA
>JAGCVN010000040.1 GCA_017962315.1 Kiritimatiellia bacterium
AGCCAGCCCTCACACCCCTCTCGGGTACGCGGAGGGTATCCTAAGCGTCTTGCCCCTATTGCCTCCACCAATCCCCCTCCAGCCAGCCCTCACACCCCTCTCGGGTACGCGGAGGGTATCCTAAGCGTCTTGCCCCTATTGCCTCCACCATTTTTATCACATTTCCGAGTTCGTTGTTTTGTTGGCTTTCGCGGGTGCGCGGGGTGGGGTGGGGTGGGGCGGTAAAAAAACCGCCGTCCATACGGGCGGCGGCTTTTTGTAGCGTGTTACACACGGTTAGGCGCGTTTACGCTTCAGGCCGAAAGCAGCGGCGCCGAGAAGCAACAGCGCAACCGAGCAGGGTTCAGGGGCGCTGTTGATGACCGACCCGCCCATTGAACCGCCGAGCTTCCAATCACCACTATATTCAGTAATGGTATTCCCCGAAGATGTTTCGGTAACTCCTGTAATTGATGTTGTCCAAGACCCAAAAACATCAGGAGTATTTGGATCATAAATAACAACCATATAGTTACCGTTGATCACGGAAGCAGGCGCAGTGTGAGAAGCAACAAATTCATAACCAGCTGATTCGGCGGCTGTTAACGAATGACTCTCAACGAGGGTACCGCCAGCATCGGTAAGTCCAGTTGCGATATCATACGTTGTAGCTGTTCCTGGCTCTTCGGTTCCGAAGTAAACAAGGTTGATAATTGTTCCTTCGCTAGCAGTATCCCCACTAGCCGCATTCCAAACATTGCCACCCCAAGTAAATGAAGCAGCCTGTGTGACTGCGGCAACCAAAAGGGCGACCGCGAACATCATTGCGTTTTTCATTTTCGTGTTCCTTTCCAAATTCCGGCGATACGACCATCGCACCGCCGGAAAGTTGTTTGCTTACAGAGAGTACGGACGCGAAACATTAATTTCAAAGTCCGTAGATCCCTTGCGGATGTACCACGCCCCTTTGCCGGCAGGAATACTAGCTTCCGCTTTTGTCGTCGAACCCGCGACCGCCCATTTACCCTCTAAGTCAGCGACAGCGTTACCTTTCGCGTTCTTTCCGTTACTCATGTAGTACGTGTCGTACCCGCCAGTAGCATTCTGAATTTGAATCTGGTCAGCCGAGGCGATGTTGTTCCCCTTCGTCATCCCCGCGACATAGGGGATGCCATCGTTGAGCGGGAGATCTGTCGGATAAGGATTCGCGATGAGCTTATACGTCAAGTCAATTGGCTTATCCATAGTTGCTAACACGCCGATTTCGCCCGCGACAGTTAAGGAGAGCGAGTTTTCAGTAGACTGACGGATATACCAGAAAGCCTGACCTGCTGCAATTTCAACATCTGCTTTTGTCGTCGAACCCGCGACCGCCCATTTACCCTCTAAGTCAGTGACAGCGTTACCTTTCGCGTTCTTTCCGTTACTCATGTAGTACGTGTCGTACCCGCCAGTAGCATTCTGAATTTGAATCTGGTCAGCCGAGGCGATGTTGTTCCCCTTCGTCATCCCCGCGACATAGGGGACGGCGTCATTGAGGCTCATGGCTTCACCGCCGATGCCGTTGAAGTTGACGGCGAGGATGGTGTACTGGTTGGGCACTTCGACGGTTGTGTACCCGACGATGTTAGCGCTGCTGATGCCGTCGGCAAAGGCGGCGGCCGCGGCCAGCGCCGCAAATGCAGTTAAAACTCTCTTCATTTTCTTACTCCTTGTTCGGGACCGGCCTGAGCCTTGTCCCGGTTGTCCTTGTCTCCGCCAAGAGGCCGCCTCCTGTATGGACGCGCTCCGCGTCCGCACCCTCGGCAAACCCGCCGCATATACCCTTCTGCGCGACCATCCCACTCGGACGGCCCGCGCCGGAAACACGCGGCACGGAGTTTCCGCTTCTCAATGACAGGCACACTCTACCACAACGGCAAAGCCCCTGTCAATAGGCAAGTTGAAAAAAATCGCAAACGACTTCGCGTCCGGCGCACCCGCGCCACCGCCAGCGGTTTGAAACCGCAGGGTTATCCAAAGGACCGTTCCCGGCCGCCCCGCCGTTTCGCGCGCAAAAACCTTTCCGGCCGACACCCCCTCTGCATCCCGCAGGCCAACGACTCCCGCAGGCTGCCACCTCCCGGAGCCTCGCGCGGCACTCCCCACTCGGGGAACCGCAACCCCGGCGGCACGCGCGCCCAGCCTAGCCCCTCAAAAGACCCCAACAAGAGTTACAACGAAATGAATGGAACAAACAGGGTCCCGGAACCGGCCAGTCCGCCGCATACCCGGCATGGAGGAGACCGCCCGCCACAGCCGCGCCTTCCATTAAGGCATCGGAGTGTGACACTGGCCGCATCCTCCACACAGGCGGGGCGCCGTCCCCTACGGGATCCAGCGCACCGCAGCCAATCAACCTTCTTCAACATGGGAAGGCCCTTCGCACCCGCGAATCCTTCCCCGCCTTTTTTTCACGGGGTTCACTTTAACCAAAAAGGCGGTGCGTGTCAAGGGGGAAAATCAAAAAAATCTTCAAAAAGACTAAAAAGCCCCGGAGACCTTGGCCGAAACATCCCTTCCTGTTCCGCATCCGGAAGCAAGGACGGTATTGGTTAGCAGAGGGCGGCACCGCACACTTGTTGCACCTAGGCGTCTCTGCCGCCTCCTCCGTCCGGAAGAGGGGCAAACAGACGACTACTTCAAGACCACTCTGCATGGGGGCCGCTCCCTCCCGTTCCGAGGCGGGATCAGAGGCGGGCGCGGTTGACGAAATAAACGGCACCGACCATGCAGAGGAGTGCCCAGAGGTAGTCCCACCGCCACCTTTCCCCCATGAAGAGGAGGAGGAAGGGGATGAAGACGCAGACGGTCACGACCTCCTGAATGATCTTCAGCTGGGCGACGTTCAGCCCGGAGGCCGCACCAAGGCGGTTGGCGGGCACGGCGATGGCGTACTCGACCAGGGCGATCGCCCAGCTCGCCAGGACAATCGCCGCGAGCGGCCAGGCGGGCCTCCCCGGTTTCTGTAGCCGCAGGTGCCAGTACCAGGCGAAGGTCATGAATACGTTGCTGGTCGCCAACATACCGACGGCGAGCGCCACGCCCGCCGCCTTTGTCGATGCGATCGGAATATGCATGGGGAAGAGGATAGCAGATTTAGCGGGCTGTGGCAAGGGGAGAGATGGGTCGTGATTGATGGACAGCCTGCCGTCCGCGCTTTACACAGGACGCATGAACCCCAAAACCTCGTTGAAAATCTCACGCAGAGCGATCCGACCGCGCCGCGCGCGGGAGCATTCATGGGGATAGATGGCATTCTATAGGCAAGCCCGCCGCCCACGCTGCGCACGGGAATGTAGATGGGGGTAAGTTTCAGAAAACAACATGAACAACTCAAAACAACGTTTGCTTCTTCCGTGCACAGCCATGCGCGGTTATGAAAACGCCGCGCTGTTGCGCGGCGAAAGAAGGATGTTGTCTTTACAAGTTGTTTCGGTTGTCGCCAATCGAACTTACAGGCAAGAGTGCAGAGTACACAGAAGGAAAAACCGGAAACAATAGCCTTTTGAATGGTTGAGCGGGTTTTCAATCGAGAAAAGAATGGATTGATCCTTCACCAACTGGATGAATCGGAAACCGCACGGTAAATCTTCGCAAACGTGCGGAATCTCCGAGCCTCTGTGTGAGATAAGATACGTTGTATTCGGTAATAGAAGAATTGGGGGTGAATGTAGGGTAGTTCTGATGACTGTCCACGGCGAAACGGCATGCCGTCCCTTTCACCGCGCTCGCATCAGAAAAATCTTAGGACAGCTCCTCTTTTGCACCCGTTCGCAACTCGAAATGGCTTCCTGTTTCCCGTATCGCCAGGTCTGGAAACGGTGAGGAAATCCAGGGGTAAAAAACACCCCTGAAAAAAGTGGGATTTTTTACTTGCCCTGGGTCCGGAATTGCGGTATGCTGTTCCTACAACGAATGAATGGTTCTGTTTTCGTCGTACCGGGAAGCAACGAGCCTGGAGGGGCGGGAACGGGATTGAGAAGGTTAAAAGGAGGGTTTCTTCATGAAACTTACTTCGACGTTATTGGCCGCTGCCGTCGCCGCGGGGCTGTGCTCCACGGTTGCGAACGCGGACTTTCCGGACTTTCCGGACTTCCCCGTGTATGACACGTTTGAACAGGATCAGACGTGGCCGACGCGTATCAATTGGTGGGACGATGGGTCAGCTGGCTCTGTCGTAACTCCCACCGGTGGAACGCGTGTCGTGGACTTTTGGCGGGATTACCAGGATCCTTCCGACAACGTTCTGCGGTGGGTCTCTTCGGGAGACAACGACGAATCGGTCATCACGAACGCGGCCGGCTGGGCAGGCAGCTTCTCCGGCACTGTTCCTTGCACCAACAAACTGGCGGGTGCGCCAACGAGTGCGCAATACCTCGCCCTCGACACGAATGGGGATACCCTGAGCCGTAAGTTCACGGCTCAAACGTTTGAGCCTGATGAAGACTCGTCAATCTTCGTCGACACGATGATTCAGTTCACCGCCAGTGATGGCGAGCCGACGGATCTGGGTGCGAACGGTGCACATATCGCCCTCTGGCTGGACAAAGACACATCCAATCTGGTGGCATATTGCGGGTGTTATGTCGATGAGACTTTTACCGCGACTAACTGTGTGATCGCTTCCGAGATCTCTACCGCGACGTGGTATCGGTTAACAATCCACTCTAGGCATATGGACAGTATGTTGTTTTTCCGTATCGCTGTCAACGAAAATTGGGCAGAATCTTCAGAGTTCGCTTACAGCGAATATGACGTTCTGTCCACCGGTGAAACTGATAAGCAGTGGTTTTTGTCGGCAAAGTCAAGCACCACCCTCAGCGAAGTGGCTTTCCAGGGCACGGGCGCCGTGGACAACCTGACGGTTACGACGGATTCGCCGGACTTCATGGCCAGGTCTGCCAGCGTCGCCTTGACGCTCACATGGGATTCGACGATCGCCTCGGTCGTGCAGGGCGGAGACACGCTCACATCGCCTGCCGAGATCGACAGCGGTTCCGAGATCACGATCTCGGCCGCCATCTGGTATGCGCTCAACAGCGCGGGAACGAACATCACGGGTGATGTCACGCTCAGCGGTATCACCGGTAACGGAACCACGTTCGGTTCCGATTACACCAACCTGACGGTGACGCTCACCGCCACCGATGTCGCCAATCCGGCTGCCGAAATTAAGGCCGCGCTCTACAGCGACGGCACGATTACCGCCGGCGCGGCGACGGGCGTGGATGCCGGGAAGGCGGCCAAGTGGGCCACCGGTAATAACATCTCGACGATCGAAGGCTTCACAGCGAAGTATCAGCAGTATCTGTTGAACGCTGATGCGAATGCGGAGGTGGCGTTCACGATCGAGAGTATCGAGACCACCGCCAGCGGCGCGACCATCACGGTCAAAGCCACGGCCGACGGCACAGACATCACCGCTGCCTACAACGGCACGGTGAAGTACCAGGCCGCCGGTTCGATCGCCGGTCTCGCGGGGGCTACAAAAGAAACCGCCGCAGACATCGTATTTGATGAAAACGGCATCGGTACGTTCACGGTTCCGAACACGGCCGGCCAGTTCGTCCGCGCCTGGGTTGAATAACCCGGATCTGCGTTAACGAACGCAACAAAAAGGAGGCTGCCTCACGGCGGCCTCCTTTTTTTGTCAATGTGCGGGCGGGAGGGGATAAACACCCGTCTGGCTTGCCTATACCTTGATTGTTCACAAATGTCAATTGTTCACAAATGACATCATTGTCACAAATACAAATACCGAGGCCACTTGCGATTTGTGATTTGTGAACAATTGTGACAATTTAGATTTGTGAACAATATCCACAACCCTTCCTTTCTTTGCGTCTCCTGCGGTCTCTGCCTCTCCGCGCCTCTGCGTGAGATCTAACATGGCGTGGAAAATCGGAATGAGGAATTTTTGTTAAACCGTGCCTATGTCTGTATGAGATAAAAATACGTTATTTAGGTTTGCCGCAGGGGCGCGCGGAGGAGAAGAGGGGAAGCGGAAAGTGAAACTAGTTGACGGATGCGACGGGGTGCATCCCTCCCTCTTAGGCGGCGGGATGAACCCGCCGGACGAAAACTTCCGGCTCACCGGGACGGTTCGCCCTGCGCCAGCCCGTTTACCGCGTACGCTCGGCCTCGCACGCGAAGGCCATGACGTGGCTTTCGACACTGACATCGAAACCGGAGGAGAGTTTTGCAGGGTCGTTGGTATCGACCGCTTCGAGAAAATCGCGGATCAGCATAAGATCGCCCCCGCTGTGTCCGCTTCCCTTGTATTCCCCCTCCTCCGAGGGTTTGAACGTCCAGTCGTAACGCTTGCCGGTATCGAACCGCCAGAGCGAGAACGACGTGCCGTCGCCTTCGATATACCCCAGCGTCCCCATCAGGCGGGAACGGCGCCCGCCCCACGGCGTGAAAGCATCCATGGAGAACGAGGCGGTCACGCCGCCTTCGAAGAGGAAATTCGCGACGATGTGATCCGGTTGGTCGTTGTCCATCCGGTAGACGCAGCGGCCGTAGTCGGTCGTGCGTAATTTCTCGAGCACCATCTCCTCCGTGTAACCGTCCGGCAGGTCAAACACGCCCAACCACTGGCGTTTGCGGGCGTAGATGTCGATCGCGGAAAAGGGACACCGCGATTCGCGCGGGCAGCCGTCCGTGCAACGGGCGGGGGCGTCCGCCGGCGCGCGGTCGTTGCGGAACAGGAAGAGGCCGCCTTCGGAAGAAACGCGGAGGC
Source organism: Kiritimatiellia bacterium (assembly GCA_017962315.1). Taxonomy (GTDB): domain Bacteria; phylum Verrucomicrobiota; class Kiritimatiellia; order RFP12; family UBA1067; genus RGIG8368. The sequence goes on from JAGCVN010000040.1 coordinate 6,764, forward strand.
AGCGGCGACCAGTCCACCAGCGGAGGATGTCGAGGTCGTGGCAGCACTTGGCGAGGATCATCGGTGTCGATGCCACGGAATTGTGCCAGTTGCCGCGCACGAACGAATGGGACATGTGTACCCACTGCACCGGTTCCTGGTGCTGGATGTTGACCAGTTCGCCGATGAGCCCGCGGTCAAGCGCGCCTTTGACGGCGCGGAAATAGGGCGAATAACGCAAGACGTGGCCGATGGCGACCAACACCCCGGTTTCCTGCTGGCGTTCGAGCAGTTTGCGGCACTGCCCCTCCGTCTGCGCCATCGGTTTTTCAAGGAGTACGGCATAACCCTGCGCCATCGCCTCCATCGCCGCCTCGTAGTGGAGGTGGTCGGGAAGGGTGACCAGCAGGGCGTCGGCGAGCCTGCCGTCCGCCCCGGCGCGAAGCAATTCGCGGAAATCGCAAAAACGCCGCGATTCCGGAACATTCCACTTGTCGCCCATCCGGTTGCGGCGCCCCTCGTCGATGTCTGCGACGGCGACGACCTCTAGCGTACCCGGAAAATACGTCCCGTAACTTGTGTAGACCTTCCCTCGGCTACCCGCCCCCAGTACGGCGACCGTGACCGGGCGGCTGGTTTCAACCTTCAGCGGTTTTGAATCGAACAACTCGGAAAACAGTCGTTCCGTTTCCTCTGGAGGACTTGCGAAAGTCCCCATCCTCTCGTTTCTATTCATGGGGTGTAGGATAACAGAAATGGAGCGGGAATACAAACCCAACACACGGATTTGTTCGCGGCTAACGCCGCTCACGAGAACGCGGTCGGTCAATCCCGTTACGGATTAATGGTGCGGGTTAATGGACTGCTATCACGAAAGGCGTTCCGTACGATTTCAGCGAGCCTACGCCGCAACCTTCTCCGTCCACCACGGCCCCCATGACTTTCACCGTATACTTCTTGAGCCTCTTCTTGCCCCCGGCCACGTCAATCAAGGCATATACCCTGAAGGAACCCTTGAAGATCCCCGTCTTCGGTGTGTAGGTGAGACGCATCGCAGAGGTGTTGCTCCGGCCTTTGCTCGTGTCCACGGAGACGGACGTCCTGTCTTTCGAGAGCTTGACCATTGCGGCTTTCGCAAACGACCACCTCCCCGCTTTCAGGCGGATGGGTTCGTGATATGGGAGAAGCTCTTCACACGTGCCCTTCGGAAATTCCCCATCGTAGAAGTAGTCTATTCCGACGGCGGAGTCCGTGCGCGTCCATTTTCCCCCGACGGTTGCGCTCCTGACGGATTTCGGAGAGCAGGCGGGGCGCGTCTCCCCGTAGACCGGCTCGCCGAAGAATTCGTTCCCGTTGATCGTGACGGTGTACGACTGTTTCGGCCACTTGACTTCGACGGCCCCGCCTTTCGAGACGTCCACGGAGACGGATTTGTACGTGCGTTTCTTCCCGACGAACGGGGTGATCGTCAGCGAAACCTTGGCGATGCCTTTCTTGTTCGCCTTGCCGCACTTCAGCTGGCACACGCCGTCCACGCCGTTGAAGCACTCGTCGTCGTACACGCCGTTGAGTGTGCGCGCCTTTTTCCACTCGCCCGGGATGCCGCCGGCCGACGAACGGCCGAGCATTTCGGCCGTGACGAAGTAAAGGCCCGGCGCGTCGTACAGCTCCTCGTCGCCCCCGTGCTCATCGATCTCTTCGAGCGGGTCGTAATCCTGCCAGAACGGGTCGCAGACGTTCCACACGCGCTGCGGGAAGGTTTCGGAGGAACAGCAGTCCGAGATGGCGACCTGGTAATACACGGACTGGGTCAACCCGACCGTCCCAGACACGCGCGAACCGTACTGTTTCGCATACTCGCCGAGCGTCGTCGAGGAAAGCCCGCCCGTGGCACGGTCCACGATGCGGATGCCCGCGAGGTCGAGCGTGTACACGGGGCCGGACGTGACGTTGTTCTGCTCCACGACGACCCACGCACGGGTCTCCTTCGTGCCGCCCGACCAGAGTTCCGATTTCCATTGTACCCATTCACCGGTCTCGACGGAATTCCTGAACATCGCGTACATCTCCGCGTCCGTCAGCACCTTCACCGACTTGATATGCGCGTCAGTGGAAGTCCCGTGGACAATGCTTGCGGAGAATTCCTCTCCCGGGGAAACCGTGACCGGGAAAGCATAGCAGTCGAAGCCGAACAGGGCAGGCTCCTTCACGCCATCCACCTCCACAAAATCGGAGCGCCACGTGGTCGTGTTTTTCCACGACTCCTCGACGCAGTAGAGGCCGCAGTACTCCTCGTCATCGTACCAGTAGGCGTAAAGTTCGCCTGTGAAAGATGCCGCGCACGCCGACGTGAACGCCGCCATACCGAAAACGGCCGATGTAAAAAATGTCTTGATTGATTTCATTTCATTCCTCATTCCTCTCGTCCCACGGTCCCGGCGACACCCCGTTACACCCCGTAACGCCATCGCTTCCGAGATACGATACCGTAAGGATAACGAGCTTAGCTTACCCCCCGCGCACAAGTCAAGCCAATATTCACCGTTTTACCATTTTCGGGCATAAAGCAGACGGTACCCTCTTCACACGAATAGTCCGTCAGCAAACGAAGATACGGTTAAAGTATCGTTAATTCCTTGTCTATCAATCAGTTAGGTAGGTGATTGCATACAATTGCATACAAGGTTTTGGGATTTTGCCTCGTAAACCATTCCCCCGCAAAGAGTTATTACTGTACCGAGTTAAGAAAAGAGAGTTTTAACTGCATTTGCGGCGCTGGC
>JAGCVN010000041.1 GCA_017962315.1 Kiritimatiellia bacterium
CACCTGTTTGTAGCGCAAGGCTTCGGCGGTCGGGTCGCCCCTTCCGTCGCTTGCTTTCCTAACTGACTGTCGATTTCTTGTCAGCGCGAACTCCTTTCATTTCGCAAGTTGCTATCGAGCTTTACTTGGCGCACCATGCTTTAGGTCCTACCTTAATGTTCTGCGTAAGACCAGCTGGGCGGAAGAGTCCTTCCGCTCAACTGGTATGGTACAGAAACTGCTTTTAGTTTTTATTTGGCGCGGTCACACCTATTGCATGTCGCAGGAGTACCTGTACCCTTCGCTGGGCAACCAGCGACAAACGAACGCTTCGCGGCGGACTTCGCCACGATCTGGGGTTTCTTGTAAGCCATTTCTGGCTCCTTTCCGAGGCTTTCGCCTCATTATTTGTTTTTGTTTTTCACTTCCCCCGTATCCGGCACCCGCCGGGCGGAGTAGGTAAAATCTTTATCACTCATCAATTTTAACGGTAGCGAGATTGATGTAGTACCCATTTTTGTTAATACCATCAATAGCAGCCTCCACATCAAGTCCTATGATGTGGTCAGAAGTATCTCTTCCTTCCTTCACCTGCCACCCAGTTGAACGACTCGCCATCGCTTGAACCGATTCCGGTAGTTTTGACAGATTACACCCTTGGGGTACAACCAAAGCGCTAAGATCACGCTGGACATAGATGTCAATTTTCATTTCATTCTCCTTTTGTTGTTGGTTCTTCCCCATATCCGGCACCCGCCGGGCGGGATTGGTTAAATTGATAAGAAGTCAAGGCTCCATACTGCGGCGTTTAAGTTCATCCACGATTTCCTGTTTCAGAATCTCTTGGTCTGGCCCGTATGTCTCCAAGACCTTCTCCAACTCGGGATTCTCATCAACCGCCACGGCATTGTCCGTCATCAAGTCGTACATGCGTTGCAGATCACCATTGCTGCAGTTCGCGTACTTGTCTTTCAAGTCCTGGGCATTGAATTGCACACTCTCGTCAGGGCCAACAATGTCACCAGCTGAACTTACGTTTTTGGTCGAACCACTGGCATCCGCCGCTTTCTGAGCCTTCTTCTCTTTGTACAATTCCCAAGACGCCTTACAAAGACTCTTGATACTTTCCCACATGGGCTTGCCCAAGAATTTTATAATCCGCCAGGTTATCTTGAGCAAAGTACTCAAGATCGAAAACAGCATCTTCATGATCGTCGACATTCTATTCTTCCTTTTGCCCTTGTTCCAATTGCGGCAAAAGGACGCAATCCCCTGCCGTCGCCTCTCGAAACTCATTATATGATTAGCAAATGAGACACGGCCGTTACACTTGTAACGAAAAAAGTTTGAAAAAATTTTAGCCAGAGCGCTCTCGCTCTATCCGTTATTTCGCCACCCCTTGGACGGGGCGAACGGAAAAACCCTCGTATCGGTAGCTTCTAAATCTTCCATGCTCCTTCGACCAGAAGTTAAGACTGGCCGAATAAAGACCGCGATTGTGGTCAGAATGGGACGCCCAGTAGTCGCCGCCATATTCCGAACCAAAAAACGAAGTTCCTCTGATGCGAGCGGCCGCAGGGAGGAAGATGCTGGCGGAGGCGTAGACACCTTTGCCCCGAACTAAATACCCCTTCACACCGTTCGTCGTCGTCCGGGTCCATTCGCACTTGCCACTAAGATCAATGATCTCTTGATTTGTCGGCATACGCCAACCTTCTCCCCACTGCACATGCGCCGCGTCATGTTCCGGAAGGAGGTTGCCATCCGCCGTCGTCCATCCTTCATCCCGTAACGATTGCAGACTTTTCCCGTAAGTAGGCACGTTCTTCTCTTCAAACGAGAAATTTGACGAGGAACCGTCGCTCGCCACCCAGACATCGTTCTCGCGCTTGTAGCCGATTGTGTCGCCCCACCAGAAATAGTATCCAAACTCTTCAGGCTTCTTCGCGCCGATATTCATCTCTGCCCAGTACGGCCCCCCTTCCCAAAGCTGAACCATTCCCGCTTTCACTTTTCCATGTTCGGCCGCACGGTAGAGGCCGTAGAACTGGCTGCACGTGTCACTCGGCATCTTGCGCAGCGCGGATTCAATCATGTTGGCCCTAATCTGCGGCGGAATGTCTGGAATCGTCTCGTTGAGCGTCTTGAGAGCGCCGACCGCCTCGTCGAGCAAGCCCTGCCTCACGTAGAGGGTGAACGCGCCCTTGAGAAGCAACATCTTCGCCGCATCGGATTCAGCCTTTTCCGCACGTGCGATGGCCACCTTGGCGACGTCCGCACGGGTTTTATTCCCAGCCCTGAACGCTTCCCGTTCCGGGCGCATGAGTTCCAGCACAAGCCCTTCCGCCTACTTGAGCTCTTGCTTCGTGGGCATCGCCAGAAGCGGCAATGCAACTGCAACGAGAGCAACTATGGACAGATTTCTCATCTTTCTCCTATTCGTCCGAAAGCTCGGCCTCGACAAGTGCGATCGCCTTCTCGACGCGGAACTTGATCTGGCGGAGGTAGTTGTTGTCGATGCCAAACTGCCTGCACACCTCTTCGGCGGATTTCCCCTCCAGGACGAATGCGCGATAGACCGCCTTGGTCTTGGCCGAAAGAGCGGTTTTCGTAAGAACATGCTCCACCGCCGCATCGTGTCTTGCCTTGTCCCAGGCAAGGTCGAGCGCAACGCCCTGATCAGGTTGCACCACGAGCGTATCCGGCAAATCATCAAGTGAAACAGTGGCCTCCGCGCCATGGCTCTGATCACGCCTGTATATCCCGATGAGCTGCCTTCGTATGAGCATTTTCAGGAAGGTGCGGAACCGCGACTTCTCCGCGTTGTATCTCCGTTCGGACAATATCTTCACGAGATGCATGTAAACTTGCTGGACCACGTCGTCGGGATCGTGGTTATAGTCGATCATCTGGACGAATCGCTTCATCGCGGGCGTGTAGAGCGCGAAGAAGCGCGACCATGCCGCCCCGCCGCCACCCGTGGCCTCGGTTGCCATTTTCTCAAGTAGCGTCTGCGATGTACTCGGAAAATTGCTCACTTCAAAACCTCATATATGCCTTCGGCACTGAACGCTTCGTCGAAATCGACTTCCACCGCCGAAGGCGCAGGCGTGCGGAAAGCGAACCATGCCGCCACAGAGATGGCGACAGCCGCGGCAAGCCCTCCGCCAATCAGTACAACGGTCTTCCATCCCCGCGCCGGCTTTGCAACGGGTCGATCCCCTGCCGAGAGACGTTTCGCCAAAGCGCATAGTTCGGATGGCCGTTCCTTCGGGTCGTCGGCAAGCATCTGCGGAATGACCTGTGACCACGGGAGTTCGAGCGTCTCCAGAAGTTCCAACGCCCTGGAACCGGGTTCGTACCATACGCCGGTCAGGAGGTAAACAATCATCAACGCAAGCGAATAGACGTCTGAGGCGGGAGTCGCCGCGTCGCCGCGTTCAACCTCCGGCGCCATGGAACCATGCGTTCCCATGATGAGGTGCGCGTCCTTCGCTTCTGTAACCATGGTGGTGGCAGCCTTGACTTCATGTCGTAACGTGTCAGAGAAAAGACGCGACACGCCAAAGTCCGAAAGGACAACGTGCCCGTCACCAGTGAGCAGCACGTTGCCGGGCTTGATGTCTCGGTGGACAATCCCCTGCGCATGGATGTAGTCGATGGCGGACGCAAGTTCCGTGAACCATCGGCGCACGGTTTCCTCTTCAAGGTCTTCGCCTGCAACATCCGAAAGCGTGCGCGGCGCGCCGCTTTTGCCGAGCACAAGGTCCATCACGAAATACGGCGTCTTTGTCGCCTCGTCGAAGTTGAGGTCGAATACGCGTATGACGTGTGGATGGTGAAGCCGTGCAAGAACCCTACCTTCTGCAAGGAACTTTCCCTTCAGGATATCGACGTGGCCCTTTTCCAGCGTAAAAGATTTCAGCGCACAGTGGGTACCGAGCTGCGTATGCACGACCTCGTACACCGCCCCCATCGCGCCCCTGCCAAGGAGCCTTACGACGCGATACGCGCCAATTACGTCATTTGAACTGAATTCCGTCATATCAACAACGATTAAAGCCCTGAATCATCCGTTGCTCATCGGTTCCGCTGGAAGGCGGATGCGGCTGCGGGACGGTCGGTGTTGATATAGTCAAGACCGAGTTCTCCTGCAAGACGCCACGCCTCGGGATTGTCGGGATAGCCCCACAGACGGAACTTGCAGCCCTTCGCGTGGGCCTCGCGGACGGCGGCGCGGATTTTCGCCTTGTCCGCCTCAGGCATCTCGCCCGAACGCCATTTGGTGTAGGCGCGCGCGTAATGGCTGATGAGCGGCACGCGCTTGTATTGCCCGTCGGCCAACTTCTTGATTGGCGGCACGTCGAAGAACACGTAATCGGGATAGGCGAAGAAATCCGCAATCCCGGAATGGTCGCCCGTCGCCGTCAGCCTCGCCGCAGAGGGATTCTTCACGATGTCGAAGCATTCGCGATAGCCTTCCTTCTCGACCATTTCCACCAGACGGTCAAGCGCGGGCTTTCCGTTCTTGAGGTCGATGAGCAGCTGGAGCGGTTTTCCGTCGGAGTAGGCGCGTCCGCCGTTCTTGCGCATGACCTCGCGCAGCGGCTCCAGGTAGAGGCGGCGGAGCGTGTTTTCCTTTTTCAGCTCCTTGCGCGAGTGAGCCACGAGCAGGTCGCCGTTCACAAGGAACACGTCGGCCTCGATGGAGTCAGCCCCCGCCTCGTAGGCGCCCCAGAAGGGACGCTTCTGCGCGTAGTCGTTGTGCGAGTGGATCAGCATCTTCGTCCCGGACGGCATACGCGCGATTTCGTACAGTTCCCCGTCTAGCCGTTCGGGCAACACGGCCTCGAACCCATCCTCCTCAAGTTCGCGCCACGTCATCTCCGCCACGCGCCCGCCCTTCGCGCCCTTCCGGACGGCGTACATCGCGCCGGGGTCGAGACCGCGCACGGCAACGCGGCGCGAACGTTCCGCCGCGTTGCGGCGGAACACGCCGACAAGTCCGCCGCTCTTCGTTTCGGTGTTGATGCGGGCGAAACCGTCCCACGCCCCCTCCTGTGGTTCGCCGAATCCGGGGAGATCCTGGCGGAACGACATGTACGCATGCCGAGCCTCCAGCGTCTTGAGCCAATCCGACCATTCCCGGTATTCCGCCCGTTCGGCGGGCGTGAGCTTGCGCGGGTCGCCCAGCATGATAGGGAGCGTGCCCGCGAGGGACTTGAAGGACAGCAGGTGGCGTTCGCCGTTCATGTGGAGGTTGCCGATCACAAGCGACGTCGCCGGCAAGGCGGGAGTCCGTCCCCACGCGAGGTTGCGCACGTAGAGCCGGCCGTCGTCGGTGGCCGCGATGTTGGAGAGCCAGTTGCCTTCGGCGTGCTTGGCGATACCGTAGTCCATGAGGAAAGTTTTGCCCGCCGTCTCGAACGTGCAGTCGATGAAGAGGTCAGGCGCGGCCTCATGCAGCTCGTCAAAGAGCTTCATGCAACCTGACAAGATCGCATTATAGGAATCTTCGCGTCCACGATGCCCGGGATGGTCTTTTGCGTAACAGCCGGTCCGCGCGTCGTCGTACACGTATGCGCTCGTGGCGATCGCAAGGTCGAGCTTCACGTAGGCGAGGCCGTGGTCTTTCACGAGGCCGAGGATCTTGTCGCGGATGTATTCACGCCACGGCGTCGCCAGGCAGGCCGTGCGCGTGTTTCCGTTCATGGTGTGCAGGTTGGAGAGCTTCCCCTCCCTGTCCTTCACGAACCAATCCGGATGCTCCTTCATGGGGGCGGATGCGGGATCGGCCCAAGCGAGCGAGAGCCAGAGCCCCGGCCGCATCCCCTTCGACTTGATGTAGTCGAACACGGGCTTGAGGCCACCGGGGAACTTCTTCTCGTCAACCACCCAGTCGCCCCTTCCATACTTGCCGTCGGAGATGTTGATCTGCCATCCGTCGTCGATCACGAACTCCTCGATGCCGCACTCCGCCGCCGCGTCGGCGAGTTCTCGGATGAGCTTCGCGTCGATGTGCGTCGTAAACGGCACCCATGTGTTGTAGACGAACATGGGTTTTCTCGGAATCGCCTCTACCCGTACTCCCATGTACTTGCGCACGTAGTCCGACACAGCGCCTTCGACGACGCGAGAGGTGTCGGGACACTTGGAATAGGGCGCAGTGAACACCGGCATGGCCATCCAACGCTCGCCGGGCTTCATCCACTTCCGGAACGGATACCGCTCGCCGACGTGAGGCGTTCCGGAGACAATGAAACTCCCGTCCTGGAACACCGTCGTTCGCTTCATGGTGGAGACGCCCTCGTTTCCGACGGCAATACCGCAACGCTTCGCGTAGTTGTGTACCACCACAAGCGGATCGTTCCAGTCACCGATGTATGTCGCCCCTTCCTCCCGGTAGCGCGCGAACCTCCGCATGACGCGGGAGTTTGTGCAGCCAAGCGTCGCCAGCCGGAATGTCTCCACATCGACATTCTCGATCGCGACATCCGTTTCACCCGTGTTCTTGAGCGTAAGCGTCTTACGTACGAGCGCGAGGCCGGGATAGGTGGTGTAGGCGAGTTCGACCCCTACCCGCCCGTCGGCGGAAACGCCGGCGACGGTCACGGTTCGTAAACCGTTTTCCGCCTCCTCCTTCGCGACCGTGACATCCTTCCACACGGACCATCCGGCGTACATCACGCCGTCAACCTTAAACGCGAATTCAGGCGAACCGTTACGCATAAACTCCGTGCCGTCGGCGGTCTTATACGATTTCCCGAGGACATGGCCGCCGCGCAGGTCGAGGCTTCGCGTCAGCAATCCCGACACAACCTCCACCGAATCAGCAGCAAACGCCGCGACGCCCCCCAGACACACCGCCACGACGGCAAACACAAACCGCTTTTTCATTTCAGCACGCTCCTTTGTTGTACGGGCGGCATTCTACCAGATTTACACCCCCCTTGCAAACACGAACCGTTCGGAGCCGAAAAGTCCACCTTTTGAAAAGTTGAAACTGGGGATTGACAAGCCGGCCGATTTCTGGTTAAATGTCACCCGTTTCTGACGAAACCTCGGACCATAGCTCAGTTGGTAGAGCACGGCACTTTTAATGCTGGGGTCGAGGGTCCGAGTCCCTCTGGTCCGACCATTTGTTTCGCAGATTACCCCATCGGGGCGTAGCGCAGCCTGGTAGCGCGTTTGCTTGGGGTGCAAAAGGTCTCGGGTTCAAATCCCGACGCCCCGACCATCTTCAAACGGTACTAAGAGAATCTCTCCTTATTACCGTGTAATACGAACCTCAGAAAACCCCAAGTAATTTGGGGTTTTTCGCTTATCAGAGGTTTCCCGCCGTATCTATCTTCGGCGGGAGAGACACAAAATCTCTCCTCAATTCTCCGCACCATCCGAAATCCTCTCTGCGTATGTTGTAGCCCCTACAAGATACGCTTCGCCCTTGTTTTACAGGGGTTTCGTGAAATCCGACGCCCCGGAAAACGTATGTTGTAGGACTTTATCGTAGAGAGCCGTGTGCAAGGCAACACACATGAAAAGCGTAAAAACCGCCTACCACTACAACCTGCGCGGCAATAAGTATATGCAGGAACCCGAAGGAGCCTACACATGACAAACTCGACCGCACAGACGCTGACCGCCCTCGCCCTGCTTCTCAAGGGCGTGATGGCTCGTATAAATCCTAATCTTTGGACTGGATATATGTGAAACAGTATGGCTATATAGTGTCAGCCCATTAAATCTAAAATATTAAAATCCAGCAATTCCACTTGATTTCCGTGCGGAAATTTGCATACTACGTGCAGATAAAACTGAGGGGGATGCCCGAAATCCCCGCACATAGAAGGAATTTTGGCATGTACAAGGCGGAAAAATCGGTCCAGATGACCTTCGAGGACTTCAACCAGTCCTACGGCATGAAGCTCAACGTCAAAGACGAGTGGATTGTTGTCGCCAACAGCATCAACTGGGCCGCCGTCGAAGAGAAGTACATGGAGTTCTTTCCTTCGAAGCGCGGTCGCCCCGCCCTGAACGCCCGGATGGCGCTCGGAGCGCTGATCATACAGCACAAGGCGAAGCTCAGCGACCGCAACCTCGTCAAGGAGGTTGCCCGCAACCCCTACTACCAGTACTTCCTCGGGCTGGAGCGCTTCCAGACGAAGTGCCCGTCTGGACACGGTGTGCTTCCTGAACTGCGCAAGCGTTTCGGGATGGGCTTCATCAATGAAATCAACGAGGTCGTGATCAGGAATGCGAAACCTACTCCCGAACACGCAGACGACAGGGATGAAAAACCGTCTGCGAACGGGAATCTCGGCACGATGATTCTGGACGCGACCTGCCCGCCGTCGAACATACGCTTCCCGCAGGACTCCTCTCTCCTGGACGAAGCCCGGGAAAAGCTGGACGGCATGATCGACAAGCTCCACGCGATGGTCGAGGAGCCGCGCCGTCCTCGCACCTACCGCAAGGTCCTGCGCAAGGCGTATCTCGCGATGGCCAAGGCGAAGAAGCGTCCAGCGAAGAAGATGCGTTCGCTCGTGCGCGTCATGCTGTGCGCGGTGAAGCGGAACATGGCCTTTGTCGACGACTATCTCGCGAAGGGCCTGATTCTGGCGGACAAGCGCGACGTCTGGAATCTCGACGCGATACGCAGGCTGTACGCCCAGCAGAAGGAGATGTTCGACGAGAAGAAGCACAGGGGCGCGGATCGCATCGTCAGCATCGCGCAGCCGTTCGTCCGTCCGATCGTGCGCGGCAAGGCGAAGACGCCGGTGGAGTTCGGCGCGAAGTACGACGTGAGCGTTGACGAGAACGGATATGCGCGACTGGAGAAGGCGTCGTTCGACGCGTATAACGAATGCACCGTCCTCAAGGGCGCGGTCGAGGGCTACAGGGAGCGGACGGGGCGCTATCCCAAGCGCGTTTTGGTCGATCAGGTGTACAGGACGAAGGAAAACAGGGCGTACTGCGAGGAGCGTGGCATCGAGATGTCGGGCCGGAAGTCCGGCAGGCCGCCAGAGGATGAAAAGAGGCGGCGCAAGGCAGAGCGTGCGGAGCGGAAGAACGACGTCGACCGCATCGAGGTCGAGCGCTTCTTCAGCCGCGACAAGCGCTGCTTCGGCGCGGGCCTGATCATGACGAAGCTGTCGAACACCACGCTCGGCAGCATCGCGCTCTCAGTCCTGGTGGCGAACCTGTTCGGCGCGGGGCTTCCTTTTTTTGTCTTTTATATCGTGGACGCGCCGGAGGGCTGCGCATCGTTCGATCTCGTGGAGGTGGAAGACGATGCCGCGTAGAACAACGACTCCGGGCGAGCGTTACGCCGTGGCGGCATCCTCGCCGGCGGGAAGTCTGCGTCCGTTCGAAAATCAAGCCTTTGATGGGCAGGCACTATTTAAAGTTCCATTGACAATGGTTGATGGTTCAAATAAACTTTTCGATTTTTTTGAGATGTATAAGATAAGGCAGTCCAGATTACGGCGAATACTGTCACGGCTGACTCCGCAACCAGACCCTGCAAATCCTTTACAGATGATAATACAAGATTATTCGGATGCCGAGGATGATTTTGAAAGTGTAAGGAAGAGTTCCCAATCAGATGTCCCAAAGTTGACACCATTACAGGAACAATCTACAGTTTCCGATTATGTTAGATTCATTGTCGAGTATGATACGATGTGCCGCCAGATTGACCGGTTGCGTGTAACGTCAGTACTGGGGTGAAATCTCCAATTTTAAAAGAGAGACGACACGCTGTATAAAACTAGATTTGCTATAATACCCTCACGAAGGTACCAGCCATGAAACGAACGCTGAACACGACAATTAACCGCTCGAAGAACGAGAAGAACGACGAGCACTACACCCAGCTCGCCGACATCCAGAAATCGGGGGATGCAATATGAACTCATGGAATGAAATCAGCAAGGACGCAACGGCGTTCTAGAAACGCTGGGAGGACGCCTACGACGAGAAGAGCCAGGCGCAGAGCTTCCTGAAGGAGTTCTTCGTAGTGTTCGGCGTCGACACTGTGGTGTTCAACGCATTCGAGCACCGCGTCAAGTTCACGGACGGTTCGCAGGGCTACGCCGACTGCTTCTGGTAGGGTACTATCCTCGTGGAAATGAAGTCTGCGGGAAAGGATCTCGACTCCGCCTACCACCAAGCTATGGAATACGTGCGCACGCTGCCGCCCGTCGACTATCCCCACGCAGTCGTCGTCTCGGACTTCCAGCGCTTCCGCTTCTACAACCTCGAAAAGGACAACGCGCTCACGAATTCACCCTGAAGGACCTACAAAAGTACGTGACACTCTTCGGCTACATGATCGGCGCAGACGAGGGCGGTGAAATACGCGAGCAGGTTCCCGTGAACCGTAAGGCCGCCGAGAAGATGGTGCGTCTCCACGACGCGATGAAGGCCGTCGGCTACACGGGGTACCCGATCGAAGTCTATCTCGTGCGGCTTCTCTTCTGCCTCTTTGCCGAGGACACGGGCATCTTCAAGCCGGAGCAACTATCGCATTTTATAAAAGGTGATAGTTCCCCAAACGGGCACGATCTCGCGGAAAAGCTGGCGTCGCTGTTCCAGACGCTGAACACGCCGCCGGGACGGAAGCTCTCCATACTTGACGAATCGCTGGCGGCGTTTCCCTACGTGAACGGCGAGCTTTTCGCGGAATCTCTGCCGATGGCCGCGTTCTCCGCTGAGATGCGCAAGGCGCTTCTCGACTGCGGCGCGTTCGACCGGTCGAAAATCTCCCCCGCCATCTTCGGCGCGATGTTCCAGGGCGTGATGGACGAGAAGGCCCGTCACGACCTCGGCGCGCACTACACGAGCGAGAAGAACATCCTGAAGCTCATCCGCCCGCTCTTTCGCGATGCGCTCCGCGCCGAGTTCAACGCGATTTTCGGCTTGCAGGGAAAGGCAAAGGGGGCACGGCTCAAGGCGTTCCACGAGAAGATCGCCGCGCTCACGTTCCTCGACCCCGCCTGCGGGTGCGGCAAGTTCCTCCTCATCGCCTACCGCGAGCTGTACCACCTCGAGATGGACGTGCTGGAGGAGTTGCACCGGGACGTCCCCGGACAGTTCCTCGACGTTTCCCAGCTCTGCGAGGTCAGTGTATCGCAGTTCCACGGAATCGAGATCGAACCGTTCGCCGCCGAAATCGCCAAAGTCGCGCTCTGGCTCATGGACCACCTCTGCAACATGGAGGAGGCCAACCGCTTCGGACAGTACTTCGACCACATCCCGATCAAGGACTCGCCGCACATTGTCTACGCGAACGCGCTCACGACCGACTGGCCGCGCACGGACTACATCCTCGGCAATCCGCCGTATTGGGGGTTTACGTGGCAGAGTGTCGAGCAAAAGGCGGACATGTGCAAACTTTTCCCGAAAACCAAGAATCTCGATTTCGTCTGCGGGTGGTACAAGAAGGCTAGCGACCTCATTCAAGGCACTGCAACCCAATGTGCATTCGTCTCGACAAATTCCATCACGCAGGGCGAGCAGGTTGCGTTACTGTGGCCGAATCTGAATGTGGAAATCGACTTCGCATACCGTACCTTCAAGTGGCACAACGAGGCAAAAGGCAACGCCGCCGTCCATTGCGTAATCATCGGATTCCATGCAAGACCATTTACAACTCCGACGGCATGGCGATTTCTGCAAAGCATATCAACGGCTATCTCGTCGATGCCGATGATGTGTATGCGACAAGTTCCAACAAGCCTGTTGACGAATTCGTACTTCGCATGATAAACGGCAACAAACCAGTTGACGGTGGTGCGCTCATCATTGAGGGTACGGACTATGCGCAGTTCATCGCCGCAGAGCCGAAAGAAATTCCGTACATCAAGAGGCTTGCCGGATCCCGCGAACTCATCAACCGTATTCCCAGGTAGTGCCTTTGGCTGAAGGACATATCGTCTGTTGTGCTTCGGGAAATGCCGATTGTGATGGAGCGCGTGAAGTGTTGCAGGGCGGCGCGGCTTGCAAGGAAAGCCCTTGCGGCGCGGAAACTGACGGACACCCCGACGCTTTTCCGCGAAACCAACAATCCAAAATCCGCCATCGTCATACCAGAAGTCTCCTCCGAAGCGAGACGCTACATTCCGATGGATTTCATCGACGATTCAATGATCTGCACGAACAAGATTCAAATGATTCCCGACGCCACGCACTATCATTTCGGTGTTCTCACGTCGCAATAGCCAGACGCTCGAAACCCGGCAAATACGGCATTCTCTCGCCGGGGGGCGGTCTGCTTTGGCTGGGCGCCATGCAATAGAAGTTGAGCACCGCCTCAAGGGACCGCTTCAGCCAGATCATGTTCTTGATTATCGCCGCGAATCGTGTATACGAGGAAACCACCTTGTTCTTCCATTTGATGTAGCGCAGGACGAGATGCGTCAGCATCGCCGCCCATATCTGCCATTCGACAGCGTTCTGGTTCTCGCCGAAGAACGACTGGAGCTGGAGGAGCCGCTTGAGCTTCTTGAAGAGGAACTCCCCCGCCCATCTTGCCTTGTACAGCCCTTGACCGTGGACGCGCTCCACTCGAAGTTGTTCGTGTAGAACTCCGTCTCTCGCATTTTCCCCTTGACCTCGACAAGGGCCTTGACGCGGCGCAACATCTGGGGATAGTCTTTCCTTGTCGCCACGCCGGTCAGCCGTATCGTCTCGTCGGAGACGATCCCTTCCGGCAGTTTCTTCCGGAGCGCACACTTCACGACTCTGTATCTGGTCGGTTTCTTTTCCCGGATCACGAAGAACACCCCGCGAAGCGTCTGGCGGTTTGCCTTGAATAGACGAATCGCCGGATTCGCTTGAATAGGCGTTGCCTTCCGACGGAGGACGGTGTATACTATCGCTGTTGTTTTTGGGGTGCCCATTACTTCGACGACGAAATCGACTGCCGCAGATTCCGCGTCCTGATCCGACAGCGCGAACGATGATTGACTCTTGGATAACAGAAAGGAAATCACCATGAACGATTCACTAACCAGGCGTTGCTTCTTGGGGAGCACATCTACAGCAACATTCCTGCTGGCCGCGGGATGCTCGGACGGTGCGAAGGAGAACCACGGATCGGATAAGGAGAAGAACGGCATGGCCTATTCGGAACTGATCGAGGCGCGCAGAAGCGTCCGCCGATACGCGAAGAGCGAAATCTCAAAGGGTGAAATCGAGAGGATTGTTGCCGACGCGCTTAATGCGCCCAGCTGGAAGAACAGTGAGACGACGCGCTACTATGCGGCAATCGGGGAGAATACAAGGGAACGCCTGAGAAAAGACGCACTCCCCGGCTACAATGCGGCCAATTCCGCAAACGCCGCCGCGCTTGTCGCCGTGACGTTCGTGCAGGGGGAGAGCGGCTTTAACGGCGGCAGCCCCGCAAATGAACTAGGGAATATGTGGGGGGCGTATGACTGCGGCCTTGCGTCGTCGTATTTCATCCTTGCCGCGAAAAACAGGCGCTGGGATACGCTTATCATGGGGATCCGCGACGCGGCCAGGGTGAAAGAAATCCTCGGAATCCCGGCCGGAGAAACCCTCATGTCGGTCATCGCCGTCGGTAAGGCGGAATCGAAACCCGTTAAGGTTCCCCGCAGGCCGGTTGCCGACGTGTTGAAGACGGTGTGAGAATCATTTGTGAAAGGAGCCACTTACATGAACCCAACAACCGGTATCGTCGTTGCGCTTGTCGGTGCGATGACGTTTGCAGGCCCCCTGTCCGCCGCCGATGGCACGGCACGGAATGACGCGCGGGCAATCCATCAGCGCATCGATCGTCTTCTTGCCGCACCGAAAGCATTCTTTCTCGCCACCGCTGACGGCGACCAGCCGAAGTTGCGCCCGCTCGGTGCGCATCACGTCGTTGACGGAAAGGTGTGGCTCGGAGTGGGCGAATTCAAGAACGTCTATCGCCAGCTTGCCGCGAATCCAAAATGCGAGCTGGTCGCGCTTCAGCCGGAAGGCGGCAAATGGCTGCGTTGGACAGGCCGCGCCGTCTTTGCCGATGGCGCGGAACGCGAACGACTCGAAGAGGTGTTTCTCACGGCCTCTCCAGGACTCCGGCGAATCTACGACAAGTCGCCCGGAAAGCGCATGATGTGCTTTACGCTCGCCGATTCCCGCGCCGAACTCATCCCCATGATGCCGCCCGGCGAAGTCATTTTGAATGAGGCGAAAACCATGCCGGAAGCTGACAAGAAGAAGTCGGCGGAGCGAAACCGCGAGGCGATGCGCCTGTTCGAGAAATGCATCAATACAAATGACCTTGAACTCGGCAAGAAGCTTATTTCCCAAAAAGCCGCGTTCAAGACCCCGGTCTCTCCCGATCCCTTGTATGGCGCAGAGGGTTATTTGAGCGTCGTCTCGATGATGCGGGCGAGTTTCCCGGATATACAGTGGAAGCTCATGGACATGGTCGCAGACGAGAACACGGTTGCGGTGCACTGGACTTGCTCCGGCACGTTTACAGGCTCGCAGCCGTTCGTAGGCATCCAGCCCAACGGGCGGAAGTTCTCGACGACCGTCATGAACTTCTACAAGTTCGACAACAACGGCCTGATTATCGATGACATCGCCGGCGTCGGCATCGCCGGAATTCTCAAGGGAATAGGTACCGCGCCATGATGCAAATCGTGTCCCGTTTTATGACTAGGTTGACCCTTCCTTTTTGAAGTCAAAGCGGCAACGTGCCAAAGGTGGGCGACCTTGAAGACTTGCCGTATGCCATAAAGGCCACGAAAACGGACGCCGACGGCGTGACGCGGTACAAATACCCGCGCGGCACGACACCCGACCCGACCGATCCGCCACGCGGGACGCAGCGCGAATACCACCTGCCGACCGGCCACGGCCAGACGAAGGTGTTCGTTTACATCCAAGGAGGGCACATCAATGGATGGCACGTCGAGCAATAAAAAGCGCCCCGCTGACGGACTAAGCCGGCAAACGGGGACATGCGTTCCGAAGAACGCCTCGCAACCTGCCACACCCACGGAGGGATGTCAAGCGAATTGCCGTGTCAATCCGCGCCTCGCCGCCCTTGCCCGGCGGTTGAAAACCGCCCCGTGTTATCCGGTACACGCTGGCGCGTTTCATCCGGGAGCGCCTCGACGAAGAGACCCGCGACCTGATCGGCTTCGGTGTCAGCAAGCCGGACCACAACCATCTGGCGGAAGGGAAGGAGAAACCGAAAGATGAAAACCAAAATCTTCTACGGAGACGCGGTGGCGCTCAACTGGGCGGACGCGACGGGGCGCGTCCCTCCCGGGGCGACCGAAGGCAGAAATTACAGATGAGATTTTGTCGCACAGGCGGGATGCCTTAGCCGGACTGGAATTCCGCCCGTTGGGCAGGGCTGTTCACGCCGCCACAGACCGGGCATCGTGATTATTTCACAAACGGCGTTTCCTTCGTGTCACGGTGAAAGCAGAAGCGGACAGCGATGGAAAGCAAAAGTGGAATTAAGGCGTATTATATGCGCCATGAAACAACAGATAGCAAACAGGTTGGGTGTCGCCCATGTGCGCAACACGGTCATGCAGTTGGTGCCGGTGCCCGTCACGCACGAACCGGCGACAGGGTATCTTCAGGCAAGGAAAATCCGACTCTACGAACTCAAGGCGTCCTATCTTGCCACCCGTGCGTTCCCTCGTCGACTACCGTAACGGCCTCGAGACCCGCCGCGAGAACGGCAGGACGCCGGGCGAGACGTAGAACAAGACGATCCGGGATCAACAACAATCCGAAGACGAGGAAGATCTGCAAACAGAGGCGGAATGGCTTGAAACCATTCCGCTTTTTGAAATCCACGCGACACCTCCTTAACTCTTTGACAGTCGCGCCGACCTGTGGTATAGTCACGCCCACATGGAACGAAAAACCTCACAGATTGATTTTTGGTATGCGGTGAACAACACCCGCGTCCTTGTGCCGCCGAAGAAGACTTTGGAGACATTCGGCAACACCATTCTCAACTACCACCTCGTCTCGGAGTTGATGGATGTTGCGGGAAAGGTGCGTATCCGAGAGGGACGCCTTGTCGCGATGAAACCGTTAATCCTCGTCCCGGACGCCAGTTCGCTGGAGATGGAGGGGTTCGGTGCGCAGGCGAAGGAATACATGGACTGGCTGAAGGAAAACGAAGACCATATCCATATCCTCAGGTACGGATACAGCCTGAAACAGGAGGCCTTCAGCGAGCAGGTGGTGACGGACTCGGTGGAGAATGTCGCGGCCCGCGTGAAGGAGGAGGTCAAGCGTTCGGACCGCCCGTTCGATGCGGTGGTGCTGGGTGTGGACGATC
This sequence comes from Kiritimatiellia bacterium, assembly GCA_017962315.1. Taxonomy (GTDB): domain Bacteria; phylum Verrucomicrobiota; class Kiritimatiellia; order RFP12; family UBA1067; genus RGIG8368. The sequence continues at coordinate 16,307 of JAGCVN010000041.1, forward strand.
CCTGGGACGTCTGCCTGGTCCGCCTCTTCTGGGTGGTGATGACGAAATCCGCGCCGGAGAACATCCGCGAGTTCGAGCTGGGGCGCAGGCAGGAACGCGAGGACGGAATCTCGGCCGAGACGCGAATCGAGGTGGAACGCGCCTTCAGCGCCGCGGAGCGTGATCCGTCGTTGACCGGCGAACTGGGAAAGTACCTCCAGAAGCTCGGCTTGTTCGACCACTATCAAGACCGGTTTTTCCAATTGGTGCGCCGCTGACCGGGTCGGGGGGGGGTATGCCGTTTTCACTTTTTCTGGCGTTGAAGTATTTCCGGCCGAAACGGTCGTTCACCAGCGTGATCACCCTTATTTCGGTACTCGGCATGGTGCTGGGGGTCGCGATCATCATCATCGTACGCGCCGTCATGACCGGGTTCGGCGATATGTGGCAGGAGAAGATCCTCGCCTTTAAGCCGCATATCACCATCACCCGCTACGGGCGGGAAGTCATTCGCGACGAGGGGTCGGTCTGCGCCCGTCTGGAACAGATCCCCGGCATTCTGGCCGTCGCGCCGAGTGTCGAACTCCGCGTACTGGCGGAGCGCCGCCGCCGCGTTGAAGCGCCGATCGTGATCGGAACAGATTCCGCCCGCGCCCGCCGTGTCATGCAGGTGGACAGGATGGTATCAGGAGATTTCGACCTGGAGGGCGACGCCGTCGTGCTCGGCGTCGATCTCGCAAACACGCTGGGCGTCCGCACCGGTGACGAACTGTTCGTCTATTCGCCGATGAACCTGGTGAACAAGGATGAAATCTACTTTCCGGAACGCCTCGTCGTCAAGGGAGTTTTCGATTCCGGGCAGCGCGATTTCGATTCCGGCTTTCTCATCGTCTCGCTCGATGTCGCCCGCGACCTTCTGGGGATGAAGGAAGGGGTCTACAGCATCAACCTCAAATGTGCCGACCCGCAGAAAACCTCCGAGTTCGGACGGATCGTCGATGACGTCCGCGCACTTTTCCCCGGATTCAACGTACAGACGTGGCAGGAGGTGGACCGCACGCTGTTCAACGCGCTCGCCGTCGAGAAGAACATGATGGCCCTGCTGCTCGCCTTCATCACGGTGGTCGCGATTTTCTGCGTCGTAAACACGTTGATCGTGCTCACGGTGCAGAAGACCAGCGAGATCGGTCTGTTGAAGGCGCTTGGATTTTCCTCGCGCCAGGTCATGGGGGTTTTCGTGATCCACGGATGGATCCAGTGCGTGGTTGGCGTCGCGCTGGGGATCGTCGCGGCGTTCCTCGTCCTGCACAACCTGCAGACGATGGTGGACGGCCTGGCGCATCTCGGCGTGGAGGTTTTCCCGAAGGACGTGTACGGGCTGGCGCAAATCCCGTGGCGCGTGACGACGATGGAGGTTGTGCAGGTCGCGGTCCTCGTGGTCGTGTTCTGCACGCTCGCGAGTCTGGTGCCGGCGTGTCTCGCCGCCTGTAAAGACCCGGTCAGGTCGCTTCGCAACGAGTAGGAGGAGGCGGGTATGTTGTTGTCGGCGAAACACCTTTTTAAAACCTATCTTCTGGCCCATTCCGAAATCCGTGTGCTGCAAGGCGTGAACCTTGAGGTGGCCCACGGCGAGACGGTCGCGATCATCGGGCGCAGCGGTGCGGGCAAGAGCACGCTCCTCCACACGTTGGGCGGATTGGACAGGCCGCAGGCCGGAAGTGTGGAAATCGACGGGGTCCCGCTTTATCACGGGCGGCAGAAGACGTGCAACGCGATCCGCTCCAAAAAGATCGGCTTCGTCTTCCAGTCCTACCACCTCCTCCCCGAAATGACGATCACGGAGAACGTCCTGCTGCCCGCCCTTTCCGGGCCGCATCCGCCGTGGCGTGTCTTGCGGGAACGTGCACTGACCTTGCTGGCCCAGGTCGGGTTGGCGGAACGCGCCGAACACAAACCGCCGGAACTCTCCGGTGGAGAACAGCAGCGCGCCGCCCTCGCCCGCGCGCTGGTGAACGACCCCGGGCTGATCCTCGCGGACGAGCCGACGGGAAACCTGGACGCCGTGACCGGCCGCCAGGTCATCGACCTGCTTTTCAAACTCTCAAAGGTGCGCGGCCTTTCCCTGGTGATGGTTACGCACTCGCCCGATCTCGCCAGACTCTGTTCGCGGGTATTCGAACTCCGCGACGGCCGCCTCTTCGACTTCATGTCGCAATAAGGCTAGCCAGCGGGGCGGTTTTATGGCATACTGGAGGGCGGTACGGGGAAAGGATTTCCCCGTTTGGTTTTCGCAAGGAGGTATTCGATGAAAGAATTGAAGAAAATGGCGGTCGCGCTTGCCGCTGTTGGTTCCGCAGTTTCCGCGATGGCGTTCCTGTACGGCGATGTGTCGGACGCCAAGCACGCCTGGGCCGTCCACGATCCCCACCGCGCCAACCCCGCCAAGGTGACGCCCGCCGACGTTCCCGGCCAGCCGCCGAGCGACGCCATTGTACTGTTCGACGGCACGCAGAAGAGCTTTGAAGAGAACTGGGTGGACGCCAAGGGCGGAAAGACAAAGTGGAAGTTCGTAAACGGGACGCTCGAATCGGTGCGCCGCGCCGGCAACATCTGTTCCCGCCGCCAGTTCGGCGACGTGCAGTTGCACATGGAGTGGCAGGCGCCAGTCAAGGTGCAAGGATTCGGACAGGGGCGCGGCAATTCCGGCGTGTTCCTGCTCGGCGGTCTGTACGAGGTCCAGGTGCTGGACAGCTACGAGACCGACCCCGCGAACATGAAGAACCCCAACTATCCCGACGGCCAGGCCGGCGCGGTCTACGGGCAGAACCCGCCACTCGTCAACCCCACGCGCAAACCCGGCGAGTGGCAGTCTTACGATATCGTCTTCCATCAGCCCGTGTTCGAGGGTGACACGTGCGTCCATCCCGGATCGCTCACCGTTTTCCTGAACGGCGTGCTGGTGCAGGACCACTGGGAACTCGAAGGCCCAACCTGGTACCTGCGCCGTTCCCGCCAGGTGAAACCGGGGACGACCAAAGGCTCCATCCAGTTCCAGGACCACGGGAACCCCGTCCACTTCCGGAACGTGTGGGTGCGCGAACTTCCCTGCCGCTACGCCAACACCACGCACGGCACGTATCTTGCGAAAGAGCAGGACGTCGCCGCGCTCCGTAAAAAAACCGCCGCCACGCTCGCCGCGAAACTCGATACCAAGAATCCGGGGAACGGCATCCGCGGTATCCTCGAAGTCCTCTCCTACGACAAGGACGGCTACTGGACAAAATACACGGAAATGAAGCAGGCGTATCTCGACGGACTCGCCCGCCTCGACGCCGAGGGAATCAAGGCGAAGAAGGGCGAGATTTTCGCCATCCGCAATGACCTCAACCTGCTGATCCGTAACAAGGTCTTCCCGGAGAACTGCGGTTTCCGCGCCGCTATCCAGAAGATCATCACGGACAACGGCCTCGACAAGAAATAGGCCGATACACGGCGAAAACGCGGAACAATCGATAGTCGTCGATGGACGGCTATCGATTGTTTGTTAGATGTTAACCCGCCGCCCGCGCTTCGCGCAGGAATGTACACGAAGGTAAGTTTCTGAAAACAACATGAACAACTTAAAAACAGCGTTTGGTTCTTCCGCGCACAACCATGCGCGGTTATGAAAACGCCGCGCTGTTGCGCGGCGAAAGAAGGATGTTGTCTTTACAAGCTGTTTCGGTTGTCACCAATCGAACTTACAGACAAGAGTCCGAAAATGCCCGCGAGGGTTCCCTTCAGGTATGCCCATGCGATGTCGGGACGATGGTTTTTAAGCGCGACGTGACCGTAATACAAAGCGGAGAGCGGCGCGAAGACCAGGGTTACCGAGAGTATCTGCAAGAAATTGAAGTGCCGTCTGGCAAACCGTAATCTGTTTCGCGCGAAGCAGTAGGTGCGGCCTTTTTTCTCGATACCGAGATGGCGCAACGCGGGCACGCATCCCGGTTCAAGGAATCCCAGATGATCGGTTCGTGCCGCCGTGGTGATCCACGCAGAATACCCCCGTTCGACAATCTTCCATCCCAGATCGGACTCCTCGAATATCTGTTCATACGATTCTTCGAAGCCGCCGACTTCTTCGAATACCGTGCGCGGTATCAGAAAAGCGTTGGGGCTGTATGTCGTCGGCCAGTCGATAGGGGTACCGGGCAATTGACCGATCGGTAGACTCGGCAGATTGTCCTTGGGTTGTGAAGTCCAGCGGTTGAAATCGCTTCCAAGCGACCAGATGGCATTTTCGCGTCCGGGGCGTTGGTGTATGGCGAGCGGTGCGACAAGCCCGGCGCCCGGGTGACGTTCAAGGCAGGCTAGCAATTCAACGACGGCATCGGGCTTGAGCAGATTGTCATCGTCTAAAAAGAAAAGATAGTCGCCTTTCGCGATTTTTGCGCCGTTGTTTCGCGAAACCGCCTGAAAAGAATTCTTCGCGTTCCGCAGGGCCCTGACGCGGGGCTCGTTCCCGAATTTGGAATGGATCTGCTTTTCGGTATCGTCCGGAGAACAGTCGTCCACGACAATGACCTCGATTGCCGCATCCCTCTGCGCGAGGGCACTTGCGATACAGTCACAGACCATCTGCGCACGATTGAACGTTGGAATAATAATCGAAACAAGCGGCATATCCATCTCGTACCTCAAATCAGAATCCGTCGCGCTAGACGTTCACGATACCTAGCGGTTCGGCGGTCTTCCAGCCACCCCGCGTGAAGTCCGGAATCTCCACGGGCTTTCCGTTTTTCAAGACGGAACGTTCCGTCAGTTCCACAAGGCACGACCACGATGCCGCGTCGTAGACGTCCATATCCAGCGGGAGGCCGTTACGCAGGCAGTGTATGAGGCGAAGGTTCATCAAGTAGTCCACACCGCCGCGCCCGCCGCGCTGCTTCGCCGCGTTCCCGTTTTTCTGCCACAGCGGATGCTCGTATTTCGCTTTCAACTCGGACAACGCCTGATCGTCCATCCACCGGTGCGGGGAAGGTTCCAGCGCGACCCGCAGGGGATAGTCGGCGAAGATCCCCTTGGTCCCCTTGATCAGGTTGATGCGGGAATAGGGTTCAGGACTGGTGGTGTCGTGTTCGACAAGAATCGTGCGGCCGCGGTACGTGCGGATGATGGTCGTGTTCATGTCCCCCTGGCGGTAGTAGGCGTGTCTCGCTTCGGGGGCTTTTTCGCCGAACGCCCGTGCCGCCTTCTGCGGCATCCGGAACACGTCGGTGCTGACGCTGGTGAGGAAATCAAACCGGTCGCCACGGTTGATGTTCATGTACTGGCAGATCGGACCGAGCCCCGGCGTAGGGTAAGGGTTTCCGGTGTGTTGCTTCGTCCACTCCAAGCGCCACCGCCCTTGGTAGCCGCCCGTGTCCTCAGGCGTGAGTTTAGAGTCTGAGAGGTCGTGCAGATAGGCCCCTTCGCCGTGTACAAGGTCGCCCAGGACGCCTTTACGGCAGAGCGAGAGGGCGAGCAGTTCATTGTATCCGTAGCAGCTGTTTTCCAGCATCATGAAATGGCGGCGCGTCTCTTCCGCCGTGCTCACCAGTTGCCAGCACTCTTCTTCGGTGACGGCGGCGGGGACTTCGGATACCGCGTGTTTCCCGCACTCCATCGCGTAGACCGCCATCGGCGTGTGCAGAAGCCACGGGGTGCAGATGTAGATGAGGTCCACGTCTTCCCGTTCGCAAATGCCGCGCCACGCTTCGTCGCTTCCGTGATACTCCTGAGGCGCGGGATGTCCCGCTTCCGTGACGAGCTTCGCCGCTTTCGCCGTGCGGTTGGCGTAAAGATCGCCGATAGCGACGATCTGGACGCCGGGAATCCGCGCGAGCGTCTTCACATGGCCCGGCCCCCTCTGTCCGACGCCGATGACGCCCACGCGCACCACCGGCAACGGTTCCACCCGGAATCCGGCCATGTTACATCCGCTCCAAGGGACGGTGCCCGCACCGCCCTCGAAAATCTGCTCCATCGTGCGGCAACCTCCCGCCGCCGTCAATCCGGCCATTCCTGCCAACTGAAGAAAATCCCGTCTGTTCATGTCGCTTCTCCTCTTTACTTGTCCGTGGTCACGCCCGCCTCCTTCAAGGAGACGTATCCTGGCGAAGTCGCCGACGGCTTCCCGACGATTACATGGTCTAAAATCCGGAGTTCGAGCAGTTTCGCCCCTGCCATCAACCGGGTCGTCAGCGCGATATCCTGCCGCGAGGGCGAGGGGTCTCCGGAGGGATGGTTGTGGACGAGGACGACCGATGCCGCGCCGTGCCGCACCGCCTGCTCGAAAACCTGTCTCGCCGAAACCTGGGTGGCATCGATTCCTCCTTGCGCAATCTGGACCGGTTCCGCCCCGACGAGGCGGTTGCGCGTGTCCAGCGGGATGATCCAGAACCGTTCATGCCGCAGGTTCTCCGTCAACGGGCGCATGAGGCGGAAGACATCCGACGGTTCGTGGATGCGGAATGGTTCTTTACCGAGCTGGTCGCGCAGTTCGTCGGCAATGCGTGAACCGAGTTCGATCGCGGCCGCCAGTTCCAAGCGTTTCACCTCGCCGAATCCCTTCACCTTCAAGGTGCAGAGTTCCGGATAACTCATCTGGGCGAGCCTACGCAGACCGCCCGCCTTGCGGAGGAGTTCACGCGCGAAGTCGAGGATATTCTGTCCGTGTACGCCGGAGCGGAGCAGGATGGCAAGCAACAGTTCGTTCGACACGTTCTTCGCCCCCGCCCGTTTGAATTCCTCCCTTGGACGCATATCGACCGGGAGGTCATGGATGGTCAACGCCGGTTCAGATTCGGTTGGATCCATATTCCCTCCATACGCATTCCACTTTCTCCGCCACGGCATCCGGCGGTTCATCCCCCGCAAGGTCAATCCACACCGGATCCACCTGGTGCCGGAACCACGTCTCCTGGCGTTTGGCCAGCTGGTTTGTCCGCACGGCGATCCGCTCTTTCGCCTCGTCGAGTTTCATCGCGCCCGTCAGGACGGCGCGCGCCTCGGCATAGCCGATCGCGCCGGCCGCGGTCTGCGACCATTGCGGGTAGAGGGCGGTTAAGCGTTCCGTCTCTTCCAGAAGCCCGGCGCGGAACATCGCCTCCACGCGGGCGGCGATCCGGCGGCGCAGCGTCTCACGCGGTATCCGCAGCACGGCAAAGCGCGCGTGAGGTTTCGGCGCGGTGCGCACAAACCCTCCCGTCTCGACGACTTCCAGTGCGCGGAGCAGACGGCGCGGGTTGACCGCATCTTCGCCCAACCGCCCGACCGCGCCCGCCTCCATCCGTTCCAGCGCTTCGCGGAGTGCGCCAATGCCGCCCGTCTCGAAGACGGCCTTCCACTTCGCCCGCACGGCGGGATCCGCCTCGCCCGCGTCAAGCCCTTCGGTCAACGCTTTGAAATAAAGCCCTGTTCCTCCGGCGACGATCCACCCGCCGCCGTCCGACAAAGCGCGTCTGGCCTCCTCCAGCCAGCGTCCGGCGGAAAAAGGTTCCCCCGGCGTCACCAGGTCGATTCCGGCGTACCGGACGTCGCCACGGTCGGCCGGCATCGGTTTGGCCGTCCCGATGTCCATCCCCTTGTACACGAGCATGGAGTCGGCGGAAAGGATGGCGAAGCCGCGCCGCTCGGCGAGCAGTTGCGCGGCGTCGCTCTTCCCGGTCGCCGTTGCGCCGGCCAGCATCCATACGGTCGTTTCCGCCATTGTTCGTTTCCCCGCTCAATCGGCCCGGCAGAGCAGTCCTTTCAGATACAACCCTTCCGGGAAGGACAATCCTTCGGGATGGTCGGGCGCCTGTTGAAGACGCCGCAATACCTGTAGAGAGCGATGCGCGTCGGAAGCGGCTTCGGCGACCACCGTGCGGAAGAGTTCGGGTTCCATCCGTTCGGAACAGGAGAATGTGGCGAGGAATCCGCCTGGACGTAACAGTTTGATACCAAGGAGGTTGATGTCCTTGTACCCGCGCGCGGCTTTCATGACCGCCCCTTTCGATGCCGCGAACTTCGGCGGATCCAGCACAATCAAGTCGAAAAACCGCCCCTCGTCGCGGAACTTCCGCAAGACCTCGAATACGTTGCCGCGCAGGAAAACCGATTCGCCAGACCCCGGATTCAGCGAGGTGTTCCGCTCCGCCAGTTCCAGCGCGGACGCGGAGAGGTCGATGTGCGTCACCCGCGCCGCGCCGCCCGCGAGCGCGGCAATGCCGAATCCGCCGGTGTAGGAAAAGGCGTTCAGGACGTCGCGGCCCGCAGCCAGCGCACGGACAGCCGCCCGGTTGTCCCGCTGGTCTAGGTAGAAGCCAGTCTTATGGCCTTCCCGGACATCGACGAGATACCGGCATCCGTTTTCGTGAATCTCGATCCGTTCCGGCGGCTCCTCCCCCTCCAGCAGACCGGACGCGGGCGGCAGTCCTTCCCGGAGACGGGCATCGGCATCGGAACGTTCGTAGACGCCCCGGCAGCCGGGGACGGCGGCGCGCGCGGCGGCGGCGATTTCACGTTTCCATCGCTCCGCGCCGGCGGTGTTGAACGCGCAGACGACCCATTCTCCGTACCGGTCGATGACGCATCCGGGCAGTCCGTCCGCCTCAGCGTTCACCAGGCGGACGGCGTTTGTCGCGCCGTCGGCGAACAAGACGTCGCGGCGGGCCGCCGCAGAAGCGACACGTCCGGCGATCCATCCGGCATCCACCGTTTCCTCCGGGGCGAATGTCCACATCCGCGCACGGATCTGCGAGGCGGGGGAGTAGGCGGCGAAGCCGAGCGGTTCACCCGCGGCCGTCACGACGCGGACGGTCGCGCCGGGTTCCGCTCCGCCCCGGATCGTCTCCACCGCTCCGGAAAAAATCCAGGGATGCCGACGTAATACGGAACGCTCCCGTTTCGTGCGCAACACCAACTCGCTCATTACCGTCCCCCGTCTACCGCAGCTTGAAGGCCATAAACGGTTTCTCGCCGTCGCCTCCGTAATAAAACGCATTCACGCCTTTGTCGCCGACTTCCAGCCGGCAGTACCCGGCTGAATCGGCGAAATAGCAACCACGCCAGTACGGGGCGTATTCCGCGAACAAGGCTTTTGCGTCTTCCACACGCTTCGGGTCTTTCTCCTTGAACGCGAAGCCCGTCCCGAGTTTCGCGGGGTCCTCGTAGAAGACCGACGGCGTTTTCTGTTTCTCATCCGTCCAGACGCTGCTGACGACCAGCTGCGTGATGCGGCCTTCCGTCCGGACGAACTCGCGCCAGTCAAGGCGGTGCGTGTGTCCGGCAAGGCAAATCACGTTGTGTTTCAGAAAGAGGGCGAGCATTTCGCGCCTGACCGCGTCATCCCGCCTGTTGCCGTACAGGAACCAGCGGAAAGCGCCCGTGTCGGAGGGGAACATCGGGCCGTGGGTGACGACGAACGTGTAGCGCGCCCCCTTGTTCGCCTCCAGCGCAGCCTTGACCAGAGGAACCGTCTCTTTGGCCGGTTTATTGAAGTCGATGAAGAGGTAATGGTCCGGGCCGCGCAGGAACGAGAAGGTCGTGCGCGGAATCTCGAATCCCATCTCTTTCGAGAGGCGCCCCGGCATATAAGCTTCGTAGGCGGGATAGGCATCCACGCCGCGAATGTCGTGGTTGCCGGTCACGGTAAGGAACGGAAGTCCTTTGAACTCGCCTTTCATGAAGTCGAGCACGTCGGCCATCATTTTCTTGTGGACCTCGCCGTTGCCGCAATCACCCTGCACGAGGTCGCCGAGCTGGATTGCGAACCGGGTGCCCGGACGCGCGCATTTCGAGGCGGCGCGGATGAGACGGGGCAGCCGGTCCGCCCACATTTCCCCGTTGCGCTTGAACTCGGCTCGCTGGACGCGGTTGAGCCATTCCACCTTTTCGTCGTAATGCGCGTGGTAGACGGTTTCCGGTGCCTTGTCGTAATGCGTGTCGCCGATGAGGACGACGGAATACTCGCCCTCCTTCCCCGTGCTGAGACACCCCGCCGTACCGGCGAGCGCCGCGCACGAACATTCCTTAAGCCAATTCCTTCTGGTGATCATCGCTCTTCTCCTTCGAAACATGAACGCACATCGCGGGGAATGATACCACAAAACCGATGCCATGCGAAAGAAAAAACCTTCCTGAGAAGGCGACACGCAACGCAGAAGAATCCATCAACTCTTCGCCAACGCCAGCAGGCGGGAGACGCTTTCAAGTTTTTCATCCGCCGTCGCGCCGCGCAACACGGGGATCCGCCCGTTCACAAGCAAGGGTGTCCGGGAATTTCGCGTGTAGAAATAAACCTTTCCGCCCGTCGAATCGATCCGGGCGATTCTCTTCTTCGCAGCCTGGATACGTAGCGAAGCGAGCCGCAGAAGGCGCAGAACGGCATGCGGCGGTCTGCCGAACCGGTCGTCGAGTTCACGCCGAAGCGCCTTGACCTCTTCGGGCGAGGTGAGTTCGGCCAGCCGTCGATGGAAGAGGAGGCGGTGCCGGTCGTCTTCGATGTATCCGTAGGGGATGCAGGCGGAAGTGGCTTCGGCGATGTTGCCCGGAGAGAAATCGAGAAAGTCGAAAGCGAGCGAGACATCGACCAGCAGGGGCGGTTTTTCGCCCTTCAGCCGGGCGATGGTCTGTTTCAACAGTTGGCAGTAGAGGCCGAACCCGATGGCCGCGATCTGCCCGCTCTGTTCCCGTCCAAGGAGATTGCCCGCGCCTCGGATTTCCAGATCGCGCAAGGCGAGGTTGAACCCCGCACCGAGTCCGCTGTGCCGTTTCAATGCATCAAGCCGGTTACGCGCGTCCGAATCGATCAACCCGTTTTCCGGGAGGAGGAGCCAGGCGTATCCCTTCTGTGCGGAACGTCCGACGCGTCCACGCAGCTGGTAGAGGTCGGCGATGCCGAACCGGTCGGCGCGATAGACCAGGATGGTGTTCGCGCGCGGGATGTCCAGACCGCTTTCGACGATGGTCGTGCTAAGCAACACGTCGATTTCCCCCGCGAGAAACGCCTGCATGATGTCGGCAAGGTGTCCGGACGGCATCTGTCCGTGGGCGACGGCGACCCGCGCATCGGGCAGGAGGCGTTCCAGACGCTGGCGCATCCGCTCGATGGTCATCACGCGATTGTAGAGGAAATATACCTGCCCCCCACGGTTGAGTTCCCGGCGAATCGCGGATTCGACCGCGCTGTCGCTGTCGCGCACAACCTTCGTCTCGACGGCGACGCGCTCCTTCGGCGGTGTCTGCAAGAGGCTCATGTCGCGCGCCCCCGTCATACTCATGTACAGGGTGCGGGGAATCGGCGTGGCGGAGAGCGTCAGCACGTCCACGATCTGCCGGGCGTTCTTCAGCTTTTCCTTGTGCGCGACGCCGAACCGCTGTTCTTCGTCGATAATCAGCAAACCAAGGTTTTTGAACTGCGCGTTCTCCGACAGTAGCGCGTGCGTCCCGATCACGATGTCGATAGCCCCGGCCGCAACACCCTTCCAGACGGCGGCACGCTCCCCCTGGCTTCGCAGTCGGTTGACCACGGCGATGTGGACCGGAAAGTCCGCCATGCGTTCCCGGAAACTCTCGAAGTGCTGTTCGGCGAGAACCGTTGTCGGCACGAGGACGGCGACCTGATATCCGTTCATAACGGCGATGAACGCGGCACGCATGGCGACCTCCGTCTTGCCGTACCCCGCGTCCCCGCAGACTAGGCGGTCCATCGGACGGGGGCGTGCAAGGTCCTGCTTGATCTCCTCGATCGCCTTCTCTTGGTCGGGGGTCTCTTGATACGGGAACGCGGCCTCAAACTCCGCCATCCAGGGCGGGTTCGGATCGAAGGCCGCGCCCTCCACGATCTGCCTCCGCGCCTGGGTTTCCAGCAACGACCCCGCCAGGTCGAAAACGGCGCGTTCCGCCGCCGCCTTCTCTTTCGTCCAGCGCGTTCCACCCAGCTTGTGCAACGTGACGCGGTGTCCCGCGACGCCGATATACCGGCTGAGCAGGTTCGCCTGCGTGACGGGAACGTGTAGACGCGCACCCTCCGCGTATTCGATCGTGAAAACCTCGATGCGCTTCCCCTGGATTTCGATTTCCGTTGAACCGAGGTAGCGGCCGATGCCGTGGTTGACATGCACCACGTAATCGCCCGGTTCAAGGTCTGCCGGCGACTCCACGCGCGCGCCCTGGCGGCGGCTCGCGGGCGTGAGATGCCGGAATGTTTTTTTCCGGACGGCGTAGAGGTCGGGTTGTGCGGCGACGGTCAGGCCGGGCAGCACGAACCCTCCCGAAAGCGCGAGACGGAGAAACTGCGGCAACGGTTGCGTTTCGTCACCTCCGGCGAGTGCGCGCAGCTCGTGCGCAAGCATCTCCATCGAACCGGCGGTGTCGGCACAGAGGATGACCTGTTCTCCGCGCGACGCACGGGCGAGGAAGTCGCGGAAAAGTTTCTCTCGCGCCCCATTCAACAGTTCGGGGTGGCGCGCAGCCTCCGCACCCAATTCGGTCAATCCGGGAATGGCGCTGATCTCGACGGGAAGCGAAGGGATTCCCGGTGGCGGCGGATCGCCCGTATACAATTGGAGCAAAGGATCCTTCGTCTCGAAAGCGGCGAGCAGATTGTTCCACGTCGTCTCCGCCTTTTTCAGATCGTCGCCGACGCACAGCGTCTCGTTCCGGATGCGGTCGAAGTCGAGCCAGAGGACCGCACTTCCGGCGGGAAGCAATTCGGTGAGGCGGGTTGTCTTGCGGAGCGACGATTCGGAACAGGGCGGAAGCCAGACGGATTCCCCTTGTTCAAGCGAACGCTGGGTCACGGGGTCGAACGTCCGCAGGGATTCCAGCTGTACGTCGAAGAACTCCGCCCGCCAGGGAACTTCGCCCGCCGGCGGCCAGATGTCGAGAATCCCGCCGCGCACAGCGAACTGGCCTTGCGAATCCACATCCGGCACGCGGGTGTACCCGCCGTGCGAAAGCTTTTCGATGAGTTCGTCCAGCGCGTAGGCGCTACCCGCCGTGAGGGTGATGGAGGCGACGCTGACGCCGTCTGGATCGGGGACGGGATTGAGGAGCGCGGGCAGGGAGGTAACGATCACGAGGGGTGGGTCGCCATCCTGTTTCTCCGAACGGAGGGCGCGGATCGCGCGGAGCCGCGTGCCTTCTGCCTCTGCATCGCCTGGAAACGCCTGCGGAAACGGAAACGCCTCCACCCCCGCCTGTTTCCCGAACGCACAGATGTCGCCGTATACCCGTTCCAGTTCCGCAGGACCCGCGACGATTGCCAGACAGCATGACGCGCCGCGCCGGGCGAGTGCGACGGCAGAAAGCGCGGCGGACGCACCCGGCAATGCAGGCGCGGCGAGTTTCGAGGGGGCGCCCTTCGGGAATGCGTTTACGAAACGCGATTGGAAACTTTCTAGCAAGGTCGGCATGGTTTGAACATCGCGGACGGCGTCTCCCCTCACAAGAACGGCGGTTGACGCCGCCTAGCTCTTCCTTAACACAGCCAAGGGCCAGTCGCCCGACCACATTCCGTAAATCACATAGGTTAACCCGATCAGGTTTAAAACAACCATCACGTAGAACCCGATCTGGTACGAAACCTTGCTGCATTTGTGATGCAGAAAACGTTGTCCCAACAGCCCGCCCGGCCAGCCGCCGAGCAGTTCAAGCGTGTGCAAGGTCGATTCCGGCGTGCGCCAGTCGCCGCGTTTCGCGGCATGCTTGTCGATCGCATACATGACGTACGTGACCAGACTCATCACCGCGTATACGGACGGGACCAACGCCCAGCGATGTTTTACACACCATTGAAGGATCTCGGTCATCATAGTTACATCTCTTCCGTTATCGAATCTGGCGTGTAATGGCCAATGCCCGCGCAAAGAAGATGCGTTCCAGCACGTCTTTTATCTGCGCGGTTGAATCGGTGGTGTTCTTGGGCTTGAACGCCCGGATTTCCCTTTCCCGGTCGAATAGGAGCGGCAGCAGCGCATCCTTCGGAACAATCCGTTCCTTCCCTCCGGTCGTCGCCTTGACGGCGACCAGCTCATCGACCGCCTGGCGCGTCTCCGGCGCAATGTCGGCACCGTCAAGCGTCTTCCAGAACTCCGTCGGCGGCATCGTCCCGTGCAGGAGGATCCAACGGACGGCGACATTCGCACGAAGCGCATAGCAGAGCTTCTTGATGCTGATTGTGCCGTCCGGCGTCCGGTCTTCCGCCGCGTGACGGAACATGGAGGCGTAGTGGTGGACTGCGTGAACCGGATTAAACACGTCCGGAAGAAAGGGCGAGAGTTCACCCGCAAGTCCCATGTCGCGGTAGATGATCGGCGAACCGAGCCATTCCAGAAACGCGGGATTGCTCTTGAGGAGATGCACGAACGCCTTGCGTATGTCCCACGCGGAGATGTCCAGGTCGTCCGGCAGCATCTCCGTCCAAACGTCGGGCGGGTTTTCATCGAGCCGCAAATACCATTCAGCCGGCCTCACGTATACGGCACGGACGTCGTAGTCGCTGTCGGGCGAGGCAAACCCCCAGGCACGGCTGCCGCCCTCCACCGCGAAGAGAATGCGGCAGTCGTGTTTTTTTTCAAGCGTATCGAGTACTGCCTGAATCTTTTCTTTCATCCGAAATCAGACCTTCCTTTCCCCGAAGCTCCCCTGCGGGGTGTCTTTAAGAAGAAGGAGACTACTTGAAAAACGGAGTTCCGGTCAAGGCGAATTTTGCAAGCTCACTCTCTGCGTTCGACTTTACAGGTACTGCCGGAATCTGGTATACTGGGCGCCAACAGATGTGCTTGTTGAATGTGTTTGTGCGGCTGGGGGCCGCGCGGAAGGACAGGCGCTGAATCATGTAGGGGCTGTATGTACAAATCAAAAATCGGATGTCTTGTTTTTTCTGCCTGCGTTTTCGCCGGCGCGTCAATGGGCGGGACGGCGAAGGGGCGTTACGTCCATGTGCGCCTGACGCGCACTCCGGCGATTCTCTCGATTGCCGAACTCCAGGTATTTTCCGGCGGACGGAACGTGGCCAGGGGATGTCCCGCGTTCCAGAGTACGGTAGGCGGAAGCGGCGTCCCGTCGCGGGCGGTCGATGGGAATACCGCGCACAGCTGGAGCAGTGCCTCCATCACGCACACCAACGAGGCGGAGAAAAACAAACCGCAGTGGTGGGAGGTGGATCTCCGCGAAAGTGTCGAAGTGGACGAAATCGTATTTCACAATCGAGACGAACTCATGCACCGGGCGGACGGGATCCAGGTGCTGCTGCTCGACGAACACCGCCGCGTGGTGCGGGGGAAGACGTTCGCTGACGCTGGACGGCTTATCCTGAAGATGGATTTCGAGAAGGAGGCGTGCGCGGAGGCCGTCGGTACGTTCATCGAGGAGGTCGCCGTGCCGTTCGCCTCGCCGGACCAGATCCGCGCCGCGTACGAAAAACGGGCGACATGGGTCGATTCCGCCGTTGCCGCCGCAACCAAGTTGCGTCGCTATAAAACGCTTCTGCCGCTCGTCGACCGACTGGTGACGGACTTTCCTCTCAATGCAGGGGAAATCATGGCAAATCTCGACACCCCGTCGTTCTCGAAAATCGCGCTCGCGAAGGGTGCGCCAAAGATTCCGCCCTCCTCCGATGATGACAGGGCGAAACGGTGCAGGCTTGAGACGTTGAAGTGGTTCAACCCCGTTGCGATGGAACGCGCCATTCGCGCCTACGCCGGCAAATATCCTTCCGTCTATGGTTCTCCGTCCGCGCTTCTGGCAAGACTTGCGGAAGTGAAGACCGCCGTGGCCGGGGCGAAGAACGAAGCCGCCCGGCTCAAGGCGGCGGATGCCTTGGCGAGCCTACAGGAAGACGTGTACCTGCGCCATCCCGCCGTCGATTTCTCGCACTTCCTGATGGTGAAACGCAGCAGAACGTCGCCTTCCGGCCTGCCAAACAACTGGAACGGAAACTCTTCCGTGCCGCTCCAGGGATACATGAACGCCATCGTCTCTGTTCCGGTGTGCCGCCGTCAGGGCGAGAGGGAACGTGTGATCGCGGCGTCGAACTATTTCCTCGGCGATGTAGACCTTGATTTCGACGCCGACAAGATCGCCTATTCCGGCGGGCTTGAGAGCGAGAAAGCGTGGTGCATCCTTGAGACCCGCCTCGACAAGCCCATGTCGAAGACGCTCAAGTCACCGTCCGGCCTGAATGACATCGATTGTTACGATCCCTGTTATCTTCCCGACGGGCGCATGCTCTTCGTCGCCACCAGCGGTTTCCACGGCGTACCGTGCGTGAGCGGAAGTTCCTACGTGGGCAATACGCATCTGTTGGAGAAGGACGGTTCCGTGAAACGTCTCGTCTTCGATCAGGACAACAGCTGGTGCCCCGTCGTGATGAACAACGGCCGCGTGCTGTACCTGCGCTGGGAATACACCGACAGCGCACATTACTTCTCCCGCGTGATGATGACCATGAACGTAGACGGATCCGACCAGAAGGCGTTCTACGGATCGAATTCCTACTGGCCGAACTCGCTGTTCTACGCAAGGCCGCTTCCTGGATCCGTCACCAAGTTCTGCGGCATTGTTTCGGGGCACCACGGTTGCGCGCGGGAAGGCGAACTGGTCCTGTTCGACGTGATGAAGGGGCGAAACGAGACGGCCGGTGTGATCCAGCGCATTCCGGGATGGGGAAAGCCCGTCGCAAACAAGGCGCGCGATATGCTTGTGAACGCCTCAACCCCGCGTTTCCTCCATCCTTACCCGCTGTCTGACGAGCTGTTCCTAGTCTCCGTCCATAAGAACAGCGAACCGTTCATCGTGGCGTTCGCAGACGTCTACGACAACATCGTCCCCGTGTATGCCGCGACGGACTGGAACTGCCTGGAGCCGCTGCCGATGAAGAAGCGCAACCGCCCCCTGACGTCAATCGACCGGCGTAACGACGCGGTGGACACGTGTACCGTCTACCTGCAGAACGTGAACTTTGGAAACGGACTCAAGGGCGTCCCGCAGGGCGTGGCCAAGAAACTCCGCCTGTTCTCCTACAGCTACTCGCCGCGCAACGTCGGCGGGCATTACAACATCGGGTTCGAGGGACCGTGGGACGCGCGCAATATCCTCGGCGAGGTGGAGCTGGAGGAGGACGGAAGCGCCATGTTCACCGTCCCCGCCAACACCCCGTTCGCCATACAGCCTCTAGACGGAAACGGCCGCAAGTTGCAGGAGATGCGATCCTGGTTCGTGGGGGTCCCCGGCGAGATGATTTCGTGTACGGGATGCCATGAACACCAGAACGAGGCGCCCGCCGCCGCCAGTTCCACCGCGTCTGCGAAACGGTTGCAGACGCCGAAGCCCTGGTACGGCCCGCGTCGCAACTATGCGTTTTCACGCGAAGTCCAGCCAGTCCTCGACCGGAAATGCGCGGGGTGCCACAACGCGAAGAGCGGCCTCAAGACCAGGATGGGTGCGCCGCTCCCCGACTTCAACGGGAAGGAGATGGCGGGACACTATTCCAAGGCATACGTGAATCTGATGCCCTATGTGCGGAGGAACGGCCCGGAAGGCGACTATCACCTGCTCACGCCGCTGGAGTTCCACGTGACGACATCCGAACTCTACCAGCGCCTTTTGAAGGGGCACCATAACGTAAAGCTCACCGCAGAAGAGCTGGACAGGCTTGTGGTGTGGATGGACCTTAACGTTCCCTACTGGGGCACGTGGACCGAGGAGCAGGGAGGTAACCCAAAGGTCGTGAAAGTTCTCGAACGCAGGAAAGAGATGGCGAAGAAATGGGCCGGCGACTCGTTCGATCCTGAAAAAGTAGTGAATCCGTACGTTCCCGGAACGGAACGTTTCGTGGCACCGAAACCACAGTCGAAACCCTCGCCGTCCGTGAAAGTCGCGGGCTGGCCCTTCGGTGCCGCGCGTGCGAAGCAGATGCAGGGCGGACGGGAACCGCGTTCGTTCACCATCGGCGGCAGCGAGAAACTGGTGTTCTCGTACGTCCCTTCCGGCACGTTCGCCATGGGGTCGGACGAACTGACCGATGCCGAACGCCCGGTTTGCAAGGTCTCGATCGAGAAAGGTTTCTGGATGGCGACGCGGGAGATCACCCAGGGGCAGTTCCGTTTGATGGATCCGAAGTTCGACAACGGCGTGTACGACATGCACTACAAAGACCAGGTAAAGCGCGGTTACTACATGGGTGGGCAGGATCCCGATTTCGCCCAGCCAGGTAACGAGAGATTCCCCGCCGTGCGCGTGAGCTGGGACATGGCGCAGGAGTATTGCGAGTGGCTTTCGAAAAAGCTCGGCAAGAAGGTTCGCCTCCCCACCGAGGCGGAATGGGAGTGGGCCTGCCGAGCCGGTACGGGTACCGAGTTCAACTACGGCACGAAGGACACCGACTTCTCCACGCACGAGAACCTCGCCGACTACATGCTGATCGAACTCGCGGTGCGGGGCATCAACCCGCAACCGTTCGTGCGCGGCAACGATCCGAAGCCAAAGAACCTACCGCCCGCGCTGTGGGACTACGAGCTGCGCGACCGCCGCTTCAACGACCATGTGCTGCACCTCGCGCAGGTCGGCAGCTACGCGCCCAACGCCTGGGGCCTCTACGATATGCACGGGAACGCCGCAGAGTGGACGGCGAGTTCTTGGCACTCGTATCCGTACAACGAGAAGGCCGTGCCGGGCGGCTTGAAGGTCGTGCGCGGCGGCTCATGGGCGCGCCGCCCCGTGGTTTCCTCAAGTGCCTGGCGCTGGCGCTATCCTTCGTGGATGCGCCCCTTCGACGTCGGCTTCCGCGTGGTTATCGAAGATTGACCGCAAATCAGTGCGGCTTCCCCTTGATGACGATACGGCCTGATCCGTTTGGGTTCTCATAGTCCATCGGGTAATTGGCAAACGCGCGCAACGGGGAAGTCGCCGTGGTGATTGTGGGCATCCCGGTCGAATCGATCCGGAACGACCGGGCGTATTCGGAGAGGACGAGGTAGTCCATCGCCAGACCGTTCTCGATCTTTTTCGCGCTGCGGAACATGGCGAAGCCGTCGCCCCCCTCCACCAACGTGAAGGCGTTGCCCGCCACGCGGTAGACGGCATTCAAGTCCAGCGGAACAAACGAACCGGCCTTTGGATTGTACACCCGGACGTCTTTTACGCGGTAGACGCCGTTCGATGGTCCCGACATCCAGGAGCCTGTGGCATCCACGCGAATACTGGACTTGACGGCGGCGTCAACCGTGTAGGTGAGTCCCGCGACATGGAGGAACCCGCCGAACTCGCCGGCGCCGACCGCCTGGGCACCGAATTCGAGCGCGTCGAGAATCTGCCGCCCGTTCGCTTCCACGATGCCGATATCGCCACCGAACGGCTGGACGGTGCGGAGCGCCTTTAACGTGACGGAACCTTCCGGAATATCGGCGCGCACGTTGCCTCCATTCATCATCGCCAGGTCGCAGGAACGCCCCTCTCGCACATTCGCATACCAAAGGACGGCGTCCGCGGCAAAATCACCGGCGGAACAGCTTTCCTTTCGGGCCATCCGTTCGTTCGTACCGGGGCGGTAGGAACAGAGGGCGGTCGGCGCCGAGGCGATCTTCACGCCGAGTTGCTGTTCGACGGCGTCGGCAAGGGTCTTCTCCAGCCGTTCGACCTTCGCGTCCTTCTCCCCTCTCGTGTAGATGGTTCCGGCCATGACGCACTTTCCTTCTTCCAACGCCAGACATCCCAGAAGTCCGAGGTAACTTCCGCTCTGAGTGAGGATCACGTCCTGCCCGGCTGCGTTACGCACGCGCGACCCCGTGTACTCCGAATGGGAGTGTCCGTCGATGAGCGCCACGAAGTTGGTTGTGTGCGCGATCACGTCGGTGGACATATAGCCCGCACAGTCGGGCGAGATCCCCAGATGCCCCAGCACGATCGTGTAGTCTGCGTGCGCCGCCGCCTCGTTCACGGCGTCTTGTACGGCGGCGTACAACGCCTCGCCTCGTTCCCCTGCGATGAAGTCGTACGCCCGCCATTTGCCCGTGGGGTCGAGGAAGGTCGTCGGTTTGGCGGAGACGAGCGAGGTGGGCGTGGTCACACCGACAAACGCGACTCGGACCGTTCCGCTCGTCACCACCGTGTAGGCGGGAAAGACCAGTCTGCCCGGGTCATCGGGAGAGTTCCGGTGGATGAAGTTGCAGCTGACCGTGCGGAACGCAGCCCTTTCCGCATTCGCGAACATGGCCGCGATACCGTAGTCAAACTCATGGTTACCAAGCGTGGCCACTTTGTAGCCGGCGGCATTCATGATATCGATCGCGCTGCGCCCGGCGTCGAACCCGCCTAGCGCCGTTCCCTGCACGTAGTCCCCCGCGTCCACGAGGATCACGTTCTCCCCCGCCGCTTCAAGGCGGGCCTTCTCCGCTGCGATTTCGGAAAACGCAACGCGCCCGTCATCGATGTGGGTGTGCGTATCGTTGGTGTGTAGCACGATAACCCGCGCTGATGCGGCAAAGCCGGGCGTTGCCGCTTGGATCGCGGTCAGAACCATCCCGAAAGACAACATGAGATTCAACAGCTTCATCCTGTCACCATCCTTCCTTTTCCTCCCATCATGCCAGATATTCACGTCATTTGGCAAGAAGGCGTAACGGCGCGAATGTAATGGTTTGGGTTTGATTTGAGATTGATTGGCGCATGATAAGGGATGAATCGCTTGGAAATCACGGGGGATTCGCAAGGGAATCCAATAGGGAATTCCGTAGGAGAAAGATTCCTACTGTGCCTGTCACTCTGTGATGCATACAGTAGAGGTCCTGGCGAAAAAATGGTTATGGCCCCACCACCTCGGTGACGACGTTTGTCCTGGACGCAGCCTCGCGCTCCGCCAATATCTGCGCCACGATCCCCGGCACGGCGTTCGTGAGCCTCGCAAACTCCGCCTCGCGCCGCGCAGCCTCCCGCGCCGCAGCTTCGGCCTCTCTCTCCATCTGGGACTTCGGGCGAGTCCAGGCGTTCGTCCAGGCGAAGCCGTCGGCGTACTGCCATACCTGTATGCAGAGATTCGTGTCCAGCCGCGGCGCGCCGACGCGCTTCCCGTGCCAGCGCTCGCGCCCGGCGGTGGTCTCCATGTCGCGCCAGTACATGCGGTTGACGAGCCCCAGCGCGGTCTGCAGTTCGGCCTGCGTCCAGGTGTTCGTGGTGCCGTCGGCGCGGATGGTCTGCGCGACAACAGGCGCGTCGGCCTGTCCGTCGATTGACACAATCGCGATGGCAATTATTGCGATGATTGCAAGCTTCTTCATTTTTGCACCTCTGTGAGTTTCGTTCGCGGAATTACGGCGCGGACGCCGTTGGTGGCGTCCGATCCGCCCAGGACGGCGACCGCCGGCGTCTGGAAAAGGTAATTTGTCACGGCCGGCGTGGCGGGGCGCCAGTCGAGGGCGACGTACACGTTGTGGTTGGTGGCGTTCGGGAGCGCCCAGTCGGCTGGCAGGTCGGCGTAGGTGCGGCGCGGCGGGAGCTCCACCCAGTCCGCCGCGTTCGTCTGCGCCAGCTCGCGGGCGAAGACCAGCACGGGCGTGGTGTCGGGTATCACGGGCGAGACCTTCAGCGCCGCCACGTGCACGACGTCGTTGGTGAGGTAGGAACCCGCGTCGGAGAGGTATTGGTCGTAGCCGACGCGCCCCACATGCTTCGCGCCCGCATACAGCAGGAACCAGGCGGCGGTCAGCGCTACGGCGAGACGGTCCGCGCGGCGGGCGCGCCGCCGCACCGCCCTGCGCGCCCCGGGCAACACCGCC
>JAGCVN010000042.1 GCA_017962315.1 Kiritimatiellia bacterium
TGGTCGTTTCAATTCACGCCCGTCGTGTGACGGGCGACCAGACGTGTACCGTAGCTAAGCATGATATCTCAGTTTCAATTCACGCCAGTCGTGTGACGGGCGACCCCACCAACATGTTGAGCGGCAGCGTCACCATTGGTTTCAATTCACGCCCGTCGTGTGACGGGCGACTGGAGTAAATGACATAACTGCAGCGCCGTTGTTGTTTCAATTCACGCCCGTCGTGTGACGGGCGACGTTCTTCTGCGCGAGGCTGGAGGAGCACGGCGAGTTTCAATTCACGCCCGTCGTGTGACGGGCGACGTGGCGAAGCCGTCCGACTTCCCGCAGGACGCGTTTCAATTCACGCCCGTCGTGTGACGGGCGACCGCGGAAAAATGATGTGTTTTTCCGCATCTGATGACCTAATGGTAATCAGAACGATACGAGTATAGCAATTTATGTGTCATTTGTACACACTGAATACAAAAATCAATTGTCAAAGAGCCATTTTGTCGTGCGTTTTTCCGCGAACCTCCTGTAGAATACCTGTGAACTTGGGGTTCGCGGACAGGATTCGCGCTAGACAATCAGTGTATCTGAAGCCAGATCGATGGTCGCCTTTGCTCCGTAATGAATCACTTTCTCCTTATAATTGTTTCCCAAATTGTAATACCGTAAACTGTCGACGGCTGGATCACAGATTGCCTCTAATTGAGCCTTAAGAGTAATCCATTGCGACCAATCAAGCGTGCATTCAAATACGGAGTTTTGAACTCGAATACCCCAGTTTTCACAGGCTTTGGCGATCTGGCGTAACCGACGACGCCCCTCCGCATTGACGGTACTGACATCATAACTCACCAACATCAACATTTTCGTCTCCCGTGTTATTTGAGAATGTAGGGCGGATAGGCATCCAAATCACCTCGCAAATACCTCGCCAATAGCAATGCTTGCAAATGCGGCAACAGACCAATCGGCGTACGCTCTTCCAAAAAGGGATGCAGGACGATTTCCTGTTTCTTTTTCTGCCATGCCTGTAGAACCGTTTTCCGTGCTTCCTCCTTCATCTCAACCGCGCCGGACTCCGTGGTCCTAAAGTCGCGCGGCCCCACCTGCCGGAGATTCACAAGCGAGAGCGCGACTCGATCAGCCAAGACAGAGCGGAATTCCTCCATTAGGTCCAATGCCAATCCAGGACGTCCAGAACGCACTTCATGGAGAAATCCGATTTGTGGATCCAGCCCCACGCCCTCCAGTGCCCCCCGACAGTCATGCGCAAGAAGCGTGTAAAGGTACGAAAGCAATGCGTTCATGGGATCCGTTGGGGGACGGCGATTGCGTCCGGATATCGCGAAGCATTCTTTCTGAGCAACGATTAATTCGTTGAAGCACCTGAAGTAGGCGGCACCCGCTTCCCCTTCCAGTCCGCGCAACCGTTCTGAATCCGGGGTGGAATCCCTGGCTCGTCGTATCACGTCCGCATGTTTCTCCGCCGCTTCCCGCAGTGCGCCGGTTTCTCCATGATCACGAATCCGACGCAAAATAACGTTACGGGCATTCAATAGCTTGCCTATTACAAAACACCGCGCGATATCGCCTTTCTTCGTCTTGTCCTCATACGCCCGCATCTGGGCCAGACGCAAAAGAACATTCCCCGACACCGGACCCGAAACCCGCGCGAGAAACCGGCCGTGTTCAGAGAGAAAGCTCACGTTGACGCCGCGCTCGCCGCAGAGACCGAGTAGAAAAGGGCTGCACAAGACGTTCCCGAAGCAGACGATACCGGACAGCGTGTGGATCGGGATACGCGCCACGACGGCGCGCTCCCGTTCGACGACAACCGTCTCCCCCTCCTGACGAAGATAGGAGCCTTGCGATTGGACATAGAGTGTGTTCAGGAGCTTTTTCATGTTTCTACTCAGATGAATCTGATCCCTTCGCTAACACTTAGGAAAATAGCGACACTACAGAGTGACAAAGGGACCGTGGAAGTCATTAATGAAGGGTGCGCTGCGTTTCTCCAGTTTGAATTTTCTTCCATTTCGCCTCCCGTTCACTATGCCGACGCCTTCCTGCGGCGACGGCATTCGGTTGATTGTTGGGCATGTTTCCCATGTAATCAATGATGCGATCAAGCAATGCCGGAATCATTCCTCTGTCAAACCGATCGAACAGACACCCCATGCAGCCAGACATCCCGCCACCGCATCTGGCGCACTTGCGCTCGACAATCGCGCGGATGGCCTCGACATGGCCGATGATTTCATCGTTTTCGGAAAGTTTGAGTTCTTCGTATGTCATGATGCAAAATTATCCCAGATTCGTTTGAAAACCGGTTTGGCAACAAGAAAATCATCGATGGCATTTTTGAAGGCGTCGTAGGACTCATATTCCAAGGCATTGAAGTCCCAACCCTTCTGTGTGACATAAATCTCATGAAGCATTTGCATGGCTCCTGTTTCGTACACCGTCCTGTCAAAGAACCACGAATATGGATGTCCGTATTCGGTGAAAGACCAATGGACACATTTCTCGGAGCACTCGAAAATCTCATTGTCCAATCCCGCACATCCCGCATCCGAACAGCCGCACACAAGCAGTTCGATTTCGATGCGTTCTTCACCTAGCGAATGCAGTAGTGCCCAAGGAGAGATGGATGAATTGAAACGATTCCCAGTTTCAGGGTCGGTGACTTCGAAGGACCATCCGTTCTCGTCGGCGTCCTTGACAAATGGGGATTGAGAAATAAGTTGTATTTTATCGTTGTTCATGGAGACATCCTTCAATACCTATCCTTCAAAGATTCGTTTCCCCAAGCGGCCTTGCCTCAAGGACTTTCATGAAGAACGAACCGCCGCAAAGCGGCATACCGCCGTTCGTTTCGGTACAGAATAGAGACACAGGCATGACCATCGCCCATGCGTCATGCATTTCTGCGGCAGCGGAGAACTCGGCGATTTCAACAGCGGAAATCGCACAGTCGTTGGCAGGAGTTGAGACGTCTATCCGATGATAGAAGGTGTCGTCACCTGTTTTCGTGATGATGTTCGGGAACTCCTTATAGCAGCTTTTGAAAATACCGGAAACATTGGATCCCGCTTCTTTGAACAGAGCGACTACACACTCCACTGCAAACGCAACTTGCTGCCTTGTCGTCATTGGCTTTCCGATTTCGTCGGTCTCGCACCTGTGTTTGAACACCCTTGGCTCCCCGTTTTCGTCAAGTATACCGCCTTTGGCAAATGTCCGTTCATACGTGAAAATTTGCGGGTCTGTCATGTAGAGAGACTGGATTTGCCCGCCGTCAAACGAGACCGTCAGAAGCGTTCTCACATCGCCCTGTGTCATTTCTAGCGCATAGCAGAAATCCTGCGGTGCAAGCCCCTCGTAGAGAACGGAAAGCGACAGCTCGGGCTTTGAAGCCGTCCGCCGAATCGTATCGAATTTCTTCGGCAAATAGTCGAGATACCCCGTCAGATTCAAATTCTGCTCATTAACCCAGTATGAACCATACGAGAAGTTATCGGACAGGTATGGCGTAAGGATGGACGCATCCAATGTGTCCCAAGCCTTTCGCAATGCAAGGAATGCGGACCATTGCGCTGTCTCCAATGCACTCCGGAATGGCATAAATTCGTGCGGGGCGAAGCGCCAGTGCTTCACTTTCGCGACTGGAATCTTTTGACCGTTGATTTCAATCATCATGTTGTCGTTCATGATTGTCTCTCCTCATTTGCCTGTCTTCGTCGGCAGCCAGGGGAAGCCGAAGTCGGAACGCTTGATCTTGCATTGCGGCTCACCGTCCCGCCAAAAGACGAGACCTTCTATTTCGTGGTCGCGGAGATAGTCGCGGATGCCATCAAAGGAGCGAACTACATCCTTTACGATTTCCCGTCCGTGTTGAACGAGGATGTCGTGGCAGAGCGAATACGGATTGCTTTGAAAATGCGGTCCGATCGCCTCGTATGTCCCGTCGTGCAGATTGACGCCGCCGGAATTGAAGTAGGCGGCAAGATGCCAGTTGTCCGCCGCATTCGCAGGGTCGCATGGGAGCCAGTGCGGCCAATGGCCCGTGATGGGATCGGGGTCGCAGCACGCGACTGCCCCTTCGGGCGGGGTCTTGCCCTTTTTCGCGTCATATCTGCGGTAGAACCTGCCGTCCATGATGGCGCAGCAAGTTCCATCGAACTTGACCGTGGCAAGTCCCTCGCCGTCGAGGACCCATTCCAAGCCGGGTGTCACTTCGTTTACGATGCCCTTGTGGTGCTGGGCATCGAACGTGCGTCGGAAAAGAGTAGGGATTTTCCTCATGTCTGGTTGTCCTCGGAATCGTTAAGAGTGGTCAATTGTTTGGCAAGCCACGCGCGGGCCGAGCGGTGCGAGGCGACGAGTTGGGGTCGGCATTCCTCAATAAGGGAACATGAGGCGCACCACTTGCCGTAGGACGGTGGCGGGGTTTCGCCGGAGGCGAGAAGGTCGCGAATGCCACGGGCGGCGTCTTCCGTGATGCGGCGTAGCTCCGCATCGAAGGCGACATCCGTCCGGCGGCGCGGCTCGCCGTAGAAGAGCGCGCCTGCGGGGATGGAAACATCGAGCATCTCCTCCAGGCAGATTGCCTGGGCGCAGAGCTGGACCTCGTCTGCGCGGTGCGACTTGGGCTTGCCTCGTTTGTATTCAACGGGGAAGGGGCGCCAGAAACCGGCGAGTCCCGGAAGCCGGGCTGCGACCTTCGTCCCGTCTGGAGCGCATTCGGGGTCCGCGAGATGGAACTCCACCATGTCCGCGACGCCCCAGACGCCGAGCCGGTGCGAAACGAGCCGCACAGCAGTCGCCTGGCGGAGCGTCCGACGTGTCTCGCATTTCCGCTCGTCCACCCGTTCGTGGAGGACGCGCCCGGAGGCCGTTAGCCGATTCTCCTCCCAGACTTGCTCCAGATGGATGAGCGCGCACTGCCGCTTGCAAAACAGCCAGTGTTGCAAGGCGGAGATCATGACGAGGGATTCGTCGGCGGTTTCATCTATGGTTACGAAAGGCATGGGACGATCTCCTTACCCGTTTGCGGAAGTTTATCTGGCCCGAAAAGGAAGTATATCACATAGGAAGCCGAGGCGTGTTTTGCCGAAATAAACTTCCGGCGCGTTGACGCAACGTAGGTGAGGAACTGCGCCGCAGAGGATTTCTGCGGGGCAAGGTTCCATTTTTCCGTGTCGTTCTTTTTTGCCATGGCGTCAACTCCTCTCAATTATTCAAGTTCGGTGCCCTCCACATCACCGTCCGAATCTTCCCCATACATTTCCTGCTGGATTTTCATGTAATCCGTGACAGATTCAGGATATCTTGATTTGAAAGTCTGGCACAATTTTATGAAAAGTTCCATGCCAAAATCCGTGCAAGATATCTCTAGCACTTGGTCAAAGCAATGCTCCAAATCATGCTCCGTGACGCTGTCGGGATTGGCGCACATGTCCTCGACAGTCGGACGCAGAAGCTCATAGGACTGCCTGTAAAGCCCCTGCAACGATTTTGCCATCTCAGTGATGCTGGCAACCAAGTTGTCGAATTCCTTGTCGTTTTTCTTCTTGTCCGGCTTCTTCTCACGTCTGCTTGGCTTAGGCAATCCTTCTTTGCGCTTTTCATCCGCGAAGAACTCCACCAGTAGATTCAGCGCCTCAAGCGTGTCATCTCCATCGTCGCATTTTTTCTTGAACGCCGGTATCGCCGCCAGCTTCAGACGGACGCATTCATAATATGCGCCGTCCTTCTTCCAGATGTCGCCTTCCCTAAAAGCCGAGTCATGCCAGTCGCGGAGTATGTATGGCATCTTGCACCCGACGAAGTACGCCCAGGTCTGCTGCCAGCTTTCGTCCATTTTATGCGGCTCCCCCGCCAAGAACGCCATGAATTTGTCCATCGGCGTGGACTGCTTGAACTCGACGCTCTGCGTTTCGGTTGGTTTCACGGTTTTCACTTCCCTGCTCCTTGGGCCTTCACTGACATTCTACCATGTTCATCCCGGACAAAGCCACGGCTCGCGACACTTGAAGGGGCGCAGAATCTTCGTCCAGCCTTGCCGTGCCTGTTCCTGCTGGGAGGCGGGCAGGGTTTCGACGTGAAGCTCGCTGCATGAAAGGTAGTATTGGTAGATGAAGTATTTCACGTAGTCCACATGGTGCTGCATGTTCCAGGGCGAGATTCGCGCCACGACGTCCGCCTTGAGCTTGTTCATCAGTTCCAGCGAGAAGCCGCGGACCTTCAGCTCGTCGCGGGCCGCCATGAAGGCCCAGTGGATGCTGGCGAAATCGCTCAATTCGTCCTCCGGCCCGAAGCCGTTCTTCCGCGCGTTCGCACGAATCTTGCGGATCGCCGCCGTCTTGGCCCGCTTTTCCGCCGCGATGCGCTTCTTCTCCTCCGCCTCGCGCCGGATGGCCTCGCGCTCCTTGCGAGTGAGCAAAAAGCCCCATTCGTCCACCTTCTCCGCCGGAAAGGCCCGGTCCAGGAACTTCGCCATTTCCCTTCCATGAGGCGTCAACTTGCCGTCCTTGTACCAAGTGGCAATTTCCTGGCGCGTCAGCTCATCCACCATCTCGGGGATGGATTGTTCGGATTCGGGTTTCGGTGTGTGGCGTGGCATGGTTCACTCCATCTAATCATTCGTTGGCAATGCGATTTCAAGCGGATCGTCGGCGCGAAGGATTTCCAGATAGTGGCTCCATGTCAAAAAGCCAGACGTCTGACTTTTCTCGAAAAATCCAGACATCTGGACTTTGTGAGACAAGGTTAAACTTGCGCATGTAATTCAAGTTCGAGTGTGCTAACCCTCTTCCCAGTCTCAATGTCAGATCATGGGCGAGCCGCCGCATCAACCCAGCCCCATAGACAGCCCTGTCAGAACCGTTCTGCTCATATTCCACGATATACTCGCCCGTCCGCCAATAGGTTTGGAGCATGATGGCGTTCATCGCCGCCTTCAATCCGGCGCGGGCGTCCAGGGCAAGACCCTCGATGGCTGAAACCAGTGCATCGTATGTCGGCGTCGTTTGCAAGGAATGCCCCTTCGTCATTCTTGTCGCGCTCCTTTCCTTTAACAGTTCTGTCTGTTCCTTCTTCATGTCAATCTCCTTGTAACGATGTGAGAAGGATGCCCCATTCGTCCACCTTCTCCGCCGGAAAGGCCCGGTCCAGGAACTTCGCCATCTGCCTTCCATGAGGCGTCAGCTTGCCGTCCTTGTACCAAGTGGCAATCTCCTGACATGTCAGTTCATCCACCATCTCGGGGCTGGACTGCGCCTGTCGAAAACTTAGCCAATATGTTGGTAAACCGTTTAAGTAAATCATCATATGTAATTATGTCTGCAATATGGGCAAATTTCCTTCTAATAACCTGAAAATCTGCAATCTGATCATGCGACAAGGAATTGCTCCGACCAAAAACAATTATTCCCCGCGGGTTGTTGATTTTGATCGTTGTATTATTAGGCAATAACCCGGGATTTTCTTTGTTCAGTTCGTTTTCAAGTTCATAACCTCCCTTTTGCAAATACAAGATATATTTTTCAAGCTGCATTATAGTCTTGGATAGTGCGAGGGACGGTATATTATTATCATGATCGTGCCCTAACCGGAAAAGCGAACCTACAGACGGCCGTTTGATTTCAATTAAATCAAGATGCCCTTCAACAGTGAACAATGCCAAATCTAATCGACGCAGAGTCGATTTTTTCGGATCTGTAACCCTCTCATGAATAACAAGTTGCTGCTTAACAAAAATGTACTGAGGATACAACAACAATATGAAACGCAAGATATAATCTTCCCAATCACTTTCAAATAATGTCTCTTCATCCAACATTTTGACTAACAAATCTCGCAAACACTTATACTTCTCGAACTCGTATGCGTCAAATGCTTTCCAATCGGCAACGCTATTTGCAGAAGGGGCTTTCCTGCGGAGTTTTGCCAAGTATTGCTTAAGAAGTGACGTTCCTTCTTTGATAGTTGGCAGATATTCCCTTAGTATACTTTCAACCCTAGATTCAATATAATGAGAAACTTCCGTTTCACAGGGGAACAGACTCACAATTTTTTCCCAACTTTCTTGCGGAATAGCATTACTCTGAGGCCCACCTATGATTATTTCTTCATCAGTCATTTTAGCGATTTTTTGAAATATAGAAATTCGAGAGTTCATGTAATAATGAGAAAACCATGCAATATTGACTTCTACATCTTTATAAAAAAGCAAATCGTGCTTTATAGACAATATGCGACTTGGCAACCGATAGTAGTTGTCATCAGTACTATCTTTTTTCCCGATGATAAAAGTCCTTGAAGCGGTTGCCTCCGCCCCGTAATCCTTAATATCATCTTTGATGAATCTAAACACACCGCCAACAACATAACACTCATCGGCGCTCTCGATTGTCTCATCAACAAATTTTGCCCCATTTTTGGGAGAATAAACTAAGAGCAATTCATCATCATTTTTTACAAATGAAATTGGTGCAACATTTTTAGGCCGACGATGCATTGACTTCGAAGAAGAAGGTTGCACATGAAACAGACCTTCTAATTCATTTGCTTCTCCATTTTCAGATTCAGGTTCCTTAATTCTTGTTGAATTCATTTCAGCACTCCTCGACTACGCATAGACTTCATGATGCTATTTCTTGCTGAGCAATACCCCTGCATTGCAAAAGGCATCTAGCAATTCACGATACTTCATGAAGTCTTCTTGACACAGAAGATGATATTGTTCGTTTGACAAGATGATAACATTCATTGGCTTTTCGAATTTGGCCCTGAATTCGTCCGTATCAAATCCTATTCCAGAAAAGATGAATTGCATTGACAATTCAGAGTTTTCGAGAAGGTATTTAAGAAGCGCACCGGTTTTCTCGTCATCGCTTTCTACATTATTCGGGCTGTCAAAGACAACGGGGAACTTGATGGCGCTTGGATTAAATTCATTTCGCAATTGTATGATGGCACAATGCCAGATAATTGTGGCGATGCATCTATCACTCCCACTGGCAGCGAAAACTCTCTTCAGGCTTTTAAATTGTTCCGCATTGATTTCGTCCAATCCGAATCGGGATTTGGCCTGGATAAGCATCTCGTAGTAACGATTCTCGATGCTCTTCTTCCGTTTGCTGACTTCTTTTATCTTCTTCGACAAATCAGAAAGAACAGACAAAACGCTTTCTAGATTGGCCGAAGTGGCCCGAAGCTCCTCGGCAACGCTATTCCGGACCTCACAAAACCCCTTGAATCGAAGAATGTCATCGATTTCGGTTGTATTGAGCTTCATTGAGTTCTCATAGTGGCGGAGAATATTCAGCAATTCTGCGTAATGGTGTTCCTCAGCCGCGATTTTCGCCTTGATGTCAACTATTGTCTTCTGTAAGTCTGTTTTGAGTCCAACGATGTCCTCGGCAAGATTATATCGACGACTTTTCAAGGAAATTGGCTTTTCAAGAAAGGAACCGCATTCAGGGCAATGATTGCCATGAAGCGACTTGATTGCTGATTCGTTTTCCCGATCAAGCGAAACAAGTCCGCCAATGGTTTCTTCTAGATCAAGCAATTCATTGCGCCAAGCAATCAAATGGTTTCTGCTTTCGCCCAACCGATTCACAGTTTCGGAATAGGTTCTTTGGTGCAGGGCAACATCTCGCTTAAGCGCTTCCAGATCTTTTGAATACCCCTTGCCGTCAAGTTTGCTGTCGACATCTTTTAGAATTGCTTCTAAGACCTTCAAACGATTCTCCAATTCATCCTTCTTGGAGTCAGCATGTTCACGGTCTCGCACCAACTCGAAATAATCCGTTGTAAATACGCCAAAGTGGCATAAGAGAACCGCTTCCTTGAAGTCTTTGTATTGCCTGAGATTTTTAAAGGACTCAAACTGGCTCCCGGAATAATGATCTTGGTCCAAGTAAAAAGGAAGATAACTGTATACGGGCGGGGTTATTTCCAGCTCGTTCTTGTCTCGGTTTGGAAGTTCCACGCCAAATCCGGTGATATTCCGCAACTGACATGACAAGTCGTGAGCACTGGTGGAGACAAAAAGAAGGCGTTTCTCCGCGTCGAAGACCTTGAACAGGTCTGCCGCCCGGAATATGTAGTATCCTGTGGAATCGACTTCAAAATGGAGGACGAACACCTTGTTCTTGGCATCAAAGTTAGATTCGAAAAATGCCTCCGCGCCGAGAGCATGGTACAGACTGCGGACAACAATGGATTTTCCGCGGTTCGCACCATCAGTCTTGCTTGAAGTGATGACATTGACACCTCGTTCAAGGGCAATTCGCCGAGCGCGCTTTTCGCGAGGTGAAAAGATGAAGAGTTCTTTAAAAATCATTTCCATGGTCGTAACCTCCCATTTCAAAGCGGCCCATTACGATGACGAAAAAAAGGTCTTTTTCCTCATTTGAGTATTCAACAGGGATCTTGTTCCTGAACTTCTCGTTCAGCAATCTTAGCAAGTCCTCGGCATTCCCCGTTCCATCGGACAGAAGATACCGCGCAACTTGCATTTCCAATTTCCGAAGAGGCGATGAATTTGACATCTGTTTCAAGAGACCGGCAAGAGCCATACGGTAGCGGCGTCTTTGGGCAAGATCAGCGACCCCTTTGATAAAATCTTCCGCCTGACGGATTCCGTTGTTTTCGTTGTCTGCGTGGATGTCTAGCATTTGGCTGAAATCTGAACGGGAAATGCCTTTCGCCTTAAGGATGGATTCGTATTCCTGTTGCGAATATTCATAGCATGCCTTTTTCTGGACATTTTCGACGATGAGTCGGTACAATGCATTGGGGTGGCGTGGCTCGCAATGTTTTACCTTCTCGAAGTGCATATTCAATTTTCCACGAATTTCGCTTTCCGGTTCTAGAAGGTTCAAATGCGTGTGAAGGTAGAACACACGAGACATGTCAACGGAAGTAATCTTGAGCTCACTTTGCAGGGCGGATTCTATGATTCGCCGTTCGTTGTTAGACAGTCCTGCCAAACAGAATTCCCCGGGACTGGAGGTTATACCAGGGGCATGCAACGGAACGTTGCTAACAAGGACCAGTTTGACCTTGGCTCCGCCGTCTTTTTTCAAAGCATACAACTTGCCAAGAATAGAACTAGCGGAACCCTTTGATTGTTTCTTTGTAAGTGTTTGGGCGGAATATGAATGTGTGTGTGCATTCGGTTCGTGCGTCTTGATTTGGTGGAATTCGAGACCGTCCGTGTAGTGAATTTCAACATCGCAAACATAGTCGAAGACGACCGTGAAATCCTGATCGCCTTGCATCAAGTCCAGCATTACAGAAACTCCCCATAAAAGTTCCATACGGAAGCGGTTTTTGCTCATGCTTCCCGAAAGATCAAAGGGAAGATTGCCGTAATACTCCGCAATGTTCATCATACCTCCTTACTCCATCGGCTTGATCATGGATTCGATGAACTTCTGCTCGGCTTCGGTGAGGCCGTACTTGGCATAGAGCTGACGGTCGATGTCGGGAATCGGCTTCGACCAGTCGATGTCAGATGACTCGGTGAAGTCTTGAAGGGGGACAAAACGCCATACTTCCGTATTGTTGTCTTGAGTGACTTTTAAGAGACCAAGCATTGTTCGCAAGAATTTTGTCTTTATGTACTTCAATGCCGCACGGGCCTCGGCTTTGGAATCGAATGCTCCAATTGATATGAATGATTGTGTATAGCCCAGCATGGGCGATCCTATAAGTGGCGAGCTAAAAACTTCGCCAAGGGCGCCGGTTCCATTCGCCTTTGGGATTATCACCTTATATTTCTTGAGGTTTGGATGAGATGCAAGATATTTTTCTGCAATGTAGCGACTTGTCCGGTTGTTCTCAATTAGACCAAGGATTTCAACAAGGCCTTCTGAATTTGAGGATTTAAACAATTCGCCAATGCTAAAAATGGATGTAGTTAGGCGACGTTCTCGCCCGTGGCTTCCAATTATTGACTTAAGTTCAGGATAATCGATATACAAAGCATCTAGGTTGAACTTATTTTGCAAATAAAGGTTCTTCGTAATTGAAGTGAACCCTTTGCTTCCTGCGACTTTGTGTAGTATAGAGTTCAACTCCTTGTACGACGAAAAGGAAATAATTTTCCCAAAAGTTTTCGTCAGATCACGGTAAATCACAGATACGCCGCCCTTGAATCCTGCTTCGGGAAATATATTTCGAGCATCGGGATCATAAATTGGTATGTGGATATGATCATCGTTGAGCATCCTCTCATTGAACTCGTGAGGTGTTTTTCCGGCATCAAATAGATATCGTGCTGGTGTGATTAATGTAGAGATTGGAGCGACTGTATGCGCCAAATCGATGAACAAGTTGTAAATCGAAGGGTCGCTTGTTGCTTCCTTCGGCTCCTGATACGGCGGATTGGAAATCACGAGGCCGATTGTCTTGCACATGGTTTGTTCTCCTTCGGCGACCTCGTCGCCGATTGAAATCGTGTTGAAGTCCTTGTTCTGGGTGAGAATCCGCTTGATGCGCGCGTAGTCGGGCGTTTTGCCGTCGGCGGCCTTGACCTTGAGAAGGTCGTAGGTCGTCATGTTCTCGGGCTGGGCGATGCACGTCACGTCAAGTCCGAGAAGCTCGTACACCTTGCGCGTGAATTCGTAGGTGACGCCGCACATCGGGATGGAGAGGATCGACTGCGCCAGGTCGGCCGAAGAAAGGCCGATGTCCGGCTCGGCGCAGCGGCGGACGATGGCGATGGCGAATTCGCCCATCTTGGCCGCGAGGTCGAGAATCTTCCGCCCGGACTCCACCAGCGTTTTCAGCTCCGCGCCGGGAATCTGGCGCACCATGTCGTAGGCGATGTTCGGCGGCGTGACGATCTTCGCCTCGCCGAGCCGTCCGAACTTGCGCATGGCGACGATCGCCTTCTTGACCGCCTTGGGGGTGTCCTTGTATTCGTCGCCGAGGTCGATGTCCTGCGTCTCGTTGGCGAGGCGGTCGAGGTTCTGGATCTTGTAGTCCAGCATCTGGAGGGTCTGCCAGCCGACCTTGTTCCGGTAGCGTTCGAGCAGGTCCTTTTCAAGTTCCAGGTGCCGCGCTATCCGCTTGTTGTTCTCGCTCTTGTCGATGACAGCGAGGATTTCGTCGAGCGAATGGACGCGCTCCGGCACGAGGAACGAGTAGAAGACGATGAGGGAATGGAGCGTCTTGATACGCTGGTCGCGCTTCTTCTGCTCCTCCGAATCGCCGGACGCGGAATCCGCCGCCTCTCCGGCGTTGCCGTCGCCTTCGCCCTCCCCGTCGCCTGTTTCCGCGTCGCCGGTGTCGGCGTCCGTCTCCTCGCCGGTGTGCGGCTTGAGCGTCAGGCCCTCCTTGCTGCCGTGTTCCGGCAGGCCGTCGATGAACTTGCGGAGCGTCGGGTCGTTTTGAACCGATCGGTCCACCGGTATCTCTTCGACCTCCTCGGCGACGCCGCGTGTGCTGGAATACTGACTGATGGCGGCCATGACGTCCGACGCCTCGACGCGGTGAATCCTGTCCTTGTTGAAGAGGACGATGGGGGAAACCGCCAGCTCACGCGCGACGCGGTTCTCGAGCTCCCGGTTGCCGTTCGTGTCGGTGTTGACGTTGTAGGCCTGGGCGCGGGCCTCCTGCAGGCGGAACATCCGCGCGGGGTCGAAATCGACGAGCAGCGTCTGCGGCTTCATGTTGAACTTGACCGTCCGCCCCTTCCCGTCGTCCATGATGCGGATGAAGCTGCTTTGCAGGCGGAAGACGGCCTGGTCGTACTCCTGCGGGGACGAGGTGTCCTTCAGGAAGAGCATGGTGTCCCATTCGGGGACCGTGCTGCCGGTCAGCATGCGGTTGACCGTGAGCGTGAGGGTCTTTTCGCCCTTCCTCTCGCAGTCCGAAATCGTCTTCACCACATCGGCGATCTTGACGAAGCCCTTCTTGACTTCCGTGCCGGAGATGTTGATGACCTTGTATTCGCCCAGCTTGCCGAAGGTCCCCCGGTATTTCCGGTTGCGCGGATCGAGGAGGGCTTCCAGGGCGTCGCAGGAGGCGCAATACGGCAGGACGCAGACGATGTGGTGGCACATCTGGCCCTTCTCGATCTTCTCGTATTTCAGGAACGGGAGAATCCCCGGCTCGTCCACGGCGCCGCCAATCGCCCGGAGGAGATCGACGACCTCCTGCTCGTGGACGAATTTCCGGTGGAGGCGCCGGGGACTCGCGTCCTTCTCCATGCTCATCGGCCGGAATAGCTCGCGGAAATGGCTCGTCTTGCCGGCGGCCTCCAGCTCTTCGAGCCTCTTGCGGGCGGATTCGTTGAGGTTGAAGGCGAAGCGGACCATCTGCGGGAAGCCGTAATAGGGGTTGTCCCATTCGTCCCGTCCCAGATTCTCCGCGTTCCACTTGCGCTGTTCGTCGAGGATGTCCGTGAACTGGCAGAAGGAAACGATGTCCTCCTTCTGGAATTCGCTCCCCATCAGGATGCGGTAGGGGGTGCCGGAGAGGTGGAGCCGGACTTTCGCGGCGAGCGCCTTGACGGCCTTGGCCGCGTCCGCGGCGGACACGTCCTCGCCCTCCTTCACGTCGCGGCTTTCCTTCGGGATGGTCCGCAACGGTCGGCCGTATTGGTCGGCACGGGCGGCGAAGTGGGTCTCGTCGATGACGAGCAGGTCGATCGGATTCGCGAAAACCTGCTCGTGGCGCGGCTTGATCGCGTCGCCCTGGAGGTCCTGGAGCGTCGCGAAAAGCACCACCTTGTGGCCTGCGTCCAGTTCTTCGGTGACGCGGGTGTACTTGGCGTCCAGGTCCCTCCGCGAAAGAAAGACGTAGTCGTTTCGGAAGTCCGTGAAGCCCAGGACGGTGTTCCGCCATTCGCGCGCCACGTCCGCCTTGCCGGAGACGACGACCACGAAGCGGGCGTTTAGCTCCCGGGCGCACTGGAGCGACGTCACCGTCTTGCCGAAGCGCATGACGGCATACATCAGGAGATTCGTGCGCCCGGCGGCGACCGCCGCCTTGAAGCGCTCGACCGCCTCCGCCTGGTTGGGGCGAAGATGCAAGTCCACAGGCGTCGGTTCCGGTTCGTCGTCGGGATCCCTGCCGATGTCCCTGACACTGTAAAACGAGTATTTGCCCGTAGAATGCGCGTGGTCGTCCCGGATGTCCGCCAGGGCCTCCTCCACGTGCTCCCTGCGGGCATCCAGGAAGAACTCGTTCGAGAAATAGAGGTCTTTGCCGCCCGCGATGGCGGCCAGCGCCGCTTTGTCCAGGCGGATCAGGCTTTTGCCGTCCTGCAGATACTGGTGGACCGAGTAGTCGCGGAAGAACACCTCGTCATCGAGGACGGCGGGCCAGTCCCAGACGTCGCGGGTCTCGTCGATGGTGAAGTGCTTCTGCCATTCGGCGATCCGCACGGGGACGGGACGATAGGTGTCGCCGACCTTGAGATAGCGGGGGACGGAGGTCGTGAGAAACGCATAGATGCGCGGTTCGACGCGGCCGACGATGATCTCGTCGAGGGGCTTGGTGTCGGGAAGTGCGCTCATGCTCTCGCTTCCTTTCGATGTTGCGGCGGCGCGGAGTCGGCATCCGACGGCAACGGCGGCTCGCCCCGTCGCCCTTGCCCCGAAAGAACTTCCCAATGGCCGAAACGTTTTCCGCCTATCCGCTTTATTCGGTTGCTTTCCTGCAGAATGTTCATGTGCCGGACAAGCGAACGTCTTGCGACATTCAACCTCTCCGATAACTTGTCTAACGTTATGGAAGGCTCCTTTTCAAGAACGCCGACAATCCTTAGTGCCATAGTGCCATCCATAGTGCCATCTACAGTGCCGATTAGTGCGCCGTTCCGGGTAGTTTTCTGGGGGGAACCTTGAGGCGCCGCATGCGAAGGCTCGGGCGCGGCGGCATTCCGGAATACGTTCACCCGCACGTCGATTCCGCCGTCTTCCAGTTGAAGCGGCCGCGCGCCGTATGCGGCCAATTCCTCCGACACGCGCCGCAGGCCGCTTCCCCACTGTTCGATGACCTTCATGTAGTTGAAGGCCTCGGCCAGCGCGTGGTTGCGGATTTTCGACCGCCCGGAAAGCACTTTCTCGACCGTGAGCCCGCGGGGCAGGCCGCCCGGCGACGTAATTTCCACGCGCGTGTCGTACACGGCGACGAAGATCGGCGCGTCATGTTCGAAATAGTTGCGATGAGTAAAGGCGTTGACCACGAGTTCGCGCAAGGCGTCCGGGGGAAGTTCGTAGAGGTCCCTTCGCTGGATGCCCTCGAACACGCAGCCCATGTTGATCTTGGACAGGATGTACTTGTGCGCATCCTCGATCTGCTCGTAGATAGGGCCGGTGAATTCGCGGCGGTCAACGAACACGGCCTTCGAATCCCCCTTGAACACGCCGCACTTCACGCGTGTCGCAAACGCCCTGTCGCCTGTCAGCAGCGCATACGTGTTGGACGCAATCCAGCAGTTCCGCGACTTGGAAATGATGCCCCATTCCTGGAGTTGATTTGCCGTAATCTTCTTGACCGCTTTGCGCTCCGATTCGTCTCTCGCGTTTCTGCGCGCAATGCGATACATGTTGGCGCATAGCGCGGCGATGCGGGCATCGGTGATCTTCGCGTTTGGGCAGGGTTCGCTGTCAAAACTTCGGCCTTCGGCCTCCAGTTCCAGTTCGTGTCGTGTTGCATCGTCGGCGCGTTGAGTCGTGGCGCCTACGCGGACATAGACCCCATCCTTGTCGCCCTCCGCCTTGATGAAATACGGACATCGCGAACCTGCAAGCACGTCAAGGACGATGACCGATTTGCCATCCACATTCTCGATGCCGATATCGATCGGAACATGCGGCGAACAGGCGTTGCAGATGGAATTCGCTATGCCATCCATTTCCACGAACACCCTTGACTTGCCGATTCCGGTCACCGATCCATCGTTCGCAATGCCGAAAAGGACCGTGCCTCCCTTCCCATTCGCGAATGCGACCACCGTCTTCAAATACCTGATTCGCTCTTCGTTGGGCACGCGCTTGAATTCAAGATCATACCCCTCACCTTGCCTGATTGCCTCGCGAATGTCCATAACTACTGCCCCTCTTTCTTGCGGTTTCGCTTTTCCTGATTCATTTTGATTAGGTCGGCGTAGCGGAACGGCTCCTTGTGCGTCCAGTCCATGATGCTGCAGTAGAGGCCGTTGTGAAGGAAAATGCCGTCGAGGGGCTTCTTGAACTTGCAGCCGTGACAGGGCCTTGTCAAGGGAAGTTCCTTTTCGGGCTTAGCCAAAGACGTTTCGGGTTCTCCAAACAATTCCATTTGCACGGGCTTCGGCCGGGGCGGATCGAAGGGTTCGTCATGGCAGGTCATGGGGACGACGCATTTCAGGCCGTCCATCTGCCAGATATTCCAGCTGATGATGTCGGCAAGTTCCAGAAGCGTCTCGTGGTCCAGCGGTTCCGCCGTGCAGTAGAACTTGTAGTATTCCAGCATCGTGTAGAGGATGTTCTCGCGGGCGATGAGCAGATTGTCGCCCTGCCACTCGAAGCCGAGCGTGGCCTTAAGGGCGAGAAGGGCGTATTTCAGCCATTCGTCCGGTTTCGTGCCGACGTTCTCCGTGACGATGCGGAGCTTCCGGTCAAGGATGCCGATGCGATTCGGCACTGGGATGACCTCGCCCGTGGTCGTATCGTAGCGGCTCACCAGAAACGGCCCCTCGCCGCAGCACATCTCCAGACAGCGGTATTTGACGTAGTCCAGCCACGTGTGTTCCGGCGTGTCCGGGAACTCCACCTTGCCGGGGAAGCGCTTCCAGCCCTCGTCGCGGCTTCCCTCCGTGGTGAAGGGCGCCGGCTTGCGGTCGAACCAGGCGGCGTCGAACTCGTTAATCATGTTGTTGCATATCCACGACGGCGTGAAGACCTCCGCCTTCTTTTGGATGCGCTCCTTCTGCTCGGCCTTGCTCTTGTCCACGCGGGGACGGATGATCTTGTTTCCCGGACGGGAGATTACGTCGGCGTCGATCTCGTCCTGCATACACATCTTCTTGTCGAAAACAGATTCAAGGTGCTCATACCCATCTGTCATCCACATGATGTTCTTGCCGGTCGTCCGATCAGCAAGAAGGATGTCGAGGACATCGCGCGGAATATCCGATTCAA
This sequence comes from Kiritimatiellia bacterium, assembly GCA_017962315.1. GTDB lineage: Bacteria > Verrucomicrobiota > Kiritimatiellia > RFP12 > UBA1067 > RGIG8368. The sequence goes on from JAGCVN010000042.1 coordinate 18,141, forward strand.
GGATGTCCCGCGTGAAATCCGGGATTATCACATCGCGCGCAAGGGCGTTATCTGTCGGACGGTCGCTCATTCACTTTGCCTTTTCGCCGCTGTCAAATAGACCTGCTTCTTCCCTGTTGTTCTGCAAAACGCGGTGAATCAGTTCGTCATGAACCTCGTCAAGTCGTATTCTCATTTGTATTCCACGCCTTCCTCAAAATCCTCCGGCCCGTTTCCGGGCCGGAGGGCGGATCACACCCTAGACAAAGTTTCAACCCCCATGAAGAAGCAGGTTTCGCAATGTGCAAAACCATATTCTCCACAACGGAGATATAATATCAAAATGCCGCCACTATGTCAAGCAGTCCAATTTCTTTTGTTAGGGAGTGTATGAGAGGGATAGACATGAGGACGACGATATGCGATTTAGGAATTATTGACATTAAAAGTCCCAGGTCGCATTCGCATATTACTTCACGACAACCGTGACACCAGCTGGCAGGGCGCCATCGGCCGGAACGTCCAACGTGTAGTCAGCGAACTTGCGGGGGACGGCGACGTCGGACTTCTTCTCAATCTTGACGAGGTCGAAGAGCTTGTGGGAGGGGGCGTTGCCGAGGGCGGAATCGTGCTTGAAGACGATGAGCTTCTGCGTCGCCATCATCCCGCGGGCGGCGGAATGATCCTGATCGAACATCCCGACGAGTGCCTCCCACAGGAGCGCGAGGTCCTCTTCCGAGAAGCCAGTCTGCTTGGCGAGCGCCGGGGAGACGAAGCCGTAGGCGACGTAAAGGCCGTAGGGAACGGTGTTCTTGCGGCCCATGGTGCGGTTGTCACCGCTCTGCTTCTCGGCTTCGGCCTCAGTCGCAACGGCCATGCGGGTAATGGAGTGCTCTGCTGTGACAACGGGATCGACGGATCGGGCGAACGTGATCTGGACGGGACCGCGAACCTGTCCGGCATTGGCCCCTGTGGACATAACCGCACCAAATGTCCGGATGTCGAAGTAGACCTGGCACATCTTGTTGCGGGCTCGGAAGACTTCTTCCCCCTGTCCCTGTCCGGTCTTGTTACGCTTCTTCCCATCGGCATCCGCCTTCGACAGGTCGATTCCAAGGTCTGCGTACGCCTTCTCGATCTGCTGGTTGAGGATCGCCTTCTCCTTGACGAAGATGTCGTAACCGGGTTCCGTACCCTTAATGAGTAGGACGTAGTTGCGTACCTTGCGCTTGATGCAGACATCGGTGACGAGGCCTTCGCCCGTCTCAGTGTCGATGCGGGGGAGATTTCCGGCGTCGGGGTCGCCGTTGGGGTTGCCGTCCTTCACGTCAAAGAGAAGCATGAAGTCGTAGCGGTTCTTGAGTTCAGTAGCCATGGTGGGGTCTCCTTGTTCGTTGGTTAGTGATCAGAGTGAAAGTTCTGTTTGAACGGTATCGTCGGATTCGGATGTCGACGCAGCATCGCCGACGCCGCTGTCCTTGGTTTTCCTGCCGACGAAGAAATCCTGCCGCTGGTGGTAGTAGCCGATGGCGAACATACCCTGGTCTTCCAGCGAAAGATGGGAGGGGAAGGCGGCGACGCTGGAAAGGATTTCGCCGATGAGCTCCTCGAAGAACGCTGTTTTCGGGAGCTTGGCGAGATGGTGGTTCTTGAGCCGCATCAGGTTGCCAAAGACGGCGGCCGGCGTGGCGGATGCCGAGGCGTAGAACCTGTCGCGGATGGTAGCGTTGATGCCGGGGTTGGCGGCCTGCTGGATGCGCTCCAGAACGGCGAAGAGTCGGCCAAGACGATAGCCGACATTGGGGTTGTCCTTGTCGAGACTCATGGCGAGTTTCCTTTCGGGGTTGAGGTTGCGGTTTATGAAAGCCTTGACGAGCTTGGCGCGAGGGTAAGTGACATCGCGTTCCGCCTTGATGCGGACAATGGCCGACGAAAGCAAGGTCGCGGGATAGGGCGTTCCTTCAAGGATGCTCCGCATGACGGCGCCGGCGAGATTGGGAGGAATGTTCGCTTTCCACTTTTGGTAGTCTTTGTTATGGAGCGCAAGCGAAAGCAGCAACTGCGTAAGGGAAAGATGCTCCTTGTCCTTTGGGCCATGGACGATGCGGAGGTTTTCGAACCAGTCCGCAAAGCGCCTCTCCATTTCCGCGACCGTCCCCTCGTGCCAAAAGCGGACGGAAATGCGCGCGGAATTGGGCGAGAGACCGAGAACATAGAAGCGCGCGGTGCCGCCTTCGTGGGCATAGGCACCCGACCGAACGGAACCGAGGAGTCGCTCCACGGCATCAACGCCGCGATCGGGGTCGTCCTTCTGGGGTTCGCGGAAAAGGTCCGCAAATTCATCTTCAAGGGTACTCTTCTCCGAAGACCAGAAGACGGTCGTGGCATCGCCGACATACATCTTTTGCCGGGAACTAGCCAAAAGCGCATTGAGTGCTGTGGTATAGGCGAACTCGGCTTCTTGACCAACTGGAGAATTGTAGCTTTGCTCCCTCCCGAACGATTCCGCTGCATCCCAGTTGAATGAAATGAGACTTCCTCGGTTTTTATCGGTTCCCAATACGCCAACTATTTTGTGATGAGTTCGTGAAATGATAGCCCGGCTTCCCGTCACCAGACACACACCATCGGGGACTTCCCCAGTTGATGACAAATGCGCATTGTACGCTTGAACAAAGTCTCCTTCGCAAGGAACGGGTTTCTCATGTCCTGCAATTATGAAAGTAGCAACAGCCCCTGTCTGGATGTACTCAGACCAATTGCCGTCACCCTTCAATCGCTCCGTATCAAAATGTTCTGTCAAGAATCGTCGAACGGATGCGACGGAAGGTAGGTCGTCAGCAAACTGGTTGAGACGGGTCAAAAATAGTGTATGCTTTTTGTCTGCATCTGTTCCTTGCGCAACGCCTGGAAAAGCATACTCCGCTTTGTCCCAGAGAGTAAATGCGGCCGGATTTCTTGTGCGGACGACAGATTGAGGCACAAGAAATCGTTTCGCGATCTTTCTCTTGCCGACAATTTCGCGAGTATCCTCAATTCTTACGAATTGTCCGTCATCCGTTATGACGAACAAAAAAGGAATCTCCTTCCATTCCCACCCGAGCGGGGCGATGCCAGAATCGGGGTCAGCGGCCTTGCGGTCGTAGTATTCCTTGAGAGCCTGGAGAATCATTTGAAAACCTCCTCGGAGTCGGGATGCGGGACGATGATGACGCCATCGACCATTTTGGGTCGGTAGAACATGGGCTTGATGTCCTTCAGATCGGAATAGTCCATGTCGTAGAGCATGAAGCCGAGGTCGCGCGTCTCGGAAATGGGGCGGTCCGGTTCCGCCTCGGGGTGCTTCACGAGGCGGATTTCCCGGCAGGAGAACTCGCGGCAGCCGAGGTAGGGGTGCATGAAATACTGGCCCTTGGTGGCGCGGCGGTCGAACATGGCGGCGTATTTCGCCTCCTTCTCGTCGGGCTTCGCCTCGGCTTGGCGGTATAACTCCACCTCATCGGCGTCGGCCAGCCATTCCGGGGGCGGATTGACGGCCGGGGAACGCTCCTCGGGCGGAATGAAGTCGAACTCGGCGTAGAGCCTGTAGCGGACATCGCGCAGAATGAGTCCTGCGCGCTGCTGGCGTGCGTCCTCTACAAAAATGCCATCCGAACGCGGGCTGGCGACGGCGGACACCTCGTTGCGGCGGACGGAGGTCCAGCGAATCGGGTTCATCACCTCGATCCGCGTGATGCGCCAGCGGATGGCGGGCTTCCAGAAGATCGCGCTGAAGACGCCGCGTGCGGCGGACGGCGTGATGACGTCGTAGCTCACGCGCTCGACCTTCATCTCGGGCCGCGTGAAGCAGGCGAAGTCGCTTGAAACGTCTAGGCAGAATCCTTGCCTATAAGTTCGATTGGCGACAACCGAAACAACTTGTAAAGACAGCATCCTTCTTTCGCCGCGCAACGGCGCGGCGTTTTCATAACCGCGCATGGTTGTGCGCGGAAGAAGCAAACGTTGTTTTCAAGTTGTTCAAGTTGTTTTCAGAAACTTACCCTCATCTACATTCCCGCGTGCAGCGCGGGCGGGGGCTTTCATGTGGGTCCTTTCGTTGTTCAAATGATGTTGTCCTCTATGGAGAGGCCGTCGCGAAACAAATCAAGGCCGAAACGTTCGCTGTAGGCGGACGGCATCGTCTGGACGAAGATGCCGGATGGAATGTCGGGCTTTTTGGGGACGCAAAGTTCCTCGACAAGGCCCTTTTCAATCAATTCGGCGAGCTTTTTCTTTGGGACATTCACGGTGAAGCGCTGTAGACGGCGCATAATGTCGCGTTTCGGTCCTGCGGCGCGAAGCGATGCGATGAGAGCGTCGCTGCCTCCATAGCGGACGATGACGGCGGCCTGTGCCGAGTCGTCGATCATCTGGAAGGCTGCGGCGGCCTCGCGGAACTGGTAATGCATGGGTTCCGCGATTCTTCGCGTCGTCCCGTTGCGGAATTCCAGCGGTACGGGTACGCCAAGCCACGACTCGAATTCGACGCCGAGATTTTGGATTCGATGGTGCAACGCCCGGAAATAGTCGGGGAAACTGCTTACTTCATCGGGATCGACGCCTCCGGGACGGTCTAGGAGGTCGCTCATGGCGTATTCCCCCTGGAGCAATTCACCCTTGGGGGATTGCTCCGGCGGCATGAAAACGATGACGCGACCCGGCTCCGGCAGAAGCCCTTCCCGGTTACACCGTCCAGCAGACTGCGCGATGGAGGCGAGACCCGTGAACGCACGATAGACCACGGGAAAGTCGATGTCCACCCCGGCCTCGACAAGCTGGGTGCTGATTACGCGGACGGGTTCGCCGTCCGCCAGCTTGCGTTTGATTTCGCCGATGACGCGCGAGCGGTGGGCGCCGCACATGCTTGCGGAGAGATGGATGGTGTCTTCCGGCATTTTGTCAAAGAGGGCGCGGCAGTCGCGGCGCGTGTTTACGACGCAGAGGACACGCTCGTGGCCGCACAATTCCGCGGCGATCTCGTCCCACGTTTTCCGGGTGTTTCGATCAACTGGGAATTCGATGCGTACCCTTTTCAGCCGATGGTACAGGTCAAGGGACGGAGGGGCGATTTCCCGTATCGAGGCCGTATCAATGCCGGGGAGGTTCAACTGGGTGGCCGTTGAAAGGACGAACGAAACCCTGTAGTGAGATGCGAGCTGTCGCATCGCCTCGGCGCATGGGAGGAGAAGCTTGGAGGGCAGCAACTGCACCTCGTCAAGGATCACGACGCTTTCGGCGATGTTGTGGAGCTTGCGGCACCGGCTCGACTTGCAGGCGTACAGGGACTCGAAGAACTGGACGGACGTCGTGACAATGACCGGCGCGTCCCAGTTCTCGGAGGCGAGGCGAGACTGTCTCGTCTCCTTGTCGGGATCGAAGTTAGAATGGTGCTCCAGCACATTGTCCGGGCCAAGGATGTCGCGTAGAACATCGGCCGTCTGCTCGATGATGGACGTGTAGGGAATCACGTAGATGATGCGCTTGAGTCCATGGCGCAAGGCGTGTCGGAACGCGAACGCCGTTCCCGAAAGCGTCTTTCCCCCGCCCGTCGGGACGGTCAGCGAAAAGAGGCCTGGCGGCAATTCCGCCGCCTGTTCGCAGGCGGCGCGGATTCCCGCGCGGATGCGGTTTACGTCGGTGTCCGGGGCGGTTCACTGTTTTTCGTCCAGATGCGCGAAGAACGCATCGGCAAGGGCGGAAAGTGGCTGTCCGAAGGAGCGGTTTGCGCTTTGCGCCGGATCCATGAACGCCTCCGTGTCGAGAAAGTCGGCATCGACGAGACTCGAGTACATCATGCGAATCCAGAACGACAGAGAAGAGTCGTCGCGGCCGAACGGGAAAGGCGGTGCTAGCCGTTCGCGGAGCCAGTCGGCCTCATGGGACGCGATCCACTCGCGAACGGGTGGTTCCGCCAAAACGGCAGCGTCCTCATTCAGCCGAACGGCAAGAGCGCCATTTGGCGTGTCCCCGCCGGACCAGTCGGGGAGGCCGGCATGGTGGCCGGCGATGCAGTAGGACAGAGCCGTGCCAATGCCGCCGGCATTTTGGGCCAGCCAGCACGCCCCCGCACCGGAATGCGAATGGTCGCCAAAGTCCAGATCGGCATCCTCGACGCCGTTGCAGCGGCGCAAATAGGACTGGAACGCGCTCCTCGCCTTTCCTGTGTCATGCGTTTCGCCTTCCAGCCGTCCATGTTTGCCACTTGCAAATGAATCGGCAAACGCTTCTGACAATTCAGCGACAGCCTTACTATGAGATCGCAAGGTCTGCCATTCTGTCATCGGTGCGTTTTCTCGGCTATGAGCAAAAAAATCCATTTCCCCTCTTTTGATTGAGAACGGTACTATTATTTCACGGGGATGGAGATTTGTCTAGTACTATTTTTGATTATTTATATGTAAAATTTATAATTTAAGAGATATATGTATATTTCTCTATACATACCGCGAATATTCCGATATACTGACCTGTAGTTCAAGGAGAGGATACGATGTTTCCGAAGGGTGATTTCAAAGTTGGCGAGAGGATTCGCGCTTGGCGCAAAAAGCGCAATATGATCCAGAAAGAGCTTGCCGCAGCGATCGGAATGGATGTTACGCAGCTGTGGTCGATCGAAAAGGATCGCAACAGTCCGTCCGTGCGCACGCTTGAACGCATTGCGCGGGCGTTACGTGTTCGTGTCCCGGAACTTCTAGAGCTACCGTCCGTGGATGATTCGATGGGGGTACTTTCTGTGTCGGACAACAGCTGGTCCGCCTGTTTGAACGTGGAATGCGATGATTTACGTCGGCTATCCAGACCTGAACAGGGAACCGACCTTGCAGAAGGAGAGGTGCGCAGATTACTTTCAGAGTTGTCGGAAGCGATTCAAACTGAGACGAAGCATCAGACGGAGATGCAGACCTCGCTCCCGCTTCAGTTTCCGATCGTCAAGAGCGAGGCCGGGGCGGAGCAGCTTGCACGAGCGGTCAGGGCGCACTGCGATATCGGCTCTGCCATTATTCGTGACGTGCAGATCCTTTTCGAAACATACGGGGTACGTGTTCTTGACACGCGATTTTCGAACGGGGTTGAGGCCGTGACGTTCTACAGCGCGATCCAACGAAACTTTACGGTTTTCCTTTCCGCCACTCTTTTGCAGAAACCATGGCGGAGGGATTTCATATTCCTGTCCGAAATCGGGCGGATGTTCCTATTTGTTTCCGGCTTGTTTGAAACCTATCGGGAATCCAAAATCGGTCGTCGTTTCGTGCATCACTTTGCCGCGGCTTTCTTGCAACCGGAACAGACGATTCGTGCGACGGTTTACAGCCTTCGCGTGAAACCGGACGACTGGACATACGAGCTTCTGTTGCGCATGAAAGAACGCTTTGGGGTATCGGCCGAGGCATTCGCGATACGATTGAAGGAACTGGCTCTTATCTCCCGGCGTAAGTTCGAAGTGTTCAAAAAGCAGATCATACAATACTACGCATCTCACAACTACGATGAACCCATGGCAAAAGAGCGCAGACCCGGTAGGGCATTTGACCTCGCCGCGCTCTCAACATGACAACTCAGTTCAAGCGGGGTTCGACGCCTAGACCTTAAAGACTGATAGTGGAATCGAGGGATTTCGTGCATGAGTGTGGGTCTGATTCAACCAGTAAAGGGCATTTTCGAGGTGCGAAACGACGGTTTCCCGGGAAAACAACGGGAGGGAGACCTCGCGAGTTTTTGAACGCAGCCCCCCACTCGCTCCTCGGCGCGGGTGATTCGATTCGGATAACTTTCTATATTGTGCCCCCAGTAAACCGTGGGGTGAAGTTATAGACGAGACGAGAGGCGCAGAGAAAGGGCAACGGGGACGTTGCCCCTACCGGAAACATCGCCGACTACAGCCTATCCACCTGTTACGTTCCTTGCGCCGAATACCCGTACCTTGCAATCTGTTCTTCCATGCGCCTCCGCATTTCACTCAAACGGCAAGACGGGAAAGGAGAATCCATGTTTCGGCGAAATGCCCGATTGTCGGCAGAACACACCCACACGTATGACTGAAGAGCCGGAATCTGTTACGCGGAACGCATGACCCTACCAATATTGTTCCAATGGGCGAGATGCCCGTTGTCCAAATTCCGCAGCCTAGAACGCGGAGATGACCAGCTGGTTCGTGGTGTAGTGGCTGGTTTCTTTCTGGATGGCGAGCTTCCAGGCGGCGACGTCGAGATAATCCTGCCAACCATGACTCCATTCCAGTTCCGTTCCGATGAAGAGATGGAGGGGGACGAGGAGCTGGTCGGCGAGGTGCTTTTCGCACGCTTTGCCGGATTTCACGAAGTCGCGGATTTGGCGGACGACCTCATTTGCCACGGACTTGCGCGACTTGCCGTATGTGCCGATGGCGGAGATGACGATCGTCGCACGCTCGTAACGGAGCCGCGTGCAACAGTAGTTTCCCGGTCCAAAGGCATCGACCTCACGCACAATGCGTTCCAGAGCGAGGTCACGCATCTGATTACCAACGATGCCGACTTCCGCCTCGGCAATCGAACGCGGAATGTGCGAGACAACGCCCTCGACGGTGCCACCTAGGTATGCGCCGAGGTCGGTCAAATCGTAGCACGCAGGGCACTTCGACTCGTCGTACGGCCAGACACGCAGTTTCACGACGCCGCCAGCGGCGGGGTAGAAACCGCACTGCTCCAGTTCCGCCTCCACGTGCGCGCCCATCCGCCGTAGTTCGGGAAGGTACGTTTCCGAGAAAAACTCCCAGATCGGCGCGAACGAGACGTGCGTGCCACCCGTGATCGTGACCGTGGACGGCGTGTCCGCCCGCAGGAGGACGGGGATGACCGTCTGCGCGACGAGCGTGACGGAACCAGCCGTGCCGATGTCGAACTGGTAGGTACCACCCTTGATTGCGCCCGGCTTGAACAAAAGACGCATGGAGCCGACCTCGTCGCCCTCCACCTGCGCACTGCAGATCTGCGCGACCGCACGAACGCATGTGAGGTGTTGGCGCTTGAGGCCGGGCTTGTCGCGTTTCACGCGGATGTTCAGCATCTCGAATGGTTTGCCGTAGGCGGCGCTCAACGCGAGCGAGGTGCGGAGGATCTGCCCGCCACCCTCGCCCTGCGAGCCGTCGATGGTGATTGGATTATCCATTCTCGCTTCCTTTCTTGCGCGGACGAAAACGCCCGCGTACAGGACACTATCCCTTCAGCGAGGCGAGGGGGACGAGGCGAACGAGCGGCTCAACGAGGTCGAGCTCGGAGGCGATCACGTCCTCGATGTCCTTGTACGCCTGCGGTGCCTCGGAGAGATCGAGTCGGCCCTTCGCCTTGCCGAAGCCCTTGTACTTGTGCCACCGCTCGCACACGATGCCCTCCATCGCCTTGTCGCACTCCTCCACGGTGAGCGTGGTGGAGGCCGCGATGCGGCTCATGCGCCGCCCCGCGCCGTGCGAGCAGGACATGAACGACTCGGGGTTGCCGAGTCCGCGCACGATGTACGAGGCCGTGCCCATCGATCCTGGGATGATGCCGATCTCGTCGAGCTTCGCCGAGGTCGCGCCCTTGCGGTGCACGCACACCTTCTCGCCGAAGTGCTCCTCGAACACGGCGTAGTTGTGGTGGATGTCGATCGTGCGAATGAAGTTCGCGTTCGACACGAACTCGGCGAGCGTCGCCTTCATCACCTCCATCATGCGCCGACGGTTCTCCTTCGCGTAGCGGAGGGCGAAGAGCATGTCGGTGAAGTAATCGTGTCCCGCCGGCTCCTCAATGGGGAGGAAGGCGAGATCCGTGTCCGGCAACGGTACGCGGAACCGCTCGCACATCTTCGCCGCGATACGGTGGTAGTGCTCCTCGATACGCTTGCCGAGGTTGCGTGAGCCGGAGTGGATCATGAGCCACACCCGGTTTTTGTCGCTCTTCTGCAGCTCGATGAAGTGGTTGCCGCCGCCGAGTGTGCCGAGATTCATGCGGTCGAGCTTGGACGGCCAGAGGCTGGAGCGCATGCCGTTGTGCGCGGTGTATTCCTCGAAGCCCTCCCAGTCCTGCGTGACGCGGTGCGACTCGCCCTCCCCCACGGGGATGCGCTCCTTGAGCTTCTCCTGGAAGGCGCGGCGGAACGGCATCTCGGCGAACGCCTCGGCGGGGACGTCCGTTTCCGTGGCGATCATGCCGCAGCCGATGTCCACACCGACGGCGGCGGGGATCACGGCGTCTTTCGCCGCCACCACGCCACCGATGGGCATGCCGTAGCCCTGGTGCGCGTCTGGCATTAACGCCACATGGTGTACAAGCACCGGATGGTGCGCGAGGTTCACCGCTTGCTGGACGGCACCCTCCTCGCAGTTCTCACACCAGCTCTTCACGGGCATCGTGTACCCGACCTCAAACTTTTCCCATTTCATTTTCGTTACCTTTCGGTTTTCTGTCCTCTGTCCTTCTTGCTAGCCGGCGGCGGCTCCTAAGCGGGGAGCGTCGGGGAACAAGACCTCCCCCTTGAGGTTGCAGGGGGCGATTTCAACAGCCCCGGTGACGAGTTCGAGGATGGCGTCAACGATTTTTTCGATCATCTTTTTCATGGTGTAATTTCCTTGGTACCGTATGAAAAGCAGATTCTGTGCCAAAGGCGCGACGTGCGCTTGGCCCGCCGCTGGCGAGGCGGGAGAGGGGCGCGGGGACGTGAGACGAGCTGTGAGACAATGAGACATCAGCCTTGCGGGCAACCCTTGCACGTCTCGCATCTTACGTCATCACATTATGAAAATTATAGCCCCTATATTTTCTTCTATCGTTTCGCCGTCAAGTCGTCGCCATCCTTTCAGAAATCAAAAAACGTATCAAGCCGCCAAAAACTGCGCCCCGTCACCGCCGCCCCCGGCGGGGCAATTTCACTGGGAGTTCGGGGAGGGAGGGAGAGAGAGCATGGTTACGCCTGTCAAGTGGGACTCCTAGCTTCCAACCCCGGCGTTTTACTTGAAGTGACCGGGCGAACCTTGTCCGTCTCACTCCACCGGTCTGCACGTTGAGCCCCCCCACGAAACCATTCTCTCGCGCAGCAGCAACATCCGCATGAGCAAGACCGTCGCCCTGTACCCGGCCAAGTCTAGTGTTTTTCCCATAGTTTGGTAATTGTACCGACTGTTTCTTTCGGCGGAGATCAAGAACAAAAGGCGCATAAATCCGAAAAGAGTTTTCGGGGCAGGAGCGTCTGCCGCACCACCGTCCCGCTCGATGCGACGACGAAGCGGCTGAAAGAGTGGGTGCCGGGCGGGGACATGCGTGCACGGCCCGCAGCCGAGTGCCTCGGCCAGCTGCCAGAGCGCCAGCAGGATGAACGAGACAAACCCAAGCCAGAAGGAACAGCCCGGGCCGACCCCGTCTAGATTCTCCCTCGGGTTCTCCATGACGAGTCACGAGTCCCCTTATACCACGCGCACGGAGGGCTCTGACAAGTGGAAAACACGAAATACGCATTGAGATCGCAAAAGAAATACGTGTAAACAGGGACTTATGGCAACCCCTGATCCATATCTACCGGCGATGCAAGGAGGAAACTGTCCTATCGGGCGAGGGCGGACCAGTCGTAGACTTTCAACGCACCATAGACGGAATCGGCGAACGCGAACTTCATTCCGGGATTAAGGAGGACGGCGCGCCAGGACGGCGGTTCGCGCTTCTGCGAATAAGACACGAAGAGATTCCGTTCCAAGAACCAGGCGTGTGCCGCCGGAATCGCGGCCACGCCATAGGCCGTCAGCGCGACACGTCCGTCGGCGGTTTGCGAAGAAAAGTAACGTGCGGCAAGCGCAGCGTCTTCCGCACGCCGGGCGACGAGGTTTTCCCCGATCGTGTTGGCGAGCATCGCCAGTTCTTCGTCAGCCCGCTTTGCGCCGTAGAACGAGTACCGCGTCCTCGCCGTTCCGCCGAAACCGCGTAACTCCGCGACGGCGACGGGACGATGCCCGCCGAGAAGCGATGCGACATCACCGGCGAGATCTGCGGACATGCCGTCGGTAAGGAGCAACACCGGGATACCCTTCGCCTCATCCGGAAGGAACATCCGGAGGGGGATGGGCGTCAGATCATCGTCCCGGAGCAGGATGAGATTGACGGTGCGACCGCCGGGGAACGTGTCCGTACGCACTGCGGCAGGCGTTGCAGAAAGTTCCGAGAGCGGACGCGCTCCACAGACACTCCTGACCGTCGCCGGGGTCGGTTCCACGCGCCCTTTCTCAAGTTTCGCAAGTTCGTCCCTCATGATGTCGTAAACACTCCGGGAGCCGGGAATGTCGAGTGTCGAACCGGTCTTCGTGACATTCTTGACCTCACCCTTTTCGAACGCAAGACCGGAATTCGTGGCAGTGTAGTCGAACGCGAAATCCATACGCCGGAGCAAGTCAAGGTCACGCGGCCATGCCGACGCATCTCCGCCCGCCCAGCGCCGAAGCCAGTACATCGCGGCATGGCGTGTCGATTCGTACCAGTGGTGGGGGCCGGCCGCCTCCATGAGAGCCACACGATCCTCCGCGCCGAGGACGGCATAAACCTTCTTCGCGTTTTCGTAAGTGTCGATCGACCCCATGAATGGGAAGTAGTCACCGTGCGTCGCCACGATCATCGTGGGCGACGGAGCGCGCAGAACGGTGATGCCGAGATGGTTGAGGCCGTACTTCGCCTGTCCGAAGATCACCTGTTCGGCATCGCCGGGACCGACGTTAGCATAGACATCCCGGATCGTCGAGAGAAATCCAGCCGGTGCACCGGCGGCATAACGACCATCGAGCGCATTCATGTACGACGAGAGTGTGCCACCACCGGATAACCCGGTGACACCGATACGCGCCGCATCGACTTCCGGGCGCGAGGCGAGGTAGTCGAACGAGCGAATGCCGTCCCAGACGCGGAACTGAGCGACGTTCCATCCGAGAAGGTGTGCACGGATACCCGTTACGTTGTGTCCCGTCACGGAGCCGTGCCAAGGGTCCTCCTTACGCTGGCGACGTTCCCCCTGGTCGATCGGATCGTAGACGAGCGTCGCGAGGCCGAGTTTCGCGCCGGTCACGCCCACACGCTGGTACCAAGGAGCGTTCTTACCGGTGATGGAGTGCCCACAGGGCGAGACGACACCGGGGTACGGGGGAGTGTACTTCGGGTCATCCGGGAGGAAGAGGTGCGCGGTAACGTAGTGCTCCGGACGACTCTCGAAGAGAACCTTCTCGATGACATATCCATCCTTCTTCACGATTCCCGTCGTGACGGGGTTGAGGGGAGTCTTCGCGGGAAACCCGCCGATTGCCGCGACGGTCTTCTCGCGCACGGCGGCCTGCCGGGCGGCAAGCGCCTCGCGCGTCGCACAGGCAGTCCACGCAGCGTCCGATGCACGGTCGAGCCGGACGACCTGATTGAAAAGGTTGTCGTGCGGCGTCCTTCCCATGTGGGAATCGCCGACCTTTAGAAGCGAAGCCGAAAGGACGGCTGAAATCACATTCACAAGATTGGTCATTTCTTTTCTCCCTCATCAAAGATGTGTTCGAACTCTAGCAGAAACTGCTTCCTACTGTCAATTATGACGTGGGTCAAACAGATTTTATTTGCTCCGAGTTCCTTGTGTGTGGTAGAGTGGACGGCGGATTTCAAAAGGAAAGCGAGACAAGAATGGGAAAAGCATACTGGATACTCTGGGGCACGATGCTTCTTTTCGCAGCGGGGTGCACGACAACCGCCACGGTCAACACGAACACGCCGGGCAAGGCAATCATAAAGACTGGGGTTTATGTAAGCAAGGGACTCAGCGGTGGCGGGGCGATCGAATGGATACGCCTTGTCCATGACGCCCCTGAACTGGATCTCACGCTGTTGGACTCGGCGAAGATCCGCGAAGGCGCGCTCGACAAGTTGGACATGCTGGTCATGCCGGGGGGCAGTTCGCCCGACATCAAGCGCGACCTCGGCACAAACGGGGCGGCCCGGATCAAGGCGTTCATCCACAACGGGGGCGGTTACATCGGCACGTGCGCCGGCTGCTGCCTGATGATGGAAGAGGCGCCCGACCCCTCGCGTGGTCTGGACGTCATGCCGTTCTACCGTTCCGGCTCGAAAGGACGTTTTCTGATGCCCGTCGGGGTGAACGAGAAAGGCGAGGCCGCCCTCGGCGTGAAAAACGACACCTATTGGTTGCAATACAGCCACGGCCCGATCCTTGAGCCGAGCACGAATGCGATCCCGGACGCGGATTTCGAAGTCTGGGGCACCAACCTCTCCGACTCCGGGAAATTCGGCGGAAAACTTGAAATGTACGGGCGTGCCGCGATCGTGGGCGGCACCTACGGGAAGGGGCGCGTGGTCGTGACCTCCTGCCACCCCGAATACCTTGAGGCGACACGTCCCCTGATCCAAGGGGCGTTCCGGTACATCACAGGTCACGAGGTCACCTTCCCCGTACGCCCGCGCCGGGCAAAGGCGTACACCGTCGCCCTCCTCGCCGAAGCGTTCATCGGGATCGACGTGGGAAAGGTTGTCATCGCCCTGTCGGATGACGAATCGATCGATTTTTCGGCGATCAACGCGGAAGACATCCGTCGCGGTCTACTGGACCATGTGGACGCGCTGTTGATTCCGGACACTCGGAACGGCGACATCAAGGGTTCGACCGGCGACATCATTAAGAGATTCGCTTCCCGCGGCGGATACGTCCTCGGCTGGGGCAGGGGGCCCGCTCGGATACGGGGTTTCTGCGAGACGTGTCCCTCTTCCGAAGATGCCGTCAAACGCCTACAGAAACGGGCGCGTTAACCAATGATTCCAAATCTAGAATAAGTCGCATTGGCTGACGGCAGACGGCTGGACGGCGCACCACAACATCGACCTCTGGCGCTGGATCGCTTCTACGGGATGTGGCCGACGGGCGGAACCTGACGCGATGTACATCTGATCCCACTGACTCTACACGAGCGACCGAAACTTTCTCGTTCAACACTATCAGGCGTGGTGATAGTCGTGAATCCCGACCAGCAATGAAACGACCGTCGGCTTTAACACCCCGCCCCTCTTCAGAAATGGCGACTGCCGCCCATTTTCGGTCAATTTCGGATTGAGTGCGTCCGCGCTCCATCGTTTGAGAAGCCTGTCCGTCGTGTCTCCGTTCACCCCCCCGGCTTGAGAAATCACAAATCCATGCAGGGGCGGTATCCAAGATAACGTGACGAGATCTCTTCCTGACTGGCAAACCTCCGGTTTCCGCCGGTTCCAACTTTACCCTAACGGACACCATCGCAAACGCGGCCGCCAGACTGAACAGGAAGTTTCTTCTGCTGGTGTCCATCTCCCCTCCCCTTGTCACATGGAATTCACGGTTGCCACCGGACGATCAGCATCATTCTGGCATCTTTCACATCGAGGATGATTCCCTCGTCCACAATCGATACGCTATTTTCCCCGCATGAATATTCGCCGACAAGCGGTCAGACCGAAGGCCGGCGGGGATTTTCGTGTTGCGCCACGTCCAGGAACGCGAGGACGTTCTCCGGGGGGATGTCGTTGGGCATCGCGTGCGTCGGGGCGAGAATGTAACCGCCGTCCTTGGCGAGGATGTCCATAACGCGGTGCATCTCAATCTTCACCTCGTCCGCCGTCTTAAATGGAAGGATGCACTGGGTCGAGATACCTCCGAAGAACGTAAGTTTGTCGCCGAAGCGTTTCTTGCATTCCACAATGTCATAGACTTCGGGCTGGAAGGTGTTGTAGATATCGAGTCCGAGTTCGACGAGATCGGGAAACACCTGCACACAGTCGCCGCACGAATGCTGTGCGATAAACCTGCCGTACTTTTTCACGTGTCCGTACATCTTCTTCAGGCACGGATAGATGAACTTCTTCCAGATGGGATATCCCATGATGAGTCCCTTCTGTTGTCCCCAATCGTCCCCAAAGAAGATGCAGTCCACGGGATACTGCACGACGATATCGATCACCTTGCAGTTGTATTCGACGATTTTCGCCAGAGCCTGCTCGATGAATTCCGGTTCCTCGATGAAGTCCATAAGCGTTTCGGGAATCCCGTGCAGGGACCAGAGCCGTTCATAGAGGGAGAATCCGATGATGTACATCGTGAACTTGTCCTTCTGGGCGGCAAGGCGTTCGCATTTTTCGCGGATAAGCTTCTCGTCCGGTTCGGGGAACCGGTACCCGTTGTCGAAGTTTGCCTCGGGAAGCGGAAACCCCGTGGCTATGCCGAAGTCACCGTCCTGCGCACCCTTGTCCCAGACCACCCCGAACATGTCCTTGAACCTGCCGTCGCCGAGATCGGTGAACGACTCGTTACGTTCTTGCGCAAGGTAAGACCCGGAATGGAGGAAGAAATCCTTGTCGCCCGTGAACGCGACCATATCCCGGAGTTTCTCTTCCGTGAGGTCGAGGAAGTAGGGAATGACGTCCGATTCCTGATGGGCGAGCGTGCGCAGGACAATGTCGCGCTTGGTCACGACACTGTCCCCGCACCGGGCTGCGGGGACGGCGTCCCGCCTGTTTTCTCCGGCGGAAACGACCGGCATCTCCCGCGCCGCACCTTTGCTTTGCCCGGCATCAGGGACGGTTTCTTGTCCAACCGGGGGAACGGCTTCCTGCCTGTCTCCAGAAAGATCGTCCACTTCTTTGATGAGTTCAACGGCTACATCGGAACAGTGCGCCGCGTCACTCGTGTATCTATCCGCCCCGATTTCCCGGCAGAAGGCTTCCGTAACGGGGGCACCGCCAATCATGATGCGGACTTTGTCACGGATCCCCGCGGCCTTGAACGCTTCGACGACATCGCGCATCACGGGCATCGTCGTTGTCAGGAGCGCCGAACAGCAGATCACCTTGCACCCATGGTCGCGGGCGGCTTCGACGAATTTCTCAGGAGGGACATCGGTACCGAGGTCGAGGACTTCCAGCCCCTTGGATTCAAGCATCATCTTGACGAGGTTCTTGCCGACATCGTGGAGGTCGCCCTGAACGGTGCCGATACAGACTTTCCCGGAAGACTTGACACCGGCTGCGGCCAGGACGGGTTTGAGGATCTCGGCACCCTTGTTCATCGCGCGCGCCGCGACAAGGACTTCAGGGACGAATGCCTCTCCGTCCTTGAACCGCTTACCGATGACGGCCATACCGGCCATGAGACCTTCGTTGAGGATCTTGAGCGGATCCATGCCCTCGTCAAGCGCCTGCTGTACAAGCGCCTTGACCTCCTTTGCACGGCCGGCCTGGATTTTCTCCGAGACAAGTGTAAGTTCCATTTCTCCTCCTTAGTCTATCCAAAAGGCGAACACGCAGGTACCCATCCTCGATTCACACGAGACACTTTTTATTCTACCACAAATACAACTGGATGGAAAGGAGGAATTGGTATTTGTCATCCGGCCTCTTTTGCGCTATACTACACGCCCGTTTGCAAGGAGAAGAACGATATGGGTAACACGAATAGCGAGGAAGAGGCGTCGAAACTACCCCGTCCGGTGATTGACGCGGACGAGTGCAAAAGTTGTGGGCGGTGCGTGGATGCTTGCCCGAAGAAATGCCTGAAGCTCGGGACCGTCCTGAACAACCGGGGCGTATACCCCGTCACTTACCAGGGTGAAGGCTGCATCGGGTGCGCGGTCTGTTTCTACAACTGTCCGGAACCCTACGCCATCAAGGTCCAGAAAGCCTAGCCGGGAGAGTTTCAACCATGACCACAAAATTCATCAAAGGAAACGAGGCGGTGATCATCGGCGCGTTGTACGCCGGATGCGACGCCTACTTCGGGTATCCGATCACCCCCGCCAGTGAAATCGCCCACGCGGCGGCGAAATGGTTCCCTTCCTGCGGGCGCGAATTCCTGCAGGCGGAGTGCGAGACGGCCTCGATCAACATGGTCTACGGCGCGGCCTCCGCAGGTGCGCTGGCGATGACCGCGACCAGCGGCCCCGGTTTCAGCCTGATGCAGGAAGGGCTTTCCTACATGGCCGGTGCGGGGCTTCCCGCCGTCGTCGTCACCGTGATGCGAGCGGGGCCGGGACTCGGTAACGTCTACCCCGAGCAGGCCGACTACAACCAGGCCGTCAAAGGCGGCGGCCACGGCAGCTACCAGTGCCTCTGCCTCGCACCCGCGAACGCGCAAGAGATGTGCGACCTCACGATCGAGGCGTTCCGCCTCAGCGTCAAACACCGCACCCCCGCCGTCGTGCTGGCGGATGGCCTGATCGGGCAGATGATGGAGACCCTGACCCTTCCCGAAAAAATGTGCGAACGCCCAGACACCACCTCCTGGTCCGTGCAGGGGACGGCCAAGACACGTCCCAACCTCATCACCTCCATCTACCTCGATGCGCCCACGCAGGAGAAGTTCAACATCGACCTTCAGCGCAAGTACGCGACGTACACCGAAGATGTCAGGAGCGAATCCTACCTGACGGACGACGCGGAAATCGTCCTGATCGGTTATGGTATCTCCAGCCGTATCGCCCGAACCGCCGCCGAACAGCTCCGCAAGGAGGGGATCCGCGCCGGCGTATTCCGCCCGATCACCCTCAACCCCTTCCCGACTGCGACGCTCGCCGCCGTGCTGGACGGACGCAAGGCGCTCGCGGTCGAATTGAGCGCGGGACAGTTCCGGGACGACGCCTTGATGCACCTCGCGCGCGACGCGAAACAATACCACGACATCCCCCTTTGCCACCGGATGGGCGGCGTGGTCGTAACCGTAGACGAGGTGGTCGCAGCCGCAAAGAAAGTGATGGGCCGGTAAGATGAAAGAGATCAAAACCGTCGGAATGTACGAAACCTTCGACCGGAGCGGCAAACACACCCGCGCCACGCACTACTGCGCGGGATGCGGGCACGGCATCGTGCATAAGCTTGTGACGGAGGCGATGGTCGAGCTGGGTCTCCAAGACCGCACCGTGATGGTTAACCCAATCGGATGCGGCGTGTTTGGTTATTACTACTGGGACTGTGGAAACATCGGCGCCGCCCACGGCCGCGCCGCCGCCGTCGGTAGCGCGGTGAACCGCGTCCGCCCGGATGCCGTCGTGATCTCCTACCAGGGCGACGGAGACCTCGCGGCGATCGGCATGAACCACACGTTCCAGTCCGCGAACCGCGGCGAACACATGGCCGTCATCTTCATCAACAACGCGATTTACGGGATGACCGGCGGCCAGATGGCACCGACCACCCTTGTCGGGATGAAGACGAAGACCTCGCCGTTCGGACGCGACCCGTTGACGATGGGGTACCCCATCCACGTCTGCGAGACGCTGAACCAGCTCCGCGCCCCCGTCTACATCACGCGCGTCAGTGTCGCCGATACCCGCCGCATCATGCAGGCGAAGGCCGCGATCCGCAAGGCGTTGGAAATCCAGCGCGACGGTAAGGGGTACGCCTTCGTCGAAGTGATCTCCCCCTGCCCCACGAACCTCGGACTTTCCCCTGTGAAGGCGGCGAAGTTCTGCATCGAGCAGATGGAACAGGAATTCCCCCTCGGCACGCTGCGCGACAACACCGCCGAGGCAACGCCCCGCGCCGCACCCGCGCCGAAACCGACGCCGCAGGAATATTTCGAGTCAGGCGAAACCGCCCTTCCCCCGGCGACCGTCGATCCCGGCTTCAAGGAACTCCGTCTGAAATTCACCGGATTCGGCGGACAGGGCATCCTCTCCCTCGGCATCTGCGTCGCGGAGGCCGCGCGCATGGAACGCCGTTTCACAAGCTGGTATCCCAGCTACGGGCCGGAACAGCGTGGCGGCAGCGCCCAGTGTTCGGTCGTGATTTCGGGGACGCCCATCGGCTGTCCCGCCGTAGACCATCCGGACGTCCTTGTCTGCATGAACCGTCCCTCCTACGAACGGTACATCGGCGATGTCGTGCCAGGCGGCCTGGCGATCGTGGACAGTACCGTCCCGCTGGAAGTCAAACCGCCGGAGGGTGTCCGAGTCGTGCAGATGTCGGCGATTGACCTCGCCATCGAACTTGGTGTCCCGAAAGCGGCGAATACGATGATGCTCGCCGCGTTGATGGAACTCGGTGCGACCGGGTTGAAGCCGGAACACCTCCAGTCTGCGCTCGACGCCTCCTTCAAGAAGAAGCCCGAACTAGTTGAAAAGAACCGGGCACTTCTTAAGGAAGCCGTCAACTGGCTGAAGGAACACGTTGGCAATCCCCGCTAGGCCACGCTCACCGGGAGGGACGCCCCCCCCGCATCCGTTAGCGAGGTGGGGTGAGCCGTCCCGGCGAGCCGAATGTTTTAGGTTTTTCGAGGAAAACTGTGGAAATGTTCGTGATCTTTAACCCTCATTATCCATGACTCGACAATCCCGATTCCCTTCTAGCACACGGATTTGTTCGCCGTTGACGCGGCTCACATCCTCCTCGCGAACGCCGGTAGGCGTGAGCAAATCCGTTTGTTTGCTTTCATCGGATGCGGGAACTTCGCGACGGCACGGGAGATTCAGAGTATCTACCGAATTGTGCCGGGTGAGAACCGACTGGATCTCCTCTTCGCTTTTGGGATAGACGATTCTTTCGCGTTTCGGGCGCGGCGTCCGGCTTGCCGGCGGGCTTGCCTCTGTCGGGCGGAAAGGCGGGGGCCTATGCGTCGGACTCCTATTTCCTCTTGTCCGCCCTGCCCTGCGAACGCCGTTAGTCCGCCCCCGTGCGGATGCCGTTTACACGAACTCGATCGCGTATCCCTGTCCACGATATGTAGCGGAGCAGACGTACTGGACGGCGCCCGGCGAGAACGGCTCCTTCCAGAACGCATGGCAGTGTCCGCAAAGGATCGCCTTCAGGAGCGGTTGCGCCTTCAGATATTTAATAAACTCTTTGGTCGATGCGTCGGCGCGTTGCTGGACGCGCCTGTCTCGCCACTCCTGCCCCTTCGGCCAGGTGCGTCCGCGCCACGTCTTAACCAGTTCGTCAGGGACTCCCGTCTCATAGGAACACACGCCACCCGTCTTCTTCAGTTCCGCCTCGTAGTGTCGGGGCGTATACAGCGGCACATGGCACATTAGCACAATCGGCAACCCTTTTTCGACTTCCTTCTGGAGAAGTACGAGCTGCGCTTCCGTGAAGTTGTAATAAACATCGTCCACGGCGATGAAATTCACGCCGTTTACGACACGGGAGGCGAACGTGAGGTCGTTTGGATAATGCGCCGAGACATACGCGAAACTGTCGGCCTTGTAGGCGGCATCCTCGCACGCCTCGCCCACGTATTTCGAGAACTCGTGATTCCCCGACGAAACAAACCAGTCGCCGGATCCGAAATACCGCTCCACGAGGTTAAGATTGGCGCCGGAGACGAAGTCGATCATGTCGCCCGTGTGGAGAAGAAGGGCGTTGTCACGCCGCGCCGCCAGTACAGCCTCGGCGAGATAATGTTCCCCGTACGCCATAGACGGATACCGGCGGGCGGCAAGCTGTACCTTGCGCGAATCACTCTCCGTTGCATCAGCGCGGACGATATGCGTGTCGGAGACATGAACCGCCTTGAAGGGGCGTTCCGCTCCGGCCTCGATTTTAATCCGTTCGAGATAGAGCGGCTTGAAACCGCGTAGTTTTTTCTCCGGCACTTTTGACGTATCCGCAACCGGGGCCGCGTGAAGCCCGGTTGCCAGCACCATTCCCGCTCCGGCTGCAAGAAATTCTCTTCTATTCATCATGGTTTTCCTTTCTGTGTCATTTTCTCAAAGGGAAGCCGCCGTGTAGACATCGAGACGGACGGCCGGGTGGTTGAGTTCTTGAACGCGTGTACGCCAGTCGCGCATCGCGTTCGTCATCAGGAACTTGAAACGTGCGTTGTGCGAGGCTTCCAGCAGATGGCAGAGCTCGTGCGCGACGATGTATTCGACCAAGGGAAGCGCAACATCGGCGAGCATGAGGCTGAACCAGATTTGCCGTGTATGTGGATTACAGGTACCCCAGCGCGTATGCATCCGTTTGACCGCGTACCCCGACGGGTTAACGCCGAGTTGCACCGACCATGTCGCCAACATTGCCGGCAAGACCGCGTCCAGTTGTTCTTTGTAGAACCGGGCGAGAAACGACTTCCACGCCTCCGGGGGCGCGGCAGGGGGAAACAAGACGGCTATCCGGTCTGCGCCGACGGCGGCGGATTTCGCCCGGCGCGAAGGGATGTAGTCCACCTCGTACACCTTCCCGAAAAGCGAAAGGCGCGGATACGGTACGGCTGCGTTGAACTGTCCGGCGGAGGCGTTCAAACAAACCTCGTCAACGGGTGGTAAGGTATGCGATTAACTTGGCGACCGGTTCCCAAAGCAGGAGTACCGCCATCAACGCGAAGAAAAGCCCCAGTAGGATTTTTGCCGTCACCAGGTTGCGTTTGCTCCATTCCAGAAGCTTCGGGATCTGCAATCCCCGGTGGAAAAGCACGAAGACCACGATCAAAGGGAGGACGAACAACAGGTTATACAACGCCAAAAGCCACCAGGCGCGGAGATTCGAGGGCGAATCCTTGATGATGAACATCAACGTCGGCACATAGCTTTGCCCCGTGCAGACACTTTCCAGAACGGTGACGCCCGCGCCGACGACGAGCCCCCCGATGACCGGTCCGCCCCAGCCGAGGCGTTCGTTCATGAATGAGTGGATCCGTTTTTTCACCGAATCGGGAATCTGCAACGAAACGTCACTCGCCCGCTGCGTCTTGCGGAAGCGGAAGGAATCCCGAAGGGAAAGATAGGCGAGCGGGATCAGACAAAGCCCCAAGATGGCGTTGATGGCAAGTTTCACAACCGGGAATCCGGGAAGGCTGCGCAACGTGTAAAAGAATCCCAGCCCCAGCCCCATGTACACCAGGAACGACGCAAAGATGAACGATACGCCCACGAGAAGCCGTGTCCGTACAGCCGCCTTCGAAATGGCGAGCACGCTGAGAAAGAAAATCAACGTGGAAATGGCACAGGGGTTGAACCCGTCGAGCAACCCCGCCAACGCAACCACAGGAACGGTGAAGCCGCTGAGCCGTTTTTCGACCGTTGCACTCCCCCCTGCCCCTTCGACCGCAGGCGGATCCGGCGGTTTCCACCCAGGAACCTGTCGGGAAGCGAGACAACCGTCCACCACGTCCAGTAACCCCGTCGAAACCGTCTCATATCCGGCGAGAAAACGAGTGTGATCGACCACGATGGAGGCGGCCGCATTCTGCGTCACGCCGCATCTGTCCATATACGCCACAAGAAGCGGGATCGTCTCCTCCTTCGTCGTGTCGTGCAAGGTCAGTTCATACTGTCCCTCGAACTCCTCCTCCAGTTTCGGAAGGACTTCGCGCTTGATCTTCTCGCACTCCCCGCACCCCGGCTCGGTGAAAAGGTCAATCCGCACCTGATCACGGATACCGGCGGCGAGACAGACCGGAAGAAGGGCGCAGAACCAAAAAAGAAACTCTTTCATGCGTGTTTTCATGTATCCTAGCATACCACGATACCTGTACCGTGTCAAAAACCTTCTTGACAAACGGAGGGATTGAGGGGTATCTTGATTTGCGAACGGTTCGCAAATTGGAGAAACGTATGGAAAAATACGCGACACATCAACGGGAGACGCTTCTGGGGTATCTCCGCAAACATGTCGATGAGGCTTTGTCGGCACGGCAGATCGCGGATGAACTGCGCGGCGCGGGAATCAGCCAGAGCGCCGTCTACCGAAATCTTGCCGCACTGGAGGCGGAGGGATGCCTCCGCCGCCGCGTAGTCCCGGAAAGTACCGAAATATGCTACCAGTTCGCAGATTCCGATTGTGCCGGAAAGCTCCACCTCTCCTGCACCAGCTGCGGCAAGACGTTCCATGTGGATGCAGTCGTGACGGAGCAACTCGCCAGTCTTGTCGCACACGACAAGGCGTTCACGCTCGACCGTTTTGAAACGGTGCTTTACGGAAAATGCCGTTCCTGTTCCAAAGCGCGCGGCAAGGGAAAGGCGGCGAAATGAACCGCTGGTTTCTCATCGCGGCCTTCGCCGCCTCTCTCTCCGCCTCAGCGCATGGGGCACAGGTTCCTTCCACAGACTCGCAGGGGGGCTTGATCGTCACGGCGACGCTTTTCCCTGTGTTCGACTGGGCGCGGCAGATCGCCGGCGGAGAGGCGAAGTCGGTAGACCTGTTGCTCGACAGCGGGGTGGATCTGCACAGTTACCAGCCCTCGGCGGGGGATATCGTCAAGATCCTTTCCAGCGACGTCTTCCTGTACGTAGGGGGCGAGTCCGATGCATGGGTGAAAGATCTGTTTGCACGGAATGCAAAAACCAAAGTCCGCGCCGTCAACCTGTTGAACCTATTGAACGGAGCCGTCAAGGCGGAAACGCACGAGGAGGTCGCCGGTTGCGGGCATCGCCACGAAACGGCAGACCGGGAAGTCGACGAACACATCTGGCTTTCGCTTCGCCTCGCACAGGCGGCCTGTTCCCGTCTCGCGGAACTCTTCGCAGAATGTGACCCCGTGAACGCAACGGCGTACCGGAGGCGTTCCGCCGCCTACCTCGGCGACTTGCGAGCCTTGGACGAAGCCTACAGGGCGGCCGTATCCGCCGCGCCACGCAAGGTGTTGCTGTTCGGCGACCGGTTCCCGTTCCGATACCCGGCGGACGACTACGGGTTGACGTGTTACGCCGCGTTCCCCGGCTGTTCGTCGGAAACGGCGGCGAGTTTCAAGACCATCGCCTCCCTCTCGGAAAAGATGGATGAACTGGATTTGCCCGCGATTTTCATCCTTGAAGGTTCGGGCCGTCAGATCGCCCGGACTATCCTCCAGAACACGAAACGCCCGGACCGTCCGATCCTCACGTTGAATTCCATGCAGGGGACCGCGAAAGAGGATGTTGAACACGGTGCCACCTATCTGGGTATCATGCGCCAAAACCTAGAAAACCTGAAGAAGGCGGTCAACTAGTCCCATGTCCTTGCTTTCGTGCCACAACCTGTCCGTCGGATACGGCGGCGTGAAAATCCTCGAAGACCTGAACTTTTCGGTCGAACGGGGCGATTACCTGTGCATCCTCGGCGAAAACGGGGCGGGGAAAAGCACGTTGATGAAAACGTTGCTCCAACTCCTTCCGCCGGAGGGCGGGACGATCGAGACGGGGGATGGGTTCAAGCGCGACGAACTGGGGT
Source organism: Kiritimatiellia bacterium (assembly GCA_017962315.1). GTDB lineage: Bacteria > Verrucomicrobiota > Kiritimatiellia > RFP12 > UBA1067 > RGIG8368. The sequence continues at coordinate 43,295 of JAGCVN010000042.1, forward strand.
ACCTGCCTCAGCAGTCGGCGATCCAGCGCGACTTCCCCGCATCTGTCCGCGAAGTCGTACTTTCGGGTTGCCTGAACCGCTGCGGGTGGAAACCGTTCTATTCGTTGCGCGAAAAGGCACTCGCACGCCGGAATATGGAGCGGATGGAGATTCTGCCGCTGGCGAAACGGTGTTACCGTGAACTTTCCGGAGGACAGCAACAGCGCGTCCTTTTGGCGCGCGCGCTTTGCGCGACCAAGAAAATGCTGCTGCTCGATGAACCCGTCGCCGGACTCGATCCCGCCATGCAGGTTTCGATGTACCACGTAATCGAAGAATTAAACCGGAAAGACCGGATCACCATCCTGATGGTGTCACATGATTTCGAGGCAGCCCTGACCTATGCGTCCCACATCCTCCACATCGCGCGCGGGGGGTCTTTCTTCGGGACGGTGGCCGCATACCGGGCCAGTGCATTTGCACGGTCGTTCGCGCGTAGGAGGGGGGAGGCATGATCGACCAGATTTGCCAATACCTGAGTTTCCCGTTTGTGCGGTACGCCCTGATCGTAGGCGTCCTGGTCTCGCTCTGTTCCTCGCTGCTCGGCGTGACGCTCGTGTTGAAACGGTTTTCGTTCATCGGGGACGGGCTGTCACACGTCGCATTTTTCGCGATGGCGGTCGCCGCCGTCCTGCGCTTCACGAACAACATGCCGGTAATCCTCCTGATCACCACGCTTGCGGCAGTCCTTGTGTTGAGCGGGGGACGGCGGATGAAACTCAAGGGCGATGCCATGATCGCAATGCTCTCGGTCGGCGCGCTTGCCTTCGGCTATCTCCTGATGAACCTGTTCGCCAAGACATCGAACCTGTCGGGTGACGTCTGCGGAACGCTCTTCGGCTCGACGTCGATCCTCACGCTCGGGCCGGATCAGGTCTGGCTCTGCGTCGGCCTTTCCGGCGCGGTACTCGCTTTCTTTCTCTTCTTCTACCACAGAATCTTCGCCGTGACGTTCGATGAAGATTTTGCACAGGCGACCGGCGTCCGCGCCCGCGCCTACAACCAGATGCTCGCTGTGATCATCGCGGTAATCATCGTGCTGGCGATGAACCTGGTCGGCGCACTGCTCATCTCCGCGTTGATCGTCTTTCCGGCGCTCTCCGCGATGCGTGTCTTCAAAAGTTTCCGGAGCGTACTGATCTGTTCGGCGGTACTTTCCGTCGCCTGTTCGCTCGCCGGGATTTTGACGTCGATCCTCTGGGACACGCCGGTCGGTCCGACCATCGTGGCGGCGGACATCGCGGCGTTCGGCCTCTTTTCGGCAGCGGGGCTTTTCACCGGGAAGGGTTCCTCGTAAACCACTTCGGCCCCCCGGTGCGGGGAAAATCTATTTGCCTTCCGTCAGGCCGGGATACGCAAGCACGACGAAACCGTGTATCGAGCCAAACAGGGCTGGGTCATACAGCGACCAGACAACCTTCCCCGTTTCGTCGAATTCCAGAAGTTGCCATCCACGCTTTGAATCGCCGGCGCCGTGCCCTGTCCAGTTGGCGACCAAGACATGGCCGTTCGGAAATTCTTTCACTGAAGCGAAGAAATATCCCTTTTTCCCTTCTTCGACCGGGGCGGGCCACACTTTCTCCACTTTGCCGTCCAACGCGAAACGGACAAGTTCTGCGGCATAGCCGGCACCGGTCCAATAGCCCTTCCCGTCCAACGACGTGACGGCATGGTACATGTTACGGCTATGCGGCATCGCGAAATGCCTGGCCTCCGAAACCTCCATATCCTTGTCTGCATCGGGAAGGCGTACACGGGAAAACCCTTTTTCATGGGCGATCAACGCCTCCTTTCCGCCGGGCAGGAGCGTCATCGTGCGGGCGTTGAAAATGCCGGAACAGGTATAGGTCGCCACAAGGCGGCGGTCTTTCGAGAACTTCCTCAGCAACACGGCGCGTTTCTTGGGTTCGTTCTTCTTGCCGCGCGGATTGACGCAGACGACGAACCCGCCGTCGGGCAACGAACTGACGGCGGAAAGGCCGGCGATGGACGGATGGCGGAACTCATCCACGTCACGACGTTCGTCCAGATCAACCACTTTGAACCCGTTCCGGCACACATACCGGTAACGCCCGATCTTTCCAGGAACGACGGGGCCGACACGCTGGAGGTCCCATGTGGTCTTCTCCGCGTTCACGAAAAAACATTTTCCGGGATCTGATGAATCGTAATAGTGGATACGCCCGCGGGATTCATCGGAGAGGACAAGCCTCCGGACCGGCTCGGCACCCGCCTCCGTGACCGCAACCATGAACACTGCGCAGAGAACGGCCTTCATGGCAGCCGCAATCTGTTTTTTCCCGTGTGTCGTCATCTTCCTATCCCTTTTCACAAATCTTTCACGCACCGCGAAGGTTCGCACGTTGTTCGCATTTCCATTCAAGGAAACAGTCATTGGCAATGGCCTCGCGCATTTCGCGCATGAACGCCATGTACAAGTGGAGGTTGTGGAGCGTCAGCAGGCGGACGCCGAGGATCTCCCCGACATGGACGAGGTGGCGGACGTAGGCGCGGGTAAAGTTGCTGCAACAGTAACAACCGCATCCTTCCTCCACCGGACGGAGGTCGTCCTTCCAACGCCCCGCCTTGACCGGATACTGCCCGTGGCGCGTATACGCCGTCCCGTGGCGGGCGACGCGAGTCGGGCAGACGCAGTCGAACATATCGACGCCCATCGCGACGCACTCCGCCATCTGCATAAGGTCACCCAACCCCATGACGTAACGGGGTTTCTCGCGGGGCAGCCACTTCACACTGTTCTCGACGGCGGGGTACATCTCGTTCTCCGGTTCGCCGACGGAAACCCCGCCAACGGCATAGCCGTCAAAGCCGATGGAAACCAGTTCTTTGGCACAGTGTTCCCGAAGCGCGGGATACATCCCGCCTTGCACGATGGCGAAACGAAGCTGTCCCGGCGCCTTCTCCTGTTCCAGGCTCGCCGCCTCCCATGCGAGCGTCTGCCTGACGGAACGTGCGGCATACGCCTCGTCGCACGGATAAGGCATACACTCGTCGAAACACATCGCGATGTCGCTTCCAAGAATCCGCTGCACGTACATGGATTCCTTTGGACCGAGCAGGAATTTCGCGCCATCGATGTGGGAACGGAACTCCACGCCCTCCGGCTTGATTTTACGCAGGTTGGTAAGACTGAAGACCTGGAAACCGCCGCTGTCGGTCAGGATGGGACGGTCCCAATGCATGAAGCGGTGAAGCCCGCCGCACGTCCCCATGACCTCCATCCCGGGGCGGAGCATCAAATGATAGGTATTGCCGAGGATGACGGAGGCGTCCGCCTCCAACAAGTCACGCGGTTCAACCGCCTTGACCGTGGCCTGCGTCCCGACCGGCATGAAGACGGGCGTGTCGATCGCGCCGTGCGCCGTCCAGAGGCGCCCCGTCCGCGCACCGCTGTGCGCGTCTTCATGCAAAACTTCGAATGTGCCGGGAACTGGCGTCAATTCGCTCCCTCCGTCTGCGGCGAAGCGTCCTTCTCACGGATCGCGACATGGCGGATCTTTCCGCTGATGGTCTTGGGCAACTCTTTCACGAACTCGATGACGCGGGGATATTTGTACGGTGCGGTGACACGCTTGACATGGTTCTGCAATTCCTTGACCAACGCCTCGGACGGCTCGTAACCGCGCGAGAGGACGATGGTCGCCTTGACGACCTGACCGCGCACGGGATCCGGCACTCCGGTGATGGCGCACTCGGTGACGGCGGGATGCTCCATCAGCGCGCTCTCCACTTCAAACGGCCCGATACGGTAGCCAGAGGATTTGATCACGTCGTCGGCACGTCCAACGAACCAGAAGTAGCCGTCCTCGTCGCGCCAGACGACATCACCGGTGTGGTAGACACCCGCACGCCACTGGCGTTCGGTTAACTCAGACGCGCGGTAGTATTCCATGAACAATCCGGCGGGAACGTGTTTATCGGTGCGGATGCAGAGCTGTCCTTCCGCACCGGCCTCGCAGGGATGGTCGTCCGCGTCCATCACGACAAGGTCGTATTCGGGCGAAGCGATCCCCATCGAACCGGGGCGAGGAGGAATCCACGGCGGGTTGAGCGTGAGCGCAGTGGTCTCCGTCTGTCCGAACGCTTCGTAAATGCGATGCCCGGTCGCCTTCTGGAACCGCTGGAACACTTCCGGGTTCAACGCCTCGCCCGCCGTCGTGCAATGGGTGATGTTCGACCAGTCGTACTGCGACAAGTCCTCCTGGATAAGGAACCGATAAACGGTCGGCGGCGCACAGAAAGTGGTGACCTTGTACTTCTCGATCACGTGCAGGAGGTCTTTCGGATGGAAACGGTCCATGTCATAGACCATGATCGCGGAACCGCACATCCACTGCCCGTAGATCTTGCCCCAGGCCGCCTTCCCCCAACCGGTTTCCGCAACGGTGAGGTGCAGCCCGCCGGGCTTGCAGCATTGCCAGAACTTCGCAGTGATGATGTGTCCGAGCGGGTACATCATGTTGTGCGCGACCATTTTCGGCATGCCGCTCGTGCCGGACGTGAAATAGAGCAGCATCATGTCTTTCGCGGTGGTGCCGCGCGCGCAACGCGACTCGTCGAGCGTCGCAGGTTCGGCGTCCATGAGCGCGTTGAAATCGAGCCAGCCCTCCGCGCCGTTGTGGCGGACAAGCGCACGCAGCGGGATTTCCGCCTGCGTCGCAGCCTCTTCGACCGCTTCACGGATGGAGGTCTCGTTGACGACGAGCAACATCTTGATGCTCCCCGCCTGAACACGGTAGGTGATGTCGTGCGCCTTCAGGAGGTTGGTCGCGGGGATCGCGACCGCGCCGATTTTGCTCAATCCCATCAGCGCGAACCAATACTCGTAGCGGCGTTTGAGGATCAACATCACTTTGTCGCCCCGTCGAACCCCCAGCCGCCAGAAGGCATTGGCTGCGCGGTTGCTCCAGTCGCGGATGTCGGCCATGGTGAAGGTGCGTTCTTCACCTTCGTCGTTACACCACTGCATCGCGATGCGGACGGGATCCTCCGCCGCAATCTTGTCCACCACGTCGAACGCGAAGTTGAACGTCTCCGGAAGATGGATGCGGCAATGCTGTCTGAACGCTTCGACGGATGTGAAATCGTCCTGTTCCAACCAAGGTAATTTCATGATGGCTTCTCTGCTCCGTTACGCGGTGATGATCGCCAGAAACTTCGCCGGCTCGTCGCCGAGCGTCTGCATACCGTGGGGTTTCGTCGCGTCGAAATAAATGCTGTCGCCGGTTCCCAGGTCGATTTCTTTCCCGTCCACCGTGAGACGCATCCGTCCGGAAAGGACATAGTTGAACTCCTGCCCGGGATGCGTGTTCAGATGAAGCTCCTTCAGGGAAGGTTCGACGGTGACGATGTACGGCTCCATCTTCTTGCCGGAGAAAAGGACGCTCAACGCCTCGTAGTGGTAGACATTGCGGCGCGCGACAACCGCGCCCTCGCCTTTGCGCGTGACCCGGAAGACGTGCGCATGGGCATCGCCCCCCGTGAGAATCGCCGTCGGCTCAACCTTGTAGAGCGCCGCCAGAATCGAGACGGTACTCATCGGCACGTCAAGCTCGCCGTTTTCATACCGGACGTAATCGGTCAAGGGGATACCCGCCCGCCGGGCGACTTCCTCGGCACTGAAATCGGAGGCGTCGCGCAACCCGCGAACCCGCTCCGCAATCGATTTTCTCTGGTTCTCCATCTCTGACTCCGTTCTTGTACGTGAAAGCGGGCGGGAAGTTTACTCCCTTCCCTCTTCCATTACCAGTAAAAACGTCACACCTCCGCACCCCGATCCGCCGTGAGGACGGCGAACATTTCGCCGGAGGTCTGGCACTTCTCCAGGGTCGCAACATTCGCTTCGTCCTGCAAGACACCGCTCACCGCGCTGATGAACTCCAGATACGGAGTGGGGGCGTCCGCCGGACTGAGCGTCAAGACAATCACCCGCGACGGGGTTCCGTCGGGTGCGCCGAATGCCACCCCATCGGGGGCCAGTCCCACCGCGCAGACGAGGCGTTCGACTTCCGTCGTGCGCGCATGGGGGCAGGCAATTCCGCTATGCACCGCCGTGGACATCGCCGCTTCGCGCTGGAGGATCTGCGCGTACGTCCCGCTGATGCTGTGAATCGCGCCTTGTTCAACGAGAATCATCAACAGTTCGCGAATGCACGCCTCGCGGGTCTTTCCCCGGAGATGCGGGATCATCGTGTCCGGAGAAAGAACGTCGAGCAGGATTTTCCGATGTGGCGCGACGCGTTCTGCCGCGCCCGCATGTCCCCCCCCGTCCCGGCGGAAAGGCTTGTGCAGTTCGTCCAACGCCTGTTCCAGCGCGAGGACGGATTCGTCTACCATCAAGTCCAGTACGGGGCGGGCGTCCTCCGGAATTGCGATCTGCAACTCCTCGCCCCGGTGCAACAGACGCACGGCCAGGCCGTCTTTCCGCGCCAGACAGAGGTTCCGGTCGTTATCCAGCGTCGCGGTGAAGAAACCCTCGTGCCGTAAACCGACGCGGAGCGAATAGGCGAGCGCTCCGGCCACGCCGGCATTCGGGAAGTGGAAGGAAAGGACCCGCGACTCGGGGGACGGCCGTACCCATTTCCGAAGCAGGAGGGAGACGGCGGCCGCGAACAAGACCAGCCACGCCACGCCCGCACTGTACACCGGGCGCGGAACCGCGTCGCACAGGAAAGCCGTCCCCGCGGCCAACAACGCGAGCCCGCCCTTCCCCGTCAACGCGAACCCCGTCAACGCGGCATCCGGGAGCGGCGTCTTGCCCAGGCGCAAAACGGCCAGCGTTCCGACGACCTTCGCCGCTGCCGTCGCCAGCACGAAGAACAACGCCGCGAAGACGACGGCAGGCAATTGCAGCGCGGCGGGATCCACCGCCATCCCCAGAAGCGAGGCCAGCATCAAAAGGCAGACAGACAGCGGAACGCGCAGCAACCGGGCAAGACGTTCCTTCGCCTCCGAGCGCGCGTAGGCGAGGCCGAGCAGGTACGCCCCCGCGCACGAGGGCAGGGAAAGGAGGCGGAACACTCCGGTCAACAGGAAAAGGAGGCCGAGCGCAAAAACCAGGCATTGCGCGGCGGATCCACGCCGGGCCAGACGGCGGTCAACCTTGCGGACCAACAGGAAACAGCCGAGCGCAGCCGCAAACCCCGTCGCAAACGACGTCCACGAATTTCCAGACGCGCAGTGTACCCCGACGGTCAGGAGGACCACCACGAGGAGGTCGAGCGCGAGCGTCCCCGCGAAAACGCGCCGTCCGGACGCCGCTGCCAACTGGTTGCGATCGGCAAGGACGCGGGAGGCGAGTCCCATGCCACCCGCCGCCGCCACCGAAGCGGTGAGCACAAGCGTCGCGGCGGTCGGTGTCGCCGGCGACAGCCACCAAACGACACCCGCCCCCGCGAGCGCGGCGACAAGGCCGCCGCATAACCCCGCCAGCGCGCCGCGGCAGGGGGTGCGGAAAACCCCGAGGTCGGTCTCCATCCCCATTGCAAACAGATACGGGATCGCGCAGAAAAGCACCGTCGCCTGAAACATCGTCCCCTTCGTGAAAGACGCGAGCAACCCCTCCGGGAAACCGGGGATCGGCAAGCCGCCCAGGACGAAAGGCCCCGCAAGAATCCCGGCGACACACGCGCCAAGCGGGACGGGCAACTTCCATTTGGCGAAAAGAAGACCTCCCAACCAGGCGGACATAAGCGTCACGCCGAGTTGCAAGACGAACAGCAAAGCGTCATCAGAACACATGCAAAATCCCTTTGGCGTTGAAACGTGTTGCGCTTTAGTATACCCCCGCAAAAGGGAAAAATCAAGTCAAAGGTAAATGCGCCTTCGGTACGGGCGTTCAGCCCGCGTTTCGCGGTTGAATGTTCGTTAGGGGCTCGTACCAGAAACGACATGGCGGACAAGGTATTTTTCCATTCGTTCAAGGTGTGTTTTCGCTTTTCAAAGGGGAATTTTTTTGGTATCCTTACGTCCATGAAATTTGTGCTTTCCATCTTGATTGCGCTGGTGTGTTGCGGGGCCGTTTCGGCCGCGCAGACCTACAAGCCATATGCCATCGACCGTTATCAGTCGATTCTCGACCGAATGCCGTTCGGGCCATTGCCCCCGAATTTCTCGGAGGATGGCGAGCCAGAACCCGCCCCTGTGATGACCGAGGAGGAGATCAAAACCGCCGAGGAAATCCGCGTTGAACAGCAGCAGCTGGCGAAAGGCGTGAAGGTCTCTTGCGTGAACATCAACCCCGACGGCGAGGTGATGGTCGGGTTCACGGACACGGACGAGAAGCCGCCGATCAACTTCTACATGGCAGTGGGCGACGAACGGAAGGGCTGGTCGATTGTCGACGCGGACTACGACAAGGAGTGGGCGCAGCTGAAGAAGAACGACATAGTCATCACCATGAAACTGGGCGAGGGACTGATCGACGCCCCCGCCGGTTCAAAGGGAGCCACGATGTCGAACACGGTCTCCGTGGCATCGGCAGCGCCCCCCGCTCCCGCAGCCCCGCCGCAAACCGTCCGCCAGCTCTCGTCCCTGCAGCCCCCTGCCCCGATCCCTCCGGCCGGTTCGTCTTTCATGGAGCGCATGAAGGAACGTGCCGCGCGCACGGAGCGCGAACGCAAGGAACAGGCCGCGCTTGCCAAACAGCAAAGTGAGGAACATACCAAGAAACTGGTTGAAATGGCGAAGCAGGCCGCCCTCCAGGAGCTGGAAAAACAACGGCAAGAGGAAGAGCTGGAACGCGAACAGGAGGCGCAGCCACTCCCCACCGGCGTCGTCGAATGACCCTTTATAAACGAAACGAGAAAGGAATCCCATGTCTGAAAACAAGTTCCGTCTAGCCGTTGCGCTGACCACCGCGTTTGCGTGGACGCTCTCTGCTGAAACCGTCAGCGTCAGGTCGCCGGACGGCGCGAACGAAATCCGCGTCAACACCGAGCCTAACCTTTCTTGCGAGATTCTACGGAAGGGAAAGCGCCTTTCCGGTCCGAACGCCATCGCCCTCACGCTCGCAGGGAAAGGCACGCTCGGCATCGCCCCCAAGCTGACGGACACGAAGGACACGTCGTGCAAGGGCAACGTTGTCGCGACTCCGGTCTACAAGAAGGCGTCGATCGACGAACTCGCGCAGAGCAAGCGGTTGTTCTTCGAAGGCGACTGGGGGATCGACCTCACCGCCCGTGATGACGGAGTTGCCTACCGTTTCTTCACGTCGATTGGCGGACGTATCAAGGTGCTGGACGAAACGGCGGAGGTCGCGTTCGCGGATGCCTCGCAGTGCGTCTACGCCGCGTTGAACAACGGCGGCGGCGAGGGGGATCCGCTCCAGTGCAGCTGGGAAGGCGTCTACGAACGGTGTACGGTTGGATCCGCCCCGACAGACCGCACCAAGAACATCTGGTACGCGCCCATCACGTTCGCGTTCAACGGCGCGGCGATGTGTGTCACCGAGACCGACCTGCGCGACTACGCGGGCTGGAACTACGTCCGCGACGCGCAGGACGAGAAGAAGCTCGTCGGCGTCTTCGCCCGCTATCCGCAGAAGACGCGGTTCTACGACTGGCGGGTCAAATACACCGACCATCCCACGCGCTACCAGCGCGTCCAGTCCCGCGAGGCGTTCATCGCCGAGACGGACGGAACGCGCACCTTCCCCTGGCGCGTCTTCATGCTGGCGGACAACCTGGCGAAACTCGTCGAGTCCGACATCGTCTACGCGCTCGCTTCGCCCAGCGTGATCGGGGATGCCTCCTGGATCAAGCCGGGGAAAGTCGCCTGGGACTGGTGGAACTGCTGGAACGTCATCGGCGTGGATTTCCGCGCCGGCTGCAACACGAAGACCTACGAGTATTTCATCGACTTCGCGCAGAAGACGGGCGTGGAGTACGTCATCTTCGACGAAGGCTGGTCGAAGCACCTGCAGATTTTCGAGTTCAACCCGGAAGTCGACGTCACACACCTCGTGAAGTACGCGAACGAGCGCGGCGTCGGCATTATCCTCTGGGCGGCCTGGGCGCAGTTTCTCGGACGCGAGGAGGAGGTCGCCACGCACTACGCGAAGATGGGCGTGAAGGGGTTCAAGATCGACTTCATGGACCGCGACGACCAGGCGATCGTCAACTTCCTGGAGAAAATGGCCGAAGTCGCCGCCCGACACAAGCTGTTGATCGACTACCACGGCATGTACAAGCCGTCCGGGCTCCAGCGTCGTTACCCGAACGTCCTCAACTTCGAGGGCGTACACGGACTTGAAAATTGCAAGTGGGGCCAAAAATGTGGCAAGTACCTGCCGACGAAGGACTGCACACTCGTCTTCACCCGAATGCTCGCGGGGCCGATGGACTACACCCCCGGCGCGATGCGCAACGTTCTTCGGCAAGAATGGCGCCCGACGCCCTCCACCCCCGGAGCCCCCGGTACCCGCGTCCACCAGATGGCACTGATGACGCTCTTCGAGGCACCGTTGCAGATGCTCTGCGACTCCCCCTCGCAGTACCTCGCCAACCGGGAATGTTTCGACTTCATGAGCAAAGTGCCCACCACCTGGGACGACACCAAGGGGCTTTGCGGCGAAATGGACGAGTTCGCCGCTCTCGCGCGCCGCAAGGGCGACGTCTGGTATGCCGCCGCGATCTGCGGCTGGGACAGGAAGACCATCGCCATCGACACCTCCTTCCTCGGCGCGGGCGCATGGAGCGCGGAGATCTTCGCAGACGGTGTGAACGCGGATCGCGACGCGACCGACTACGCCCACAAGACCGTGACCGTGCTGGCCGGTCAGAAGATTCCCGTCAAGTTCGCCCCCGGCGGCGGCTGGACTGCCCGCTTCACCCGCAAACGCAAATAAGTACAAAGGAGTATTCTTGTGAAAACGATTCCACTGTGCCTTCTCTCCGTCTCGTTCATCCTCGCCGGATGCGTCGGCGACAAGCCCGCGCCCGGCACGCCCCCCGTTGCAAAGGCGACCGTGCAGGAACCGGCGCAAACCGCTGCGCATCCCCAGACGGCCCGCCGCGTCCACCCCGACTCCTCGAACTGGCGGACGCTTTTCGACCTCGACCTCGCAAACGCGGAGTTTGAACAGGGCGTCTGGTTTATCAATGACGAGGGCGACCTAACCGCGAACAAGGATTCCGCGATCTGGTCGAACCGCGACTACCAGAACTTCATTCTCGACTTCGAGTACAAGCTCGATCCCGGCGCGAACAGCGGCTGCCTGATCTACTGTGTGAACAAAAAGAACTGGATTCCCGGAACGGTGGAAGTCCAGCTGCTCGACGACAACGCAGTCCACCCCGGCAAGATGCCGGGGACGGAACGCAACGGCGGCCTGTACGGCCACCTCGCGCCGAACGTCAACAACGCAAAACCCGCCGGCGAGTGGAACCGGATGACGGTGTGGGCGGTCGGCAAGCGGATCCGCGTCGCCGTCAACGGGGAAATCACGGTGGACACCGATCTCTCCGCGTGGAAAGACGCGAAGAAGAATCCCGACGGTTCGGACATCCCTTCCTGGTTGAGCGTCCCCTGGGCGCAGATCCCGACACACGGACGAATCGGGTTCCAGGGCCGCCATGGAAAAGCCGCCCCGTACTTCCGTTTCATCCGCGTGAAAGAACTCTAAACCTCCATGCTGGAAAAGAGAAGAAATTCGTTCACCTACCCGCTTACGAAAGCGCAGGAGACTTCGCTTCTCCTCCTTTTCGCCCAACGCGGGTACAGACACCGTCCAGGGGTGCCGTACACCGTCGTCTCGGTTGAAGGTCCGCATTGCATCATCAACGTCTATACGAACGGGAAATGCGTGATCCAGGGACGCGGCGCGGAGGAGTTCGTCCTCTACACGATGGAACCGGAAATCCTCAAATGCGCCACGCTCGGGTACGAGGACGTTCTTGACCCGACGGCAGGTGTTCCGCACCTCGGTAGCGACGAGAGCGGAAAAGGCGACTTTTTCGGGCCGATCGTCGCCTGTGCCGCCTATTCCAACGCGGAACTCGCCGAGAAGATGCATGACATCGGTGTGAAAGACTGCAAACAGCTCACGGACATCACCTGCCTCGCCATCGCCGCGAGGCTGGAAACCCTTCTTGGCAACGGGCGTTTGAAACGGGTCATGATCGGTGCCCGACGCTACAACCAGCTTTACGCAAAGATGCATTCGGCGAACCGGATCCTCGCCTGGATCCACGCCCAGTGCATCGCGGAACTGCTCGCTTCGCAGCCGGACGCGGCGCTCGCCGTCGCCGACCAGTTCGGCGACGAAAAGCTGATCGAGGACGCCTTGAAATCCGCCTTGAAGAAACGAGGGCTCGCAAACCGGAAGTACAAGCTCGACCAGCACCACAAGGCGGAATCCGACATCGCCGTGGCGGCCGCCTCCATCCTGGCGCGCGCGACCTTCTTGCGGGCGATTGCGAAAATGAGCGAGACCTACGACCTGGAAATCCCGAAAGGCGCGACCAACGTACGCGACGCGGCGGTCAAGCTGGTCAAAAAGCACGGGGCGCAGGTGCTACTCGATTGCTGTAAATGCCACTTCCGAACCACCGACCAGGTATTGGAGGCGTGCGGACAGAAACGTGAAGTCCTGGGACCGGACGGACAGGCCGTCTCACTCCACGTAGACAAACCAAAGGCCGTTTGAGGAGAAAGAGAGATGTCCATGAATGAGCAATGTCGTTCTGCAGAGGGTATTTCGAGGAGAGGATTCCTGCAAGGTGTCGCAGCCCTGGGCGCGATGCCGCTGTTCGGCGCGAGCGGGGGAAGACTTCCGCCCATCCGGATCGCGCACTGTTGCGACCCGCAGCTCGGATTCGGTTCTGACGGGAAAGGGAAAGAGGCATATAAAAACGACCTCATCCGCGCCGAAAAGGAAATCGAAAAGATCAACGAACTGCAGCCGGATCTTTGTTTCTTCGGCGGAGACATGGTCAACCGCTGGAACGAGCTTTCTCATGACTGGCCGCGCCTGTTGAAACAGCTCCGTGTCCCGTGGATCGTCGCGGCGGGAAACCACGACATTCCGGATGACAAGAGTAAAACGCAGTGCGACCTCTTCACCTCCGTGTTTGGGTACGTCTACACCGCGCAGACGATGAAAGGCTGGCGGCTGATCGCGGCGAACGGACAGTTTGAACGCGCACTTGGAAGCCATCCGGACTATCATGCCTGGCGCGACCGCGAACTGGACGAAGCGAAGAAGGCGGGACTTCCCGTGATCTGGTTGACGCACCAGCCGCCATTCGACCGGAAGCCGGACGAAGCGGACTCCTACCAGAACTACCCGCTGAAAACGCGCCATGCGTTCCTCGACCGCTGCCTCGATTCAGGCGTCCGTTTCTTCCTCGCAGGACACACGCACCGGATGGCGAACCGTACCTACTGGCAGACGCCAGTGTTGAACTCCGAAACGACCTCGCGGAATTTCGACAAACGCCCCCACGGTTTCCGGATGCTGGACATTCCCGCTGAAGGCCCTTACAAATGGGAATTCGTCTCCGTTTGAGGGAGGGTTTAGAGGTATTTGCACGTTTCAAGGTTTGGAGAACCTTATGATGGACAAAAAGAGGCTGGTCTCGTATTTCAAAAGTGAACGTTTCATCGCGTTTTCGCTTTTCCTCCTTTTATTCGCCGTCGCGGCGTTGTACATCTTCCAGCCGGTCCTTTCGTGGGGCGTCGTCACGGTCTCGCCGGACGCTCCAAAGGTGTTTTCCGGATTCAACCTTGTCCATTACCTGGAAGCCCTCCTCGGCGGTTCGCTGGACTTCCAACCGGGGCAGCTGCGCGAATTCTTCTTCCATCCGCTCGTCTGGCAGGAGCTCCAGTATGCCGTTCCCTGCCTGATGGCGGCGATCGGACTCGCGTTTTACCTGCGCACGCAGGGGGTCGGGCGCACGGCGGCCTACGGCGGCGGACTTTTCTTCGCGTTTTGCGGGTATTCGTTTACCCTGGTCAATGCCGGACACCGCGGTTACTTCTCCATCCTCGCCTATTTCCTGTTCACCTTCTGGCTGATGGACCGTTGTTTCGTGAAACGCCGCTGGCTGCATTTCGCCCTTCTCGGAGCGTTCGCGATGTGGGCGGAAATGCAGCAGCCCGACATCTGGATGCTCTTCTTCGCCCTGCTGGTCTTCTACGGCATCTGGCGGCTTCTCCGCCTCTGGCTGGCGGAACGCAATGTTTCGTTCCTCTGGAAACTCTGCCCCCGCTTCCTCGTCACTGCCGCCGTGATGCTTCTGGTCGGTTCGAGCGCGATCCGCGCCGCGTTGACCGAAACCCTGGCGGGACGCAAGGCTCAGATCGAGGCAAGCGCCTCCGTGCCTACAACGGACGGGAACGACGCCGAACAGAAGGCCGCCGAAGCGCACCGTCAGTGGATCTTCACGACGAACTGGAGCATGCCTCCGGAAGATTTCTGCGAAATGCTCGTGCCGGGGATTTTCGGAGACGACTCCGGGCGTCCCCCCTACCCCTACTGGGGGCGTCTCGGACGTGTCGAAGACAGCCAGTTTGTGAAGGGGCGCACGCGGCCAAACTTCCGCCAGCATACGCTCTACATCGGCTTGACCGCCGTCCTGTTCGCCCTCTTCGGGATTTTCTCCGCCTGCCGCCGGTGTCGCAGCGATCAGGAACTCCCCCCCGGCGAGGCGCCGCGCCCGAATTACGCCGACGTCCCGTTCTGGGCGCTCACGGCAGTGTTGTGCGCCGTTTTCGCGATGGGGCGCTACACGCCCGTCTACAAACTTGTTTACCAGCTCCCGTTCGTCGATTACCTTCGCGCCCCCGTCAAGTTCTACCACCTGGTTGAACTGGCCGTAGCGTGCCTCGCCGGATTCGGGCTTCAGGCGTTTCTGGACGAGTCCGGGGCGGGACGGCGCGGCCGCCGCGCCTGGACGTTCGTCTGCCTTGGTGCGACAATCGCGCTCTTCATCGGGCTCCGCGTCTGTACCGCGAAGTGGGAAAACTTCGCGGGACACATCGAGCTGCTCGGCTTGCGGGGTTTCGGGAAGACGCTCGCCGGATACATGCAAACCAACCTGAAGCAGGCGATGTTGCTCGCCGCCGCACTGACCGGCGCGTTCGCGTTTGCCGGCTTTTACAAGAAGGCCGGGAAACGTACGCTGGTGACGCTCGCAACACTGCTCATCGTCCTCGGCGTTTGCGATATGGCCCGCGTCTGCCGCCGATTCATCGTCCCGGTGGACGTGACGGCGTACAACACCACCAATCCCCTCATTGAGAAACTTTCCGAGTTGACGGGAAACCGTGCCGCCCTCATCGCCAACTACGCGACGCACCCACAAGGTCCGCAATTCTGGCTGAACGACGTGATGGCGCGATACGGGTACGAATCCGCCCTGCCCTACGACCGCCGGAGCGAATGGTTGCCGCTCTACCTTGAATATGGCGCCCGCCCCATCTCCTACCTGCAAAAATCCGGTGCGCAGTTCACATTGCTCACACGCGAGAAAGTGGCGGAGTTCGATGCGTCCGGTATCCTTGAACCGGTGATGGACATGACCATCGACGGGAACGGCATCCATCGTTGCGAGCCGAACCAGGACAGCATCGCGCTCTGCCGCATCAAACTGCACTCGGATCCGCCGATGCTGCTAGCGGAACGGACGCGACCCCAGTCGCTCTCAACGAAGGGCGTCGCCGAGCTGGCGGAAGACGGCCTTGTCCGGACGCAAGACCGGTTTGAACCGGGCCTTGTCGCGTTTGTCGATGGGAAACCCGCCGAACTTGTAGAAGCAGCAGGAAAACGCGTCGCCGTCCGTGTCCCCAAAGGGAAGCACACGGTGGAAGTCCGCCACGTTTACTCCATGCGCGGTATCTGGGGTGTCCTGTGTTTCCTGGCGTTGACGATCTGGACGTTCATCGACCACCTCCTGTGCCGAAAAGCCCTCTCCTAGCCGGACTCTTTACCCCTGCCCAAGAACAGGTTCAAAATGACACGACATTCCATACTTCTCGTTTTTTCTTTCGCTTTTTCGATATGCCTCGCCAACAGCCCGTTTGCGGTGCATGTGAACCCCGCGCCGCAAGACGGGACTGACGTCGTCTCTGTTTCGGTTTCCATCCCTCCGAAACACGTGGTCTACGCAAACTCTTTCAAAGTGGCGTCCGGTGATCAGCCGGCGGTTTCCCTCCGCACCGACGCACCCACGCGCAAGCCGGATCCCCTGAACGAGGGGGAGACCGTTTCTGTATTCGTAACGGATTTCGTTTCTGTATGGCGCATCCAGGGGTTTGCCGAAGGGAAACGCATCAAAGTCTCGTTGCAAGGGTGCGACGACACCACGTGTTTCATGCCGGAGACGCATACGTTCGTGTGGCAAGGCGGCACATTCGTGCCGCTCGAAGAGGCGGACGGCGAAATCGCGTCCGATGACCATGCAGATTGGAACGCCGGGCGGAAACAAGTCACGGCAGGGGGATACCTCTCCCCTTCCGCCTTTCTCGCGTTCCTTGACCGGGCGGAAGGCAAGGCATCCGGCGAAACGTCCTTTTTCGACGACCCCGGCGCGTTTCTTCGCCGGAACGGCATCTGGCTGACCCTCCTCCTGATTCTCGTCGGCGGCTTGCTGTTGAATTTCACGCCATGCGTCCTTCCAATGATTCCGGTCAACCTCGCGATCATCGGGGCCGGTGCCGCATCGCGTACGGCGGAGGGGCGTCCCGCGAAAGGCAGGGGATTCGCGCTGGGAGCCGCCTACGGACTCGGTATCGTGGCCGCCTACGGCGGCGCGGGATGGGCCGTTGTTCGCAGCGGTGCTTTTTTTGGTTCCTTCCAGAGTTCCCCCTGGTTCAGTCTCGGCGCGGCGATCCTCTTCGCCGCTTTCGCGCTGGCGATGTTCGACCTCTTCGCAATCGATTTCACGCGGTTCCGGAAGCGCCGCACGTCGAAAAAGGGCATGGGGACGAGAGCCCGGTTTGTCGGCGCCTTTGCCGCCGGGGCGGCGAGCGCGGTTTTAGCCGGTGCGTGTGTCGCCCCCGTCGTACTGGCGGTGCTGCTCCTGGCTGGTTCACTTTATGCGGACGGTTCCGTATCCGCGCAGTTTCTGCCCTTCGTGCTGGGATTCGGCATGGCACTTCCCTGGCCCTTTGCCGGAATGGGGCTTTCCATCCTGCCGAAACCAGGTATGTGGATGACCCGCGTAAAGCAGATCTTCGGCATACTCCTGTTTCTCTTGTCTGGGTATTACGCCGTCCTCGCGTATTCCGGTTTTACCTACAAACCCGTCTCATCCGGCGAGACGGGAATTACGGCGGGAGACCACACGGCGTGGTATGCCGCGTTAAGCGCGGCGGGAGACCGTCCCGTTCTCGTCGATTTCTGGGCGACCTGGTGCAAGAACTGCGCCGCGATGGAACGCCGGACCTTCCGCGATCCCGCCGTCCAGAAACGGCTCTCCGGCTACACCGTGATCCGCGTCCAGGCGGAACGTCCCGACGAGGTTCGCGAGATGCTGGACACATTCGGCGTGAAAGGGCTTCCTTCTTTCGCCGTGCTGCTTCCGTCCAAAACAACTGCAAACTGATCAAATGGCAATCGCACCAATATGAAAACCACAGTAAAGAACAGTCACGATTTCCCGTCTGTGCGGAAATCAGAATACATCGGTGCGGTGTCTTTCCTAGTCTGCGCCTTCACCGCGTTCTCGTCCTTTGCGGAGGCGAGGATTCCGATCATCGGCTGGGGTGCGCTCGCAGCCGAGGAGGCCGATGCGGAACGCTACCGCGAGGCAAAGGAGGCGGGATTCACGCACCTCACGCAGTGGTGTGCGTCTCCTGAGATCGCACGGCGTCTCCTTGACGAGGCGGAAAAGGCCGACATCAAGCTCATTATCGGCCTCGGTCACGAGATTAAGCGTATGACCGCCGCCGCCAAAGAGTTCACCGCCGCAACGAAGGACTCGCCCGCCCTCGAATACTACTACATCACCGACGAACCGCACATCCGCCTTACGAACGACCTCAAAAGGTGTGTCGCCCGCTTCGAGACGCTTGATCCCGCCCATCCGTGTTACGTGAACCTCTTCGGCGCGCTCTGCGACCGCTGGACGCGCAAGGACGAAGAACGCCAGCGTAAATACACCGGTTGCGCCACGCACGACGAGTACATCCGCCGACTCTACGACATCGTACCCCTGAAACTCATCAGCTTTGACATGTATCCCGTCCTCTCTTTCAAGCCGTTAGAGGACGGCGACTTCCGTCTGCATGGCGGGCGCGTATTCCTGAAGGAGCGGTGGTACGAGACGCTGGAGACCACAAGCGCACTCGCCCGCGAGAGGAACATCCCGATGTTCGCATTCGCCCTCATTGCGGCGCACCGGCACTATCCGGCAAACGACTACCCCGTGCCGACCCTCGACCATTTGCGGCTCCAGATCTACTCCGACCTCGCATATGGCGCACAGGGGCTCCAGTATTTCCGCTATAAGCTGGCGCGGAAGGACTACCACGGTTACAACAACGCCCCCATCCTCTTCGAAAAAAAACGCAGTCCGGTCTTCGAGCGTGTGCGCGAGATCAACAAGGAAGTCCAGGCTCGGGCGCACGTGTTCTTGGGCGCGAAAGTGCAGGGCGTGTGGCATACGGGAATCGACATTCCGCTCGGCACAAAGCGCGTCGATGAGAAGTGTCTGCCGCCGTTTGTCAAAACCTTCACCACACTGAAGGGCGGCGCGGCGATCGTCTCGTGGCTCAAGAACGGCGGGAAAGACTACCTGATGGTCGTCAACCGTGATCCGAACGACGACATCACACTCAAAGCAACGTTCGCGCCTGGCGTGGAAATCGTGCGCCGCGACGGCACGACGGCATCTGCAGCCGCCTATGCGGACTACTTCTGGCTTGATCCCGGCGATACCGTGATCTTCGCCTCACCGGTAAAGTGAGAGGAAGAGTAAATGAAAACTGTACCATTATGCGTGGCACTTGTATGCGTGGCGGCTGCGTCTCCTGCGTTGGCCGGGGACGGACAGGCTCCCGCAATGCGCTGGCGCATTGCGGACGGCGGGAAGCGGATCGTATGGGACGTTGCGCACGACGTGCGTCTGCCGCACGGCGACAGGTTCGAGATGAGCGGCCTCCGGGCGTCGCTCATCTTCTCCTACGACGTGGCGGGCGACAGGTCGCTCGCACTTGGACGCAAGGTCGTGTGGCCCGCCTACCGCGTGCAGCCGAACAACACGCACGGCTCGTTCGCGTACAAGTTCTCCGAGAAGAAGGTGCCGCGTCTGACGGTAGACGGAAAGCCGTGCGGCGAAATCGCGGATGCGATTTCGTTCGACGGCGTGTGGCGCGCCGAATCGCGCTCCGCCGACGGTTCGCTGCGCATTGTCCGCGCCGTGTTCCCGTCCATTGACAAGGCGGCGTCGTTCGAGTGGATCGAGGTGGAGAACGCGGGGGCCGAGCCGCGCAAGGTGGGTTTCACGAAAGACTTCACCGACTACGCCTTGGGTTGCACGGGACGCTATGAGGTGCGCGCGCAGGCGTTTCCGTCCGGCGTCCGCACGCTCGCTCCCGGCGAGAAGGGCGCGTGGACGCTGCGGCTCTCGGCGCGGCGCGTGAACGAGCCGGATGGGCCCGCCGACGGCGCGGCGGAACTTGCCGCCCGCGTAAAGCGCGTGGAGCAACTGACCGCGCCGCTTGTCCTTGAAACGGGCATTCCTGAAATTGATACGGCGTTCCACTTCGCGAAGATCCGAGCGGGCGAAAGCATCTTCGCCACGCGCACGGGGATTGTCCATTCGCCCGGCGGCGGGTCGTACTACGCGGCGTCGTGGTGCAACGACCAGGTGGAATACGCGAACCCGTGGTTTTCGTTCACGGGCGACGCCATGGCGTTGGAGGCGTCCATGAACGCCTACCGGCACTACGTTCCGTTCATGGGGCCGCGTTATGAACCGATTCCGAGTTCCGTTATCGCTGAGGGCCTTGACTACTGGAACGGCAAGGGAGACCGCGGCGACGCCGCGATGTTCGCGTATGGCGCCACGCGCTTCGTGCTGGCGACGGGACGTCGCGACTGGGCGGAGGAGCTTCTGCCCGCGATCCGGTGGTCGCTTGAATACTGCCGCCGACAGCTGAACGAGGCCGGCGTGGTGAAGTCCAACTGCGACGAGCTGGAGCTTCGCCTTCCGGCGGGGGACGCGAACCTCTGCACGTCGTCGCTCTACTACGACGCGCTACGCCACGCCGCGATGCTGGAGAAGGAGATCGGCAGCACCAAAGCGGCGGCGGACGATGCGGCGCGGGCGGCAAAGATGGCGGAGGCGATCGAGCGGCACTTCGGATGCGACATGCACGGATTCCACACCTACCGCTACTACGAGGGATGCGAGGTACTGCGCTCGTGGATCGGCATTCCGCTCTGCATGGGCATCTACAACCGTGCCGTGGGCACGACGGACGCACTCTTCTCGCCCAGGCTCTGGACGGGCATGGGGATGCTCTGCGCGGAGGGCGACAAGAGGGGTGTGACGTGGGACCGCAGCGTGTTGTATGCGTTTCGTGGTGTGTTCGCGGCGGGGCTGGGCAACGGCATAATGGAGAAATTTCTTGAATATTCGCGTTCGCGTCTCCTGGGCGAACACGTGCCGTATCCCGTCGAGGCGTGGCCGGAGGGCGGCAAGCGTCATCTTTCGGCGGAGAGCGCACTCTACTGTCGGATCGTGACGGAGGGCATCTTCGGAATCGAGCCGACAGGGTTTGGAACGTTCAAGGTCAACGCCCGGCTCCCGAAGGGCGTGAAGCGCATGTCGCTCAAAAACATCCGCGCATTCGGCCGCGTGTTCGATGTTGTGGTTGATAGCGATGGCACGCGGATCATCGAGAGGTAAAAAGACTTCACCTTTGATATGACGGCATGCGACCAGATCTGACCAGTGTCCAAGGATCGCTATGACATATCAATCTCTGCGCTGACGCAGGAGTTTGGCATTTCCAAACAGAGCAAGGTGTCGATGGGCAAAAGCGTCCGCCTGACGCACCTCGGACACGGTATTTACCGGGCGAAACACCTTGTCATCGGGTTGAACGACATGTACGCAATATCTGTTGCCGTCGTCGGCGAAGGTACGTATCTGAGGGGTTCGTCCGTGCTGTACATGCTCGGATTCTCGCCCGCAAATCCCTCTACCTTCCACGTCAAGATGCCAAGTCGATATAACTTTCAAGGAGCGGCGGAACTCGCCAGCTGACAAACGGATACTACACGGTTTCAATGTAAACGCAGAGGGGCAACATCCTCCGTCGCCCGAATCGGGAGGGATGCCCTCCCGATCCCGGTTCGTGTAAAACGGGTTCTAGCCTAACACAACCGGGAGAGGATAAGAAACAAAATAATTTTCCTGTTGAGAGGGAATTCAGCCGCAACGGACATATCGGGATTTTCCCCTCGGAGGTGCGGCGAAAATGTGCCCTGATAACTTTTGTATCTCACTTTTAGCTTGCGATTTAGGCTTGAATAGGGTGAAATAGGGGCGTCCGTTTTCGTAAGACTTTAGGAGGTAATGAATTATGCGCTGGTCGCAGTTGCTGATCACCACGTTGCGGGATAATCCGCAGGATGCCGAGATCGACAGTCACAAGCTTCTCGTCCGTTCCGGACTTGTCCGCAAACTTTCGGGCGGGCTCTACACGTTCATGCCGCTCGGAAACCGTGCCCTGCAGAAGGTCATGGGGATCATCCGCGAGGAGATGAACCGTGCCGGGGCCCGCGAAATCCTCATGCCCGCGCTCCAGCCCAGCGAACTCTGGGAACGTTCCGGCCGCCTCGCCACGATGGGACCGGGGATGTTCCGGCTGAAAGACCGTCAGGGGCGCCTGATGGCGCTCGGGCCGACGCACGAGGAGGTCGTCACCGAGTTGATTTCGTCCGAGATCAATTCCTACCGCCAGCTCCCCTGCACCGTCTACCAGATTCAGACGAAGTTCCGCGATGAAATCCGTCCGCGTTTCGGCCTGATGCGTGCAAAGGAGTTCATCATGAAGGACGCCTACAGTTTCGATGTCTCGTTTGACGCCGCAGACAAGTCGTACCTCGCCATGTACGAGGCCTACAAGCGCATCTTCAAACGCTGCGGGCTCGCCGCATACCCCGTCGAAGCCGACACCGGCGACATCGGCGGGAAGTGGTCGCACGAGTTCATGGTGCTGGCCGATTCGGGGGAAGACGGGATCGCCTCCTGCCCCGCCTGCGGATACGCCGCCAACCTCGAACGCGCCGAGCGCAAGGTCGCCGAACCGGAGCCGGCCGCAGAATGTCCCGCGATCGAGGAAGTCGCGACGCCCGGCGTCCACACGATCGACGATCTGGTGCGTTTCCTGAAATGCAAACCGAAACAGCTTGTCAAGACGCTCGTCTACCTAGTGGACGGAAAGCCGGCCGCCGTCATGGTGCCGGGCGACCGCGATGTCAACGAGCCGAAGCTCCGCCGCCTCCTCAACGCGAAGAAGGTGGAGCTTGCCGACGACGCGACGGTCGTGAAAGTCACGGGGGCCCCGGTCGGTTTCGCCGGCCCCGTAGGACTCGCCGTGCCCGTGCCGGTCTACGCCGACCAGTCGCTCAAGGGTGCATCCGACCGGATCGCCGGGGCGAACAAGGCGGACACGCATCTGTTGCACGTCGATCTGGCGCGCGACGCGAAGGTGGAGGCGTTCCTGGATGTCGTCACCGTCTGCAGCCACGACCTCTGCCCGCACTGCGGTGCGCCGATCGCGATCAAGCGAGGCATCGAAGTCGGTCACGTCTTCAAGCTCGGCACGAAATACACCGAAGCGTTCGGCGCGAAGTACCTGGACGAAAAAGGAGAGGCGCAACTGATGGTGATGGGATGTTACGGCATCGGCGTCACCCGCACGCTTCAGGCGGTCATCGAACAGAGCCACGACGCGAACGGCATCATCTGGCCGGTATCCGTCGCCCCCGCACAGGTCGCGCTGTTACTGCTCGACCCGAAGGATCCCGCAGCGGCGGAAGTCGCCGCCAAGCTGGAACGGGAACTGGAGGCGCGCGGCATCGACACGGTGCTGGACGACCGTGAAGAGCGTCCGGGCGTGAAGTTCAAGGACGCGGACCTGATCGGTTTCCCGTTGCGCGTCGTCGTCGGCACGAAAGGACTTGCAAAAGGTGGCGTGGAGATCAAGGAACGCACGTCCGGTGAAACGAAGATCGAGCCGGTCGAATCGGCCGTCGACGCGATCGCGGCGACGCTCGACGGACTCCGCCAGAAACTCCTTTCCTAACCCTAGGGGACCTTTATGAAAACACGGCAAGCGAAACGTACGACCGAAAAACCGAAGACGTACACCAAGAAAGACCTTGTCATGAAGATCGCCGAAGACGCCGGTCTGCCGCAGCTTGCGACCGCCGAGCTTGTCCAGCAGGTGTTGGATGGGATCTGCGCGGCGTTGTCCGAAGGATACCGCGTCGAGTTCCGCGATTTCGGCGTCTTCCGCCGCATCAAGCGGAAACCCCGCGTCGGGCGCAACCCGAAAAATCCGGAGGGGACGGTCAAAATCCCCAGTTGCGAGACGATCCGGTTCAAGCCGGGCAGGATTATGCGCTGCATCTGCGGCAAGGAGAAATGAGAAGATGGCGGAGATTTCCTTTGAACCGCCCCGCGGGATGCGGGACTTTTATCCAGAAGACATGGTGTTGCGCGAGCGCATTTTCAACGCCTGGCGCACGGCGGCGCGCCGTCACGGGTTCCAGCCGTACGACGCCTGCGTCGTCGAAAGCCTCGACCTGCTTGAACGGAAGAGCGGGGAGGAGGTATCCGCGCAGATCTACTGTTTCGAGGACAAATCGGGACGGCGGCTCGCCCTGCGTCCGGAGATGACACCGACGCTGGCCAGGATGATCGCAGCCAAACAGGGAAGCCTCAACTTCCCCGTGAAGTGGACGGCGGTCGCGCAGTGTTTCCGTTACGAGCGCATGACGCGCGGGCGGAAGCGTGAACACTACCAGTGGAACATGGACATCGTCGGGGAGGAAAGCTGTTCCGCCGAAATCGAGGTCATGGCGGCCGCCGTCGAAGCGCTCCGCCTGATGGGGATGCCCGACGGAGCCTACCGGATCCGCGTCAACAACCGCGCCCTGCTCTCCGAGCTTCTCGGAAAATCGGGAATCCCCGCCGCGCAGCACGCGGCCGTCTTCCTCGCGCTCGACAAACGGGGCAAGATCCCCGACGAGGAAATCGCCGTCCTTCTGAAAGCGGAAGGGCTCGACGAGGCCGCCGTCGCCAAGACGTTTGAACTCCTCTCCGTCCAGTCGCTTGATCAGGCGGCGGAACTCGCCGGCCCGGACTCCCCCGCCGTGGCACGCCTTCGCGAACTTTTCGCGCTCGCCGCCGTCTACGGGATCCAGGACGTGCTGGCGTTTGACATCGGCGTCATCCGCGGACTTGCCTACTACACCGGCATCGTCTTTGAGGCGTTCGACACGGCGGGCAAGTTCCGTGCGATTTTCGGGGGCGGGCGTTACGACAACCTGCTCACGACCATCGGCGGGAAACCGACGCCCGCCGTCGGGCTGGGGTTCGGCGATGTCGTTGTCGGCGAGGTTCTGAAAGACCTTCTCGGGGAGGAGGTCACATCGACAAAAGGCGGTGTGTTGATCGGGTATATGTTCCCGGAACAGCGCGAGGCCGCGATGCGCCTCGCCGCGCGTCTCCGCGCCGAGGGTGAGGATGTCGACCTGATGCTCCACAAGGCGAAGCCGAAACAGTTCTTCGCGCGAGCCGGCGCGGGTAACGCGGCCGACGCGATCTTCATCGGTCCGGACGATGTCGAGAAGGGCGTCGTACGCCGCAAACATCTGGAAGACCGCAGCGAAACCGAATGTAAACTGTAGGAGGGACGGCATGGCGAACACCGGAACGACGTATCTCGGGTTAAACCTGAAAAACCCGCTCGTGGCGGGGGCTTCCACCTTGACCGAACATGCGGATTCTATTCTCCGGCTGGAGGATGCGGGAATCGGCGCGGTCGTATTGCGATCCATGTTTGAGGAGGAAATCACCGCGGATGTGGCGGATATGTACCATGAACTCGCCTACACGGAAACCGCGTTCGCGATGGAGTATCTGCGGGCGGATCTGCCCGCCCGGCTCGGTCCGGAAGCGAGCCTCAACCGGCTCGCCGCCATCAAGAAGCGGGTCGGCATCCCGGTCATCGCGAGCTGCAATTGTCTGAAAAAGGCACAGTGGGTTTCCTACGCGAGAAAAATCGAACAGGCGGGCGCGGACGCGCTTGAATTGAACCTCTACCGGATGCCGCTGGACGCGACGAAGACATCCGAGACCGTGGAGGCGCGGGATCTCGATACCGTCCGCGCGGTGGTGGAGGCCGTAAAAATCCCGGTCGCGGTGAAGCTCAGCCCCTATTACACTGCCCTGATCCCGTTCGCGTTCGCCCTTCAGCAGACGGGCGTGAAAGGGCTTGTCCTTTTCAACCGTTTTTTGCAGACCGACATCGACATCGACCGGGAGAAGTTCTTCTACAGGCCGGATTTCACCACCCCAGACGCCCTTCCCCTGCAATTGCGCTGGACGGCCGTGCTGCGCAACATCCTGCGGACAGACCTCGCGCTCAGCGGCGGTATTCATTCGGGGCGCGAACTGATCAAGTCGTTGCTCGTCGGCGCGAACGTCGGCTATATCTGCTCGGCCCTCTATCAGAACCAAGACCACAAGGCGCTCATCTCCGGAATCCTGTCCACGTTGAACGGCTGGATGGAAACGAAAGCATACGCCGGTCTTGACGCTTTCCGAGGGAAATTACGCGAAACCGACCTCACCGACGGCGAGGGTTTCGAGCGTAACCAGTACACCAAACAGGGGAACGGAGAAGAGGTTTTCGGAGTCGGGACCCAGTCCTGACAGGAATCTGGACATCCGGAGAAAACGGGGATGAGCGATTCAGGGCGCACTGCGTTTCCGATAATCGGGGAGCAGCTGGAAAGATGTTTTTCTGTCACCGGAGAGACCTCCCTCGAAGTGGTCGCGGCGTGCCGTGTCCCGCCAGACTTTTCCGGTTTTGAGGGGCATTTCCCCGGACGGCCCATCCTCCCGGCGTTTTGTATCGTCCGGCTCTGTCTCGCGATTGCCGGGCGCGGGGTTTCCTTCCGCCCGCGCCTACGGACCGTCACCCGGTCGCGTTTTCTCGTGCCGATCGAACCGGACACCCCGTTCACGGTGCGCGTTGTCCGGACGGCCGTCCCGGAGAGTGGGTGGAAATGCCGGGCCGTGCTGACGGCGGGCAGCGCGACGGCAGCCGAGGTGCGATTCACGTTTGACCAAGAAGAGGAAGGATACAATGCAGCGTCACAAGCTTGAACATTTCCCGAGACATGAAGGCGACCCTGCGCCGCTCCGCCTCACCGTCAAACGCAAGGCGGCCTACAGCGATGTCGATCCGATGGGGTATGTCTGGTTCGGACGTTACCCGCTTTACATGGAGGCGGCCGCAGATGCCCTGAACCAGGCCGTCGACCTTACCCATGCGGCGCTCTCCGGCGCAGGTGTACTCAACCCCGTCGCCCAGCTCGGCATCAACTACATCCGTCCGATCTTGCTGGAGACGGAAACCGAGATCACGGCGACACTCGTCTGGACGGAGGCCGCCAAGCTCCAATACGAAATCGCCATCCGTTCAGAAATAGGCCTCCACGCGGTCGCCTGGGCGGTGAACGTGTTTGTCGAAGCTTCTTCAAACCAGGTTTTCCTCGCGCCGCCCCCTTTGATCGAATCTTTCCGTGAACGATGGCGGGAAGGAGGGTTCGCGTGCCTGCAAATTTAGAGCGGATCGCGATTGTCGACGGCGACATCCTGACCTCGTTCGGGCACGGCATCAACTGTTGTTTCGACGGGCTTCTCGAAGGACGCCGCGCCCTCTCGCACGATGACGCCCTTGTCTGCACGACCGGTTCCGGATGGCTCGGCCGCGTTTCCGGGATCAACGAAACGGAGACGCGGTTCGACGCCCTTCTCGATGCCCTCGCCCCGGACCTTCTCGCCCCTGAAACCGACATCCGTATCCTCCTCGCCTCCACGCTCGGCAACGCGCCGACGGCAAACACGCCAGACCGTCCCGGCTTCGCCCTGCCCGGAGTCGATGTCTTCTCCGCCGCATGCGCGTCCTCTTCCGCCGCGCTCTGTTTCGCGGCCGATTTGCTTGCGACGGGACGCGAGACGGCGGTCCGCGTCGTCGCGGCGGACGCCCTTTCGGAATTCGTCTACTCCGGTTTCGCCTCGTTGGGTGCGCTCGACATGGAACCGTCCCGCCCGTTCGACACCTCCCGGGCGGGATTGAATCTCGGCGAGGCGGCGGGGTGGATGCTGCTGATGACGGAGTCGCGCGCCCGTAGCGAAGGGCGTGCGCCGCGTGG
Organism: Kiritimatiellia bacterium; assembly: GCA_017962315.1. Classification (GTDB taxonomy): domain Bacteria; phylum Verrucomicrobiota; class Kiritimatiellia; order RFP12; family UBA1067; genus RGIG8368. The sequence goes on from JAGCVN010000042.1 coordinate 70,761, forward strand.
ATACCTCGCCGGCTGGGGACAGCGGAACGACGCGCACCACCTCACCGCTCCACACCGCGAGGCGCGCGGGTTGATCGCGTCAATCCAGGCTGCGCGGGAACGGGCAGACTCACGCGGCGCGGCGTACCCCGTCGTCACCTATTGCGCCCACGGAACGGGTACGCGGTATAACGATGCGATGGAGATGAAGGCCGCCAAAGCCTGTTTCTCCCCGCCCGTCCCCCTCTGGTCGGTGAAGGGCGCGATCGGCCATACGCTCGGCGCGTCGGGGCTCGTCGAAACCTGGCTCGCGCTCCACGCCCTGGAACGGGGAGTCGCCCCGATGACGGTCGGCTGCACAACGCCGGAATGCCCGGACGGGGGCGTAACGCTCCACAACACGCCCGTCACGCCTGACGGTCTGGCACTCACCACAAACTCGGGATTCGGCGGGATCAACGCCGCACTTCTTCTACAGCGGGGCGACGCGCCATGAAAGTCCGCCTCCTTGCCATTTGCGGACTCGCCCTCTTTTTCGCCGGTTGCCGGGTCCCCCTGCCCGCCCGCCCCCTGAACAAAGGGGACGATGCGAAATCGGCGATGCAGCAGCTTGCCGATGATTACATCCGCCGAAGCGGGAACACTTGTATCGTCGCCGGGGCGCTTTTTCCCGACGGACGCGAAGTGGTTGTCCATGCAGGCCGAGCCAATCCGGCAGACACCTCCGTCCCGTTGGACGACGACACGCTTTTCGCCATCGCCTCCATCACCAAAAACATTGTCGCCATCACCGCGATCGAAGCGGCGAAAGCAGGACGTGTCAATCTGGATGCCTCGGTGCCGACGTATGCGGAAGAGCCGCTTCCCGAAATCTACCGACGTGTCACCCTCCGCGACCTCCTCTACCACCGTTCCGGACTTCCGAGGGAATCGCTAGGATTCTTCGATGTGCCGGAGATTCTGGACTGCTGGATGTTCGGAGGAGACATCTACAAGAAGGCCAGTTCCCGCGCCGGGCTTTACAAGACCTTGCGCGGCTCGCACTGCGTCAAAGCCGTCAGGCGGGCGAAACCGGAATACAGCAACATCGGGTTCGGGCTACTTGGCGTGCTGCTTGAAAACGCAACCGGGGAAAGCATCCCCTCGCTCGTCAAACGGTATGTGACCGACCCGCTCGGCATGGCGGATACGACATTCGAACCGGATGAGGCACAGCGCACCCGGCTCGCCGCCCCGACCGCCGGCGACGTACCGAAACTGGTCCGGCGCGGGCACCGCGTCCCCGTCCACCGGCTGGGTGACGGGCTTCGCGCCACGGGCGGGCTTTACTCGACAGTCCGCGACCAGCTCCGCTTCATCCGCCATTTTTTATTGGAGAAGCAGATGCTGCAACGATTCCGCCAGCAGATTCCCGACAAACAGGACGGGCAACTGCATTTCAACCACGTCCTCAAAACCACCCCGAAAGGGCATCGGATGCTGTATCGATGGGGAATGTTCTACGGATACGCCTCCTTTGTCGGGATGGACGTGGAGACAGGTATCGCCATTATCCTCTTGCGAAGCGGGACTGACTGGCCGGACAAGTTAGGCATTCTTTTCCTTGAGACCCTCGACCACCTGACCCCGTGAAGGAATCCGTCAGGAGGTGTGGCAAGAGAGTTGCGTATACTTTGGGGATTTCGTTCATGAATGTGGGGCAGATTCAACCGGCAAGGGGAATCTCGCTCGTTTTTTGAACGCAGAGACACAGAGAAAGGGCAACGGGGACGTTGCCTGTCTGCAGGGTGGAGCGAACCAACCGTCCGGGATGCAACAAGGTGAATGGGTTCCCGTGTTCATACCCCGGGCGCGAGGCGTTCATTCTCACGCTGCCAACCGGCTTTCGGAAGCGGCCAAGGATAGGCGTCCAGTGCGGTCAACGCTTCTCCCGCCAAAAAAAGGGATCCGCAAACCAGCACGATCCCGCCGTGTGCGGCGGCCCACTCTTTCGCGGCATCCAGCGCGGCTGGAACAGAGGGGGCACTTTGAACAGGGTCCACCCCCGCCATACGCATCACCCCTGCCGCCCGGGCTGCCGTCAACGAGCGAGGGTTGGCGATCGCCACACCCCACGCCGCTTTCACGGAAGGCGACAAGACCTGCAGGACGCCAAGCGCGTCCTTGTCGCCACAGAAACCGGCGACCAGCGCGACAGGGCGTTTTTCGCGGCAGGACTTCAATGCCCCGCGCAATGCTTCTGCCGCGCAGGGGTTGTGCGCACCGTCCACAAGTACAGGCGGCTCTTTGCATACCAGCTGGAAACGCCCCGGCCAGCAGACGTTCTGCAACCCCGATACGAACGCTTCATCCGTCAAGGGGAGTCCCGCCTCTGCGACACATTCGAGCGCGGCGATCGCGGTCACGGCGTTTTCCGTCTGGAACGCGCCCGCCAGCGGGAACCGCACCGGCGGCAGCGTCCGGTTCTGCGTGGAGACGGAAAGCCGTTGCCCATCCAGGCCGCTTTTCGTCACACGGACGCCGGCCGCGTCCTCCGCCGCGACAAACGGTGCGCCGATACGCGACGCAGCGGCGGCAATCACCGCACGCGCCTCGTCCGGCATCGCGCCACAGACGACGGGACGGCCGGATTTGACAATTCCAGCCTTTTCCCCCGCGATCTCCGCAACCGTGTTGCCGAGCCAGTCGCAGTGGTCCAGACCGACACGGGTGATGACAGAGACGAGCGGCGTCACCACGTTCGTGGCGTCCAGACGTCCTCCCAACCCGGTTTCCACCACGGCGAGTTTCACCCCCGCGTCACGGAAGAGGGTGAAGGCGACCGCCGTGAGTGCTTCAAAAAAAGTCGCGGGGCGTCCGATCTCGCGTTCGACGGACTCGACGGCGGGAAGGACACGTTGCGCGGCCGCTTCCAGTTCAGCATCCGAAACCGGCATGCCATCCACTTGAAACCGCTCGTTCACGTTGACCAGGTGTGGCGAAATGTAGAGTCCCACGTGATAACCAGCCGCCCGTAGAACGGAGGAGCAGATCGCGGCGACCGCCCCCTTCCCGTCCGTTCCGGCGATATGGATTGCGGCGATTTTCGTTTCCGGATTCCCGAGTTTCGCTAAGACGGCGCGAATGGTCTCCAATCCGGGTTTTATTCCGAACCGGTTCCTTTCCGACAATGCCTGCAAGGTTTCAAGCGCCATATTCCCTCCCCTATTTGAACTCTACAGCCTCATCGCACTTCGTCGCCAGTTTACCAGAAGAAGGGCGGCATGGGCAACATTTTAACCCAAATTCCTCTATTCCTTTTACCGGACAACGGTTTTATCTCACACGGATGTGCGGAGATTTTGTAGCTTCACGGCGGTTTTACGGAACGAGTTGAATGATAACAAACGGATGGGTTCGAACCTAACGGTACTCACGGTCCGCGAACGGCGTCAGGCGTAAGCAAATCCGTTTGTTCTGCGAAATCGGACAACGGTTTTTATCGGATCTTCAGGCATTCGTACGGGTGTTTTATGCCGACTTCCGGGCATTTCGCCGAAACATGGATTCCCCTTTCCCGTCTTTTCGCTTGATTGAAACGCAGAAATGCAGAGGCGCAGGGAACGCAAAGGGGGGCAGGTTGTCGTCGACGATGATTCAGAGAGGGGCAATTTCCCCATTGTCCGAATCGCCCCTCGCCGCATCCGCGCCGTCTTGGGAGGGGTAACGTCCTCGTTACCCGTTCTCGTCTATAACTTCACCCCTCGGCTTGCTGTGCACAGTATAGCAAGTTATCCGAATCGAATCACTCGCGCCGAAGTGCGAGCGGGGGGCTGCGTTCAAAAAACTCGCGAGGTCTCCCTCCCGTTGCTTTCCTGGGAAACCGTCGTTTCGCACCTCGAAAATACCCTTTACCGGCTGAATCAGCCCCACACTCATGCACGAAATCCCTTTTTATCTCACGAAAAGGTACCTTGACACGGAGATTCCGCACGCTTGCGGCGGTTTAGCGTGCGGTTTTCGGTTCTTTCTCTGCGTACCCTGCGGCTCTGTGTGAGATTTTCAAACGAGGTTTCTAAGTTTAGATTTACCGTTGTTGAACACATTTCTTTTCAAACGCGATACGACTGGGGGAGTCGCATCGCGTTTGAAAAGAAACGATCCTTGAAATGACGAAGTAACGGATTGACAGCACGACAGGGAAGGCGATACTATACGTGCACACGTAAAAAGGACTGCGCGTATGAATATCACATTGTCGGATCCCCAAAGTGTCGTCCAAAATGTGCGAAATTGGGCGGAAGAACGGGGCATCAGCCTCAACAGCTATATTCGCGACCTTCTGGTTGCGAAGGATCGGGAGATTTGCGAGGAGCGCAAATCTTTTGCGGATGCGTCCTACTCGTTCGCGCTTGCGAATTCGATAGAGATGGAACCGGACTACAAATTTAGCCGAGAGGACGTGGCAGAACGTGTTATGGCTTGTGACAGATGAGATTCCTTGACACGAATATCCTTGTCTATGCCGCAAGTCGGCAGAATTTGAAAAAACGCGATATTGCGTTGCATATTGTGCGCCATGCGCTTGAGGAAAGCAACAATGGCGTAATCTCGCTTCAAATCCTGCAAAAATTCACGACTGTCATGTTGAAGCGCTCGTTGGCGGCGGACGAGCAGATTGAAGGATACTACACGTATTTCTATAAACTTGTTAGAACTGAAGTGACATCCGATATGCTTCGTGATGCAATTCATATCAGAAAGGAATACGGCACTCAGTATTACGATGCGGCATCGTGTCCGTTAACCCGTTCAAGGCGAGGGATGAGAAATGAAGCCCGATAACCATAGAATCGTACTGGTCGGCACGTACCGGCATGAGAACGAGGCGTGGATACGCGAACGCAGACTCTACAATCTGCCTCTGCCGGAGTCTATTAGCCACAAAGCACGCAAAGGTCGCAAAGAAGATGGGGCGGTCGCCCTACCGTTCCACCGGAACATTGGCGGTATCGTGCTGTTTGCCGAGGGACATTCCAACTTTGCGTTCAAGGCGAAGTTCAAGGATGTCGTCGATGGCGAATGGTTGAAAAAGAACGGCTATTCGCTTGCGGCTAAACCGCATGGCGAGAAGTATGCCCTCTATGAACTGTGCGAGGAATCCACGCCCGCGAAGTTGTTAGGGCGAAAGACGGCCGAGGTGTTCGTCTGCTCGTCGCGCTGTCCGTGCGTGAAGATCGACGAGGCGTTCTATTCCAAACCGTACCCCGTCACCGGCGGCAAGTCGATGCCCTACGTTTTTGACTGCCTCAAACCCTACTTCCGCAAGTGGAAATCGGCTACGACGTTCGATCCTGTTCAGGAGGATTTCTTCCAGAACAGCTTTGGTTTTGATTACGGTTTGCAGGTCGCACGAGGGATTGTGGAGGAAGCGAAACGGGACGGGGCGTTGACCTGCGTTGAAATATGCGCGGGTGCGGGGGGACAGGCTCTTGGACTTGACAAGGCGGGGTTCAAGCATGTCGCGCTTGTCGAATACGAAAAAGAGTATTGCGATGTCCTCCGTGCGAACAAGCCAGGGTGGAATGTGATTTGCGGTGACGTGCATGAGTTTGACGGGACGCCATATCAGGGTGTGGATCTGCTTGCCGGCGGTGTTCCGTGTCCGCCGTTTTCAGTCGCGTCAAAGCAACTTGGAGAAGACGATGAAAGGGATTTGTTTCCGCAGGCGATAAGGCTCATATCGGAGATTCGTCCGCGCGCCGTGATGCTGGAAAACGTGCGCGGATTCCTCGATCCGAAGTTTGACGCATACAGGAACAACATTCTGAATGCGATACGTCGCCTTGGTTACCGTGTGGATATCAAGCTCCTTCAGGCAAACGATTTTGGCGTTCCGCAGATTCGTCCGCGCGTTGTTATCGTAGGCATACGCAAGGATGAGGGATGTTCGTTCAGTTATCCCGAGGCGAATCGCAGGGCCGCACCTTCCGTCGGAGAGGCGTTGAGGGATATGATGGGAGCGAATGGATGGAGAGGTCTTGATACTTGGGTTGCGCGAGCAAACAAAATTGCCCCGACTATTGTGGGGGGGAGCAAGAAGCACGGCGGACCGGATCTTGGCCCGACACGGGCACGGCGGGCGTGGGATGAACTTGGTGTTGACGGACTTGGGGTCGCCAACGAGCCGCCGGCGAGGGACTTTGTTGGGAATCCGAAACTTACGAAAGAAATGATAGCGAGGATTCAGGGTTTCCCGTCGAATTGGAATTTCGGCAAGCGCAAGACCGCCGCATGCCGTATGATTGGAAATGCATTTCCGCCGCCGGTTGCTCGGGCAGTTGGCGTCCAGATCAGAAAGGTGTTGAGTAATGAAGAATAACGCAGCTAAACCGATCTTTGTTGAAGCGCGTGACCAGTTCCATCGGGCACTTGTACGGCGTGGTGTGTTGGTTGTCGATAAAGCAGGTGTCCCGTCAAACAGCGATAAGGACAATCGGCCTTCATGCGCCATAGGGGGTCTCATAGCGGCAAGACTAAAGGCAAAATGTGGAGTAAAGCTTCCCGCGCAAACAGCAGGGAGTATATTCGAGGAACTTGTTTGCGATTTTCTAAATGCGACATTTCCGCAACTCCAGAATCTGCGCCCAGGGCAATGGAACATCTTCAATCTCGGAAACAACAATACCGTCAAGACCTCAAGTTTCGTTCAATACGAACATCTGGCGCATCTTGCCAAGGTGATACATTCTGACAGTCAGTTGGCAACGATGCTTGGCAATGGTTACGTCGTCGCACCTGACATAGTTATATCAAGAGTGCCTTGTGAAGACGAAGAGATTAATTCTGTAAGGCGTTTCGTCGATGGAACCGTCGCCTTGAAGGCGGACATCCGACGGAAGAATAACCCGTTGGAAATTATGCACGCTTCTGTGTCCGCCAAATGGACGATGCGGAGTGATCGTGCGCAGAACAGTCGCACAGAAGCGTTAAACCTTATACGGAACAGGAAAGGGCGAGTCCCCCATATCGTTGTTGTGACGGGAGAACCGTTGCCATCAAGACTCGCTTCACTTGCACTTGGAACTGGTGATATTGACTGCATTTACCATTTTGCGCTTCACGAGTTGATTGATGCTGTTAGAGAATATGGTAAAGATGGACGAGAGGATGTCATTGAACTTCTTGATATGATGGTCAATGGTAAGTGCTTGAAGGACATCTCCGATTTGCCGCTTGATTTGGCTTGTTGAAGCATGGCGCATAAAAAAGGATTCTGTGGACATGAAATACAGATTCAGATATACGGTAACTAAAGCTTTGGACCTTTGCATCGAAGCTAACAATAGTGCCGAAGCATTGCGGTTCGCTGAGAATTATACTTCTATGCGTTTTTGTGACAATACGGATGACCTTTTGACGATTGATCATAGCCTAAAAGTTGTTCCTGAAGACGACAAGTCTCCTTACGATATGGGGTTTTATCGACCAGATGAGACTGTACGTGAACTTTCGGCATTGTGAGAGACATGTTTGCTATGTAGCCGATTTGAACTTGTGTTTTACGTCTAGTTAAAGAAAGAATGAAAGCGATGATGAAACAAAGAATCATGTTGGTTGCGCTTACGGCGGTGGGCGCAGCGGTGTGTGCCGGGCAGGAGGCTGCCTGTTCCGGCGAGGCGAAGAATCCGATCGTTGAGGGTTGGTATGCCGATCCGCAGATCAGGAAGTACGGAAACGAATACTGGGTGTTTCCGACGGTGTCGGACAAGTTCCGCAAGCAGACGTTCTTCGACGCGTTTTCATCGAGCGACCTCAAGACGTGGAAGAAGCATCCGCGTATCCTGACGACGAACGAGGTCACCTGGGCGCGGGGCGCGATGTGGGCGCCGGACGCGCACGAGGTGGGCGACAAGTACTACTTCTTCTTCAGCGCGAACGACTCCTATCCCGTGAGCGGACGGCGCGAGGACGGCGAACCCAAACGGGAAGCCGGCCTTCAGGGTTACGGCGGAATCGGCGTGGCCGTCGCGGACCGTCCGGAAGGTCCGTACCGTGATCTCATCGGCAAGCCGCTCATCGACCGCTTCTGGAACGGGGCGCAGCCAATCGACCAGTATGCGTTCGAGTACAAGGGCGACTGGTACATGGTGTACGGCGGTTGGGGACGCTGCAACCTCGTGAAGCTCGCCAAGGACTTCAAGTCGCTCGTTCCGTTCGAGGATGGTTCGCTCTGGCGCGACTTCACGCCGAAGGGCTACGTCGAGGGTTCGGTGATGTTCGAGCGCAAGGGCAAGTGGTACTTCATGTACTCGTGCGGCGGCTGGACGCGGGACGACTACTGCGTCAACTACAGCGTCGGCGACACGCCGTTCGGTCCGTTCGAGTTCAAGGGCAAGGTGCTGGGCGTGAAGCGTCCGCTGGCGACGGGCGCCGGACACCACTCGGTCATCCGCGTGGGCGAGGACGACTGGCGCATCTGCTACCATCGCCGTCCGATTCCGAGCAAGGGCCCGCACCACCGCGTTGTCTGCATCGACCGCATGGAGTTCGACGCAAACGGCGACATCAAGCCCGTTGAAATGACAGAATGACGTCTGTTCAAGGGAAATATGAGAACGATAATGAGACTGAACTTAGGCTGGGCGGCTGTTGTTGCGCTAGCGCTGACCTTTGTAGGTCCGTCTAGCGCCGGCAGTCGTAATGAAATGCTTGAAGACCGGGACACCCTGCGTCCGAACGAGCGCACGGCATCCGTTTACCACGCCTATGAATTCGCGCCGATAGCCGACACGCCGCCGCCGAACGGATTCTGTCCGTTCTATATCAGCCACTACGGACGGCATGGTTCAAGGCGTCTTTCAGGAAGTGCGGTGGCGGACGTGATTGGCGCTCTTGAAAAGGCATACAAGCGCAACGTACTAACCGAGACGGGACATTCGCTTCTCCACGATATGCGTAAGATCGAAGCTGTCCATTGCGATATGGCCGGACAACTCACCGAACGCGGTGCCTGGGAGCATCGGCGGCTTGCCTGTCGCATGGCGGACAGATTTCCCGAAGTGTTTTCACGTCCTCGCCGTGTCCATTGCCGTAGTTCTGTGAGTCCGCGGGTTCTGACCAGTCAGGCAAACTTCACGATAACGCTGAAGGATGTCGCGCCGCAACTAGAATTCGACTTCGCGACGGGCGAACGGCACCACAAGATTATCAACCCGTTGCACTGGGCACGGATGGACAGGCCAGAAATCGCCAAGCGCACGGAAAAACTTTCCGGGGCGCTTGCGCAAGACTGGATTGATCCGAAACCGCTCGTAGGGCGTATCTTCGCAACTGGAGATGAACCCAAGAACCCGCTAAAATTCGCACGGGCACTGTTTGAATGTGCGTCGATCTGCCAGTGTTGCCGCTTCGAACTGGGCGGACTTGACATCTACCGTTTCTTCGAAGCGGGTGAAATCGAGGCCCTGTCACGTTCCATGTCGGCAAACCACTACATGGGGATGGGGAACTCCGAGGAGTTCGGCGATTTCGTCTCCGCGAGCGAGGCCAAACTGGCGCGTGACATGGCCGTGCGTGCCGAGGCCGCGATTGCCGACGACCGCATCGCGGCGGATTTACGCTTCGGGCACGACTCAGGGTTGTGGCCGCTCGCCGGATTTCTGGGTCTGGAAGGACCGGGCGACCGTGTGAAGGCGGCGGAGTCGCCGTCCGCTTGTCCTTCCTGGAAGTGGCTACCGATGGCAGCCAATTTTCAGATGATACTCTATCGGAACGCCCAGGGCGAAATTCTCGTCAAGTTCCTCTGGAACGAGCGTGAGATGCGCGTACGCGGCGTCAATCCGGTTTCGGCCCCATACTACAGGTGGAGCGAAATCGGTCCAAGGATGAAAGAGGCTTTCTTACCCGGCGACAAGAGTAACAAAGACAGAAAAGACGAAAGGCAGAGCAAATGAAACTGAAAATCATGTTTGTGGCGATTGTTGTGGTGGTCCCGGCACTGGCCGTGCAAGGTAACGGCATCCCCGCCTTCGAAAAGACGACTGCCGATGCGGCGGGAACGACGAACACCGTGATTCGCGTGGGGACGTGCAATGTACGCGTCGTGTCGAAAAAGGATACAGAGGAGGGTAACGGTTGGAACGAGCGAAAGGGCGACTTGATTGCGCTTCTTCGCAGACTGGACATGGATGTGTTCGGTTTCCAGGAGATTCACACCAGACCATACCGTGAATTGTGTGAAGGTCTGAAGGAATGGAAGCTTGTGGATGACTATGACGTCTCCACCCCCGTCGCCTACCGCAAGAGCCGTTTCGACCTCGAAAAGAAGGGCGTGTTCTGGCTTTCCGAGACGCCGGACGTCCCTCGTTCAAAGGGTTGGGGAGCGAATTATGTGCGTCCGTGTCTTTACCTCGTCCTGAAGGACAAGCAAACCGGCCAGAGGTTCTGCTTCGTGAACACGCACACCGACCACATCGCCGTTAAGGCGCGGGTCGAGGGCATGAAGCTCATCATGGAGCGCATGAAGTCGTTCCGCGAGGGGTTGCCTGTCGTGTTTGTGGGCGACCACAACGACGGACCGAAGTCCGAGATGACGGCGATCGCGCGCAAGTTTCTGAATGACGCACGCGACGTCTCCGAGAAGAAAGACCCCGGTCCGATCAACACATACCACGCCTTCGGACGCGCGAAGCCGAGGGAGCGCCTGCGCGTCGACTACATCTACGTCTCAGACGGTATCCGCGTTCGCGACTTCGCGACGCACGACGACAAACGTCCCGGTACAGACCGTTACCCATCGGACCACTATCCGCTTTCTGCGACGATTGAATTGTAAAAGGTGATGAAAATGTCAAATTGTATGTGCGGAAAGTTTCCATTCCTTGTATTCGCCATCATCGCCTCGGGGGTTGCCTTAGCCGACGGACAGGCGTTTCCGAAAGAATACGAACGGCTTGAATGGATCGAGTCCACCGGCAGTCAGTACATCGACACTGGCGTGGACGCCGGAGCGAACACGACGATCGACATGTCGTTCGGGCACTGCACATACGGCAACAACAGCACGTTGTTCGGCAAGGACGTATGGGATCCTCAGGGTTTTCTCTTCATCCTCCAGCAAGACAAGTTCCGCTTCTTCGGCGCAAAGGGGAAGGAACCGGGAGAGGCATGGAACCTGGTTGCGAAAGACGAGACGGAGGAGCGCGACTACCGCTTCACACTCGGCGCGGACAACACGGCGCGTCTATTCGGTGCGGACGGCGCGGAACTGTGCGTACTTACGACCGACCGCTTTGTAGCATCCAGCCATTCTTTGTGGCTCTTCAAATGCGACAGCCCCCATGCCGTATTCGGGCAGTTCCGTCTTTACGCGATGAAGATCGGCACGGACGCGGGCAAGACGCTGCGCGACTTCGTGCCCGTGCGTCGCGTGTGCGACCGCGCCGTGGGGCTCTACGACCGCGTGACGAAACGCTTCTTCGCCAACGCAGGCACGGGCGCATTTCTCGCGCCGGGCGATCCGCCTCCGCCGAACCGGCGCTGGTCGCTTGCACGGGCGCGCGAATGGGGTCGGGCGAATCCATGGTACTGCGGGTTCAACCACGTGCCGGCGAATGCGATCAACGACGTGGAGATCTGGGCAAAGGAGACGTTCTCACCAGACTTAATCCGCAGCGAATTCAAGCTTGCGACCGACCTCGGTTTCAACTGCGTGCGCATCTTCCTCCAGTACAAGGTCTATGAAGCGGATCCCGCGTGGTTCCTGAAGGCGTTCGACCGGTATCTCGCGCTTGCCGACGAGGCGAGGCTCAAGGTGATGCCGGTCTTGTTTGATGACTGTACGTTCTGGCCCGCAACCGATCCGCAACTGGGCAAGCAGACCGACCCGTTCCCCGGCTGGGGAATGTGGGGATGGGTACCGTCCCCCGGACACACGATGGTGGTGGACTACCGCACGCACGGCGCGTTGGAGAAGTATCTGAAGAACGTCATCTCCCGCCACAAAGACGACCCGCGCATTTTCATCTGGGACCTCTACAACGAGCCGACGAACTGCATGCGGCCTGATCGGAAGAAGTATGCAATCGACCTCATGCGCAAATGCTTCCGCTGGGCGCGGGCGGTCGGTCCGTCGCAGCCGCTCACCGTCGCATGCTGGCACCCCAACGATCCCGCGTTCGACGCAATCGCGCTGGCTGAAAGCGACATCGTTACGTTCCACTGCTATGGGAATGCCGCCACCACGCGCAAGAAGATAGCGGCCATGTCCGTACCGGGGCGCCCGGTGATCTGCACCGAATGGCTCTACCGTCCGTGCGGCTGCGACATTCCGAACATCCTGTGCATCTATAAGGAGACGGGCGTCGGTTGTATGTTGTGGGGGCTCGTCAACGGCAAGTCGCAGACGCACCTTCCCAACGGACGGTTTACAGCCAACTACAAAGGCCCGTGGAAGCACGACCTCTTCCACTCCGACCACCGGCCATACAGCGTGACGGACCTTGAACTCATCAAGAAGGCCACCGGCGGAACATGTACTGTACCCACCACAAAGAAGTAAGCGCGCACGCTCGCCGAGCGCATGGCGCGTTTCGCGCTGTTCACCCGCGTGGCGACGAAGGAGTCGGCAAAGCGTTCGCGAAGTTCGGGCAGGTCACGCAGGCGCTCGGCGTCGACGTGCACTTCGCGAGGACCTACCATTCATGGGAAAGGGGACGGGCGAGAACCGTAACGGTGTCGTCAGGAAAGTACCGTCAAAGGGGCGGTCGTTCGACGACATCCCCGAAGAGGAGGTGCGCCGGATCGACCACATGCTCAACGACCGCCCGCTCAAGTGCCTGAACTGGCACACGCCGAGGGAGACGTTCACGGAAGTTCTCCGGTGCCATCTGACCAAGGTGGCGTAACCGCCTCCACGATCTTTTACACGGCCTGCCCCCGTGTCCTCCTCCCTGCCGTCCGAGACCGCCAGATGGTCCCTTGTGACCTCAACTGAAATGTGTTAAACCGTCTCTAACGAACGGAAAGCTCTGTCAGCATTGGATTAGGTAACGGGTGTTGTACTGGAAATTTATTGGCGTTTTTTTGACACAGAGGTACGGAGGACGAGGGACGTGGAAAATGGGAAGCGGTTGACGGGCGACGAGAATATTATTCCGTCAGGGGCGAAATGTGGTCTTCGATTTCCGAAGGGCAGCGGGGCGGGTTGAACTGGGTGTAGGGAAGGCGGGTCGAAGGACAGGTCGGAATCGCGCGGATAAAACCGTCCACCCCGAAAATCTGTTCGTAGGTCGGCTCGCTGAACCCCATTGTCTTCGCCTGTTCAACGGCACTGGCGATTTTCGCCATATTCTCGATACAGGCATTCCGGTTCGTCTCGAGACGGGACTTCATGTAACTCGGCACGGCAATCATGGTCAAGATGACAAGAATAGCTGAAACGACGATCACCTCGACGAGCGTGAACCCCGCATTTCCAACCTTCAATCCGTGCCAAACAAGACGCATAAATCAAGGATACCAATAAAACGTCTCCTTGTCTATAACAAATCTCAACACCCGGAATTCCCGTCCGCATTCGGCTCGTTCCCGAAAAACGATTGCAGCTCCCCCGCCAGTCCAGTATACTAACCGGGTGTTCAAGGAAGGTGTATCTTCGGGGTCTGTTATCAACCACCCTACGGTATGTCTGGACTGTAAGTAAAAGGAAACGACATGAAGAGAATGCAAGGATTTCTAGTGGCCTCCATCGCCGGGGTTGTTCTGTTTGCCTCGCCGAATGCGTGGGCGGAATCGTACTACAACGACGGGACGTACGAATGGAGATGGGAGAGGAACGCCAACGGCAACGGCGCCATCCTGACCGGTTGGTATGACGAGTATTCCGGGACGGAAGTATGCGGGGTTTCGCCGAGGCCGACCGGGAAGGTGACAGTCCCCGCGTTCGTTACCAGTCCGGCATGGGATGACAAAGGTAATGAATACGAAGCGAGACTTCCTGTCACAGAACTTTGCCATTACCTGTTCAAAGGATGCGACACGATGACGGAAGTCGTCCTCCCCGAAACGGTTCAACTCCTCAATTGGTATCCATTCGACGGTTGTTCCGCCCTTGAAACGATCAACGTGCCGAGAGCGTTGACCGCGTGCCGTGTTGGCAACCCTTTCAGAGACACAGCCTGGTGGACTAAACAAGCGGGCGAATTTGTTACCTTCGGTCCGGTACTCCTCGCTTATCAGCAAAGAGGGACAAATAATGTCGTGAAGATTCCGGATGGAATCACCATGATTGCGGAAAGTGCATTTGCCGGTGAAGAGACGTTCGATTCCGTGGATATCCCCGCTTCCGTGAAAGAAATCGGTCACTGCGCCTTCGAGGATTGTTCCAACCTCCGCACGGTGACCGGCGCGGCCAATGTGGAGGTATGCGGTTACAGGACGTTTGCAGGAACCCCATTCTGTGAGACTTCCGGTTCAAACAGCCTCGTGCAAGCCGGGAGCGCCGTCGTCGGATACACGGGGACACTTCCTGAAGAACTCGTTATTCCGGAGGGCGTTTTATGCATCGCGGACGAGGCGTTTTATGGGTGTGGCGATTTCCAGACCGTCTCGTTTCCCGCGTCGTTGCGCAGAATCGGGGATTATGCGTTTTCTGGATGCTTTAAAGAGGCATCCGCCGATATGCCGCCCGGCGCGGATGAACTGGGTTTCGTCGGTTTGACCACAGTGACGATTCCGGAGACGCTTCAGTCCATCGGCAACTATGCGTTTAGCGGATGTTACTGTCTGACGGATGTCACGATTGAAGACAGTCCGGCGATTGCAGGCCTCAAATGGGTTTATGAGTTATTCGATGAATCCCCGATCCGTAACCTGACGTTCAACCTACCGTTTGTCACTCCAAACTTCCTTGGCCTTGGCAAAGAGACGCTGGAATCCCTGACATTCGGCAATCAAGTCGTCTTGATCGGTGATGACGACGATGAAGTCGAATGCTATGACGGAATGTCTACTGCGATATTCAACGGATATAACGCTTTGACCACCATAACATTCGGCACTTCGCTGGAAATGATCAGGCCGTATGCGTTCTCGGATTGCGCAGCGATCAAGTCGATCACAATCCCTGCGGGCGTGACGGCCATCGACGAGTATGCGTTTTCCGGGTGCGGCTCTCTGTCGGAGGTTGACTTCGGGGGCGGCATGGACGCGATCGACATGAATCCGTTCACCGTGTTTAAAGGTACCCCCTGGCTGGAAAACTACCTTGCCTCGTTCCCCGTCCCGGAGAACGACAGCTTCGCGAACGCCTTCCTCTTGGAGGAGATCCCGATGCGTGCCGTCGGCACGAACATCAATGCCACGGCGGAAGAGGACGACCCGCTCGAAACGGAGTTTGGAAGCGAGACGAGCGTCTGGTGGAAGTGGACGGCGGAAGTCGATGGCGACCTCATTTTCGACACGTTCGGTTCAACCTTTGACACCGTGATGGGCGTGTATACCCTCGGACCGAGCAATACGCTTGCGACCGTCGCGACGAATGATGACGGGGAGCGTGGATACGAAGAAGCCGAGGAAGAAAACAGAGGAGGCTCCTCTGTGACGTTTTGGGCATCGGCAGGAACAACGTACTACATCGCGATCGGCGGATACGAATCCGCTATCGGGACGATCGTCTTGAACGGATACCAGTATCAGCTGGATATTGAAGACGGCGTGTTGTACGGTTACCGGGGTTCGCTCCCTGACGAGCTGGTCATCCCTGAAGGCGTGACGGAAATCGCAGAAGAAGCGTTCTTTGAATCCGCCCTCGTTTCGGTCACACTTCCCGCCTCCCTTGAATACATCGGCGACTACGCCTTTTCCTACAGCCAGCTGGAAAAGGTGAACGGGTTGACGGACGAAATCGAGCGCGGACTTTTGCCCTTCGTCGGCACCTTGTTCAGCAGTACGCTTCCATTCCGCCTTGTGACGGATGGAAACGTACTGATCGGGTTCGAAGGGACTTGCCCTTCCGTCGTCGAAATTCCCGAAGGTATCGCCGCAATCGAGGAAAGCGCGTTCGATTGCGATGTAACCGGTTATTACATCGCGAATCCGAATTACGCGCCACCGGCGGATGTCGATCCCGCCAACGGTGACGATTGCATCGAAACCAATGCGGTTGACTGCGTTGCCGCCTACAATATCGACGAAGAAGAGGAGGACCGGATCCTGATTCCTACCGTCTCGAACCTGACGGAGGTACGAATTCCCGCAAGCGTGACACGAATCGACAAGTATGCGTTCTGGGGTTGCGAAAACCTTGCGACGGTCTCGGTTGCGAATCCCGATGTCAACATCGAATGGACGGCGTTTAATCAATGCTTAAACCTCGCGACACTCGCGATCGGGAAACGGGGGTATTCACAGACCGGCTGGCTGTTGGTATTTGACGCCCCCGCTTACCTCCTTCCCCTTGACGGAGGGGACCTGAACTTCGAAAATCCCCTATATGCGGCCGGCACGGTACTGACGTTCCCCTCCAGTGACCTCTCCATCCTGCGTTCCCGCATTATTGTGACGAACGAGAACGGTGTCGTCGGTAAACTCATCAGCCAGGAGGTGAGGGAAATACAAGTACAAGGCGATTGCGACGAGGATGAAGTCAGCTGGGTCTCTGTCCCCGTCTGGATCAATGCCGTCTGGGAACGCAACACCCCCGAAATTTTCGAGGACGAGGCTTCAGACGACGACGCCTTCGAAGGGAACACCCAGTATACGGGTTGGTTGCGTGACGCGAACGACAACCTCGTCGGCACCATCACCGTCAAGGCGTCAAAACCGAACGCGAAGACCAAGGTGTCGAAGCTGACCGCCACGGTTGTCATGCTCGCAGACGGGAAGAAATCGACCTTCACCGGAACGGCGGTCGCCGGCGGAAACACTCCGGTCAACCTGACCGGCAAAGGCGGTCCGCTCGTCCTGACGACGCTTTCGGACGATGCGATGAACGGACATCTCGGAAATTACACGATTGAAGCGGCGAAGAACGTCTTCTCCTCGAAGGCGTCCGACGATAAAGCTTCCGCCGGCTCCGTCCCGAAGAAGACTTGGACGGCGACGTTCGTCTCCACGAAAGGGTACACGACCTTCACGATCGCCGTGGCGGCAAAGGGTAAGACGAAGATCACGGGCGTCCTGCCCGACGGCACGAAGGTCTCCGTCTCGGCGCAGGCCGTCGTGGGCGATGGCGGACGCTGGTGCGTACCGGTGATGTTCTCCAAGAAATCCAAGTTTGGGTTCGTCGCCTGGTTTGAGAAGGGCGCGAACGGAAAGACGACGTTCTCAGACATCTCCGACTTGACGCCGCTCCGCGGTCCGAAGGGTTCCTTTACGGAATGGGAAGCCGTATTGGATGCCTGCGGACCTGTCGGTTCGCTCGCGTCGGAAGGTCATACAGTCCTCCTCTTCACGGATCCCGCCATCCCCGGACTTCTCTCCGGTCTGTTGCCGGACGGCGAAAAGGTGACCGTCAAAAAGAGCAAGTGGACAATGGCGAAAGCCGCGAAAGTCACCTATAAGAAGGGCGCACTGACGGTCACGCCCGGTACGAAGGGTGGCACAGTGCAGAATGCCGCCAACATGAAATTGTCCTTCACGGCGAAGACCGGTACGTTCAAGGGCGGGTTCACCGCCTACTCCGTCAAAGGCGGCAAACTCGTCAAGACAAAGTTCACGGTGAACGGTGCCGTTGTCAACAGGACCGCCTACGGTACAGCCTTCAACAAGACCGCCGGCAGTATTCTGCTGATGATCCAGTAGCCAAAACGTCGGGCACAAGCCCGTAACGCGACAAAGAACGCATCCATCCCTTTTCGAGGGGATGGATGCGTTTTTTCAGTCTCCTTTACCCATGCGCATCGAGGTCGGGAAACATCCGCAAAGACCACAAAGTTTACCGAAAGAAAATCGGCATAGATCCGTCTGCATCGCACGCGACCTTCACCGGAAGACGGACATCATACAGTGTAAAGTACATATCCTCGTCTATAAGTTGACAATTGGGCTCTTCAGGCATAAGTATGGGCGTTTTCTGCCGACTTTCGGGCATTTCGCCGAGACATTGATTCGCCTTTACCGTCTTTCCGTTTGATTGAAACGCAGAACGGACCGACCGCGCCGCGCGCGGGAGCATTCATGGGGATAAATGGCATTTTATAGGCAAGCCCCCCGCCCGCGCTCCGCACGGGAATGTAGATGAGGGTAAGTTCCTGAAAACAACATGGACAACTTAAAACAACGTTTGCTTCTTCCGTGCACAACCATGCGCGGTTATGAAAACGCCGCGCTGTTGCGCGGCGAAAGAAGGATGTTGTCTTTACACGTTGTTTCGGTTGTCGCCAATCGAACTTACAGGCAAGACGCGGAGGCGCGGGGAACGCGAAGGCGGACAGGCTGTCGTCGGCGATGTTTCCGGGGGGCAGCGGGGATACTGCCCTTCCCGTGTTCACGGAGGATCGGCCGCGGATTTCTAATCCGTTGTTACATTCGCGAAGCGGAACAAAAACTGCGCTCCTTCCAAAGCCGGAAGGAGCGCACCGGGTATCCCGTCAATTCCATCCATCCGTTAACGGTTGGTGGCGTAGAGGGGGCCGAAGTTCTTGCAGGCGCGGAAATCCGCCCCCGTTGGATCGTCCGACGACCCGAAAAGACCCCAGCAGTGCGGCTGGTAGACCTGTTCTTCCGGCACGTTGTGCATCGCCACCGGGATGCGGAGCATCGAGGCGAGGGTGATGAGGTCGGCACCGATGTGGCCGTAGGCGATCGCACCGTGGTTTGCGGCCCAGGCGTTCATCACGGAATAGACATCCTTGAACGCGCCCTTGCCGGTGAGGCGCGGCACGAACCATGTGCAGGGCCACTCGGGGTTGGTGCGGAGCATCAGCGTCTCCTGCTGCTTCGGATCAAGCGTGACCGACCAGCCTTCCGCAATCTGGAGAACGGGCCCCTGCCCCTTGACGATGGAGATGCGCGTCATCGTGAGCGGAAGCCCTTTCGGCGTGAGGAAGGAACTGGAGAAACCGCCGCCGCGGAAGTATTCGACACCGGCCGGCACCCACTTCGTCGCCTTCAGGGTGGCCGCCATGTCCTTGTCTGTAATCTCCCACCAGTTCTTGAAACACCGCTTGCCCTTCTCCGTCATCTCGCCCGCCGCGTCAAGGCAACAGCTGCCGGAGTTGAGCAGGTGGATGATCCCGTTCTTCGCGATTCCCGTCAACCCCTTGCCCGTCGCGCGCTTCACTGCGTCAGACGACCAGTAGGTGCGCACGTCCGCGAACATCGAGGCTTTGTTCGTGAGCAGCCACATCAGAAGCATACACACGCCGTTGAGCGAGTCGTTTTCGGTCGCCACGATCTGCGGCATTTTCGGGCCGTTCCAGTCGAACGAGGTGTTGCACATCACCTCCATGAAGTCGCCGTTCGGCCAATGGTCGGTCCACTGCCGCTGTCCCTGGAAACCGCCGGCGATCGCATTGCGCCCGACGGCCTCTTCGCCGAATCCCATCTCGGCGAGCTTCGGGTTGCCGGCCATCATGTCGCGCACGATCATCGCCATCTTGACGATGTATTCCCAGTCGGCGTCTTTCTGTGCACGGGTTTTCTGAATAGCCTTGGGATTGTAATCCTTACCCTCCTTGCACCACTTCTTCGTCCAGGCGAGCGCCTTTTCATACTCGTCCTTATCGTAGATTCCTTCGGCGATGCGGCGTTCGATTTCACATTCGTCCATGTTCTCCGGTGCCATGCCGAGATAGTCCTGGAAGAAATCGATATCCACGAACGATCCCGCGATACCCATCGCGGAGGAACCGACGGAGAGATAGCTCTTCCCCTTCATCATGGCGACGGCGAGACCGGCCTTGACGAACCGGAGAATCTTTTCCTTAACGTCATCCGGCACGGAGGTGTCGGTACGGTCCTGCACTTCATGGCCGTAAATACCGTAGGCGGGCATACCGCGCTGCGCGTAACCGGCGAGCATACAGGCAAGGTAGACCGCGCCCGGACGTTCCGTCCCGTTGAATCCCCAGACGGCTTTCGGGATGGTCGGGTCGATGTCCATCGTCTCCGTTCCGTAACACCAACAGGGCGTGACGCTGAGCGAGACCCCTACGTTGTTGTCGCGGAACTTGTTCGCGCACTGCGCGGCCTCGAAACGTCCGCCGATCGTCGTATCGGCGATGACGCACTCCACGGGCGTCCCGTCGGGATAGGAGAGGTTTTCGGAGATGAGCTTCGCAGCCGTCTTCGCCATGTTCATGGTCTGAACTTCCAGTGACTCGCGTACGCCGCGCCGTCTGCCGTCGATGATCGGGCGAATGCCGACCTTCGGAAATCCGTTCATTGTGAATACTGTCTGCGCCATTTCTTGACTCCTTGTGTTCGAGATGAAAAAACTACGCCACCGGGGTGACGCCCTTCTTGAGAATGATATTGCCGTACTTGGCCGTCTCGCCGGTCAAGACGACCGCGTACGCTTTTTTTGCGCGTTCGTAAAACGCATAGCGCTCCATTCGCTCAATGGTTTCCGTGTAGCCGAGCGCGTCGCGGTAACGGCGTTCGACCTCCGGATCGAGCGAATCACCCGGCACGGGCGCCATCATGACGACCGGCGTGGCGTAGGCGTCCAGCTCGAACAGCGGCGCAACTCCCTTCAACAGGATCGCACACGAAACACCATCCGCCCGCAGCACACGCGCACCGAACGTGTGCGCGGGGAAGTGGGCATCGGAAAAAACAATCTCGTCGCCGTGTCCCATCTCGGCGAGAATTTTCAGCAGATCCGGCGACAACGCCGGGGAAATCCCTTTAAGCATTTTCTTTCTCCTTTCTGCCGCGGAAAAGGACCGCGTAAACGAGTACGACCGCGAAACAGATCGCAGGAACGATGAAACTGGCGCGGAGCGACATCTGCGTCAACTTGAGATTCGCGTCCCAGTCCGCATTGAACATCGGGACGAGCCTGCACCAGAACGAATCCTTGTCGCCGATAATCTGCGCCATCCACGGGGTCAGGAGCGCCCCGCCGACAATCGCCATGATCAGTCCCGCCGCACCGATCTTATACGCCCGCCTGTCGATCCCGCCGAGCGCGATGCCGTAGATGGTCGGGAACATGAGGGACATGAACCCGCTCATGAGGATCAGGCAGATGATGTTCCACGAGAACGCAAGCCCGCAAACCGTGAACAACACCTGCGTCGGCAGGTACATGACGCCGAACGAACAGGCGACGGCGCACGTCGCGAAAATCGCCATCAGTTTGGCGGGGTCGAGATATTTCATCACGAAGGTCGCGATCCAGCGGCAGGCGATAAACGTGCAAATGGCGATCAGATAGTACGTCGCGCCGTCCTTCGCCGTCACCCCGAGTTCCTTCTGGCAATAGACGTTCATCCACGTCCACGCCGCGATCTGCACGCCCACGTAGAAAACCTGGGCGATGACGCCGAGATACCACTTCGGCGACCGGACGAGAATCCCGAAAATCGCCGCGAAATCCGTCTTGTCGGCCTGAACCTCATCCACGCTCGACCGCTTGGAGCAGAAGAAGAAAATCCAGATCACCACGCAGATGGCGCAAAGCCCCACGTAAGGGACGCAAACCCAGAACAACTCGTTGTGGACGATTTTCTCCAGCGCGGCGGGATCCATCGCCGCGCGTTCTTCCGCCGTCGCGGGATGGAGGTTTGCCAGGATGAGCTGTTGCGCGAGAAGAATCCCCGCGAGCGAGCCGAGCGGATTGAACATCTGCGCGAAGTTGAGCCGCCGCACCGCCGTCGATTCGTCTCCCAGCGCGAGGACATACGGATTGCAGGTCGTTTCCAGCACCGCGCACCCGCCCGCAACGATGAAAATCCCCGCGATGTACGTCCAGAAGCTCTGCATGACACAGGCGGGGACATAGAGCAACGCCCCGATGACGTAGACACCAAGCCCCGCGAGTACCCCTACCCTGTATCCCTTTTTCTGGATCAGCAGCGAGGCGAAAATCGCGATGACCGAATATGCCCCGTAGAACGAAACCTGGACGTACCCCGCCGTGGACTGGCTGGTTCGGAAGATTTTCTGGAACGCCGGGACAAGGTTGTCCGTCATGTTGTTCAAGACGCCCCACAGCGCGAAGCACGCTACCAGCAGGGCGAAGATCAACCGCATCCCGCGCGGCACGATTTCTGTTTCCGTGTTCATGGTTTCATCCTTTCTTTTCTACCACGTAAAATCAACGGTCTTACCCTCGCGGGTACGAAGCCCCTTCACCGTTCCGTGTTTCCAGTCGGACGGGATGGAACGCTCCAGAAGGATCTCGCAAACCGCGCCGACCATGCCGAAGTTCCCGTCGATCTGGAACGGGGGGTGCGTCGCGAAAAGGTTGTCGTGCGTGTTGTAACGGAGAAGCGAATTCAGCATTTCGCCCGCCTTGTCGCCGTCTCCGAGCCTAGCCCATAGCGCGGCGCGCCAAGGCCAGGTCCAGCTGCGGCGCGCGTCGCCGGTAAGTGCGCGTCCCTCCAGGGCGACCTTCGCGGCGGCCGCCAGCGCGGGCGTCGCCTTGCGCGAAATCGTCGAGCCGGGATACACCGCGTAGAGGTGGCTCGTGTGGCGGTGCTGGTCGCCCTTCTTGTCGCGGTCGGTCTCCCATTCCTGTAGCTGTCCCCAGCTGCCGATCTTGTCGCCGAGCAACTTCGGCTCCAGCCTTGCCACCTCTTTCGTGAACGCATTGTCGATACCCAGCGTCTTCGCGGCGGCGAGAATGCAGCGGAAGAGTTCGCGCATGATCTGCTGGTCGTGGGCGACGCCGTCCTCTCGCGGTCCGTGTTCCGGGCTCCAGCCGTTCTTCACGACGACCGTCCCGTCGGCGCGTTCCTTGAGCTGGGTGGAGATCACGAATTCCGCCGCGCCTCGCATGATCGGCCAGCAGACATCGCGGAGATAGTTCAGATCACGGGTGAAAAGCCAGTGGTCGTAGCACTGCGCCGCCATCCACGGCGCCCCGGCGAAGTTCCAGCGCCAGCCGCCGCCGCCCATGTGGTTCGCGCTTGTGCGGTAGGCATACCCCTTCGACCCCGGAAACGCGGCGCGAGTCCCCGCCTCCGCGACCGGCATGGTCTTGAGCATCCAGTCGGAAAACGGTGTAAAGCAATCGGAGAGGTTCGCCGAATCCGCGCCCCAGTAGTTCATCTGGATGTTGATGTTCGTATGGTAGTCACAGTGCCAAGGCGGACGATTCGACCGGTTCCAAATGCCTTGCAGATTCGCGGGCAACGTCCCGGGACGCGAGCTGGAGATCAGGAGATACCGTCCGAAGTTAAACTGCAGAGCGATGAGCGCGATATCCTTCGCTCCATTTTTCACGCGCTCGAGCCGAACGCGCGTCGGCACGGTCTTGTCACCCTCGCCGAGGCCGAACGTCATACGGTCGTAATACGACTTGTAATCGGCAATGTGCCGGGCGAGAATCCGTTCGACCCCGTCGCCGCCGCCCGCCGTGTTCACGCAGTCCTGGGCGGGGGCGAGGGAATGTGTCCCCGTCGCGGCCCGGAGGACGATCACGCCGGAACGTCCGTCTTTCCCCTGAAAAACGTCGGCACGTGCCGCGTATTCTAGCCCGTTGGAAAGTTTACCCGAAAACTGCGCCGCCCGCGCCGCGCCGCCTTTCGACTCCGCCTCGCCGTGCGCCCCGGCAAGTTTCACCTCGATACCGTCGAACGGCGCGTCCACGCAGATGAAAATCGCGTTATCCGGCGCACTCACGAAAATGCGGCGTTTGACCTCCTTGCCCGGGCCGAAGGAGAAGGAATCGGTGTAGACTGCCTTCGAGAGATCGAGCTCGCGCCGGTATCCGGTCGCCTCCGCGTTTCCGGGCATCTCCTTCAGAGTGACTTCGAGCCAGCCGAAATTCTGATACTCGCCCATCTTCTTGTAGTTCGCGGCGGCCTCCTTGTCGGATGTCACGAAAGAGATGTTCTCATCGCCCGTCCAAAGAGAATCCACATTGAACTGGATTTTCAGATTACGGACATCGCCGTCCACCATGCACCCTAGCCGCCCATTACCGAGCGGATACCACGCACGTTCCCACGACTGCTCGACGTACTTCGACGTCCACGTCGTATCGACTTTTGGTGCGCCGCGAACGGCGCTGGATGCCGGGCGGTCATCCCAGATCAGCTCATCCGACGCCAGGGAAACGGCCGTCGCAAGCAAGAAAACAGACACGTAAACACTTCGTTGCATTCGTAAAACCCCTTCGCCTAGTCTACCCCGTTCCGGCAACAATTCAGATCAAACCTCGAAATGCGCAAGGTCGATGTCAATTACGCCCATTTTCGGCGCGGTCTTCCACGCGCCGCGCGTGAAGTCCGGCACGTCCATCGCCTGCGAGCGGTTCGCAACGCTCTTCTCCGTGAGTTCGCAGAGGCATCCCGTCGTCGCGAGGTCGTAGACGCTCGTGTCGAGCGGAAGACCCATGCGGAGACAGTACGACCAGCGCGCGTCCTGGATGTAGTCCATGCCGCCGTGACCGCCCATCTTCTTCGCGAGTTCGCCGATCGTCTTCCAGAGCGGGTGCTTGTACTTCTGGCGGAGTTCCTCCACGGCCTTCTCGCCAAGCCACTCGTTCGTCCCCTTGCCGAGACCGGAAATCGCGATCCGCCAGTCCTCCACCCTGCTGTTCCCGCGCACCGTCCACGGCCATTGGCTTACGATCCCGCGCGTGCCCTGCATCGTCTGGATGCGGGAGTAGGGACGCGGCGTGGAGACGGTGTGCTGCAGCATGATGGACTTGCCGTTCACGGTCCGGATGAGGCTCGTGTTCACGTCGCCCACCTTGAGGGTCTGTCCCTTGCGCGGATTGTCCTTCTTGAGTCCGTGCTCCATGAAGTAGGCGAAAGAGGCGTTCTTGGAGTCGAGCGACACGATGTAGTCCATGCGGTCGCCGCGGTTGACGTCCATCGTGAGGCAGAGCGGCACGAGTCCGTGCGTCGGGTACGGGTTGCCGGCGTGGTCGCGGTACCAGTCGTAGCGCCAGTACTGGTAGGCGGGGAAGAGGTCGTTCGCCATGTGGCGGCCGTCGTGGTTGTACGCGCCCTCGGCGTGCATCACCTCGCCGAGGATCCCCTCCCGCACGAGGTTGAACGTGAACATCTCGAACTCGCCGTAGATGCAGTTCTCGAGCTGCATGCAGTGAACCTTGCGCTGCTCGGCGGTTTCGACCATCTTCCAGCAGTCCTCGACCGTGAAGGCGGCCGTCACCTCGGTGAGGACGTGCTTGCCGCCCTCCATCGCGGCGAGCGCGACGGGCACATGGAGATGCCACGGCGTGGAGTTGTAGATCACGTCTACCACGTCCGAATCGCACAACGCCTTATACGCCTCGGGTCCCTTGTACACCTTCGGTTCCGGACGCTTCTGCCGCGCGAGCGAATTCTTCGCCGCGTTGATCTTCGCGTCCTGGATGTCGCAGACCGCCGCCACCACCACGCCGGGCAGCTTGCTCACGCGGTTGACCATGCCCATGCCGCGAGAGCCGATCCCGACGACACCCACGCGGACCGTTTCCATCGGTTTACACGCGAACCCAAGCATCGGCGCGGCGTCGGTGCCCGTCCGCGCGGCCTGCGTCTCCGCCCGCAGCCCCCCTGTCACGGAACACGCCGCACCGGCCAACAACGTACTTTTGATAAAATCCCTTCTGCTGTTCATACTACTCTCCTAAAACGGTTTGGTAACGTAACAACGGTAGTCTACCAGAAAATCAGGGAAAGGGGAAGCATCAAAATTTTACGCTACCCTCCCATAGGCAGATGCGGATCGCATGGAAAATCATGGATCCGTGTGTAATGTGCAGAATTTTAAGCGTGACTTTTCTCTTCGAAAGAGGCAAAATAGAGATTCGTTTTCAGTTAAACAAGGAGTTTTCTTTTTCGATGAAACAGGCAGACACAAAGAGCAAGGCGGCGGTTGCGAAGCCCCGCATCCGGATTACCGACACCACGCTGCGTGACGCGCACCAGTCCCTCTGGGCGACGCGCCTCCGCACAGACGACATCCTCGCCATCGCCGAAAAAGTGGACAATGCCGGGTATTATTCGCTGGAGTGTTGGGGCGGCGCGACGTTCGACGTCTGTATGCGCTTCCTGCGCGAGAACCCTTGGGAACGGCTCCGCCTCATCAAGGGAGTCTGCAAGAAGACACCGCTCCAGATGTTGTTGCGCGGACAGAACATCCTCGGCTACAAGCACTATCCCGATGACGTGGTCGAACGTTTTGTCGCCCTCTCCTGCGAGAACGGCATGGACATCTTCCGCGTGTTCGACGCAATGAACGACCCGCGTAACCTGGAGACCGCGATCAAAGCGGTCAAAAAATACGGCGGCCATGCGCAGGGTACGATCTGCTACACCGTCAGCCCTGTCCACACGGTCGAAAACTTCGTTGCCTTCGCGAAACAGCAGGAGGCGATGGGCGCGGATTCGATCGCCATCAAGGATATGGCGGGCATTATGACGCCCGCCGCCGCGCGCGACCTCGTCTCCGGGCTTGTCAAGGCGGTCAAGCTCCCCGTGCAGATCCACTCCCACATGACCTCCGGCATGGCGGTCGCGATGTATCTGGAGGGTGTCAAGGCGGGCGCAGGCTGTGTCGATTGCGCCATCAGCACCATGTCCTCCTTCTCCTCCCAGCCGCCGACCGAATCGCTCGTCGCGATTTTCGAGGCGGAGGGGTACGACACCGGGCTGGACCACAAGTTGCTCGCCGAGATCAACGCCTACTTCACGGAACTCAAAAAGAAACGCGCCCCGAAGACAACCGCACGGGAACCGGTCGATGCAGGCGTGCTGGAACACAAGATTCCCGGCGGCATGATCTCCAACCTCCGTTCCCAGCTCGACCAGCAGGGCGCGCTCGACCGTCTGCCCGAAGTCATGGAGGAGCTGCCCAAGACGCGCGCCGACATGGGATACCCCCCGCTGGTCACGCCGACCAGCCAGATCGTCGGTATCCAGTCCGTGTTGAACGTGCTCTTCGGCCGCTACAAGCAGGTCACGCAGGAGACGAAAAACTATGTCAAGGGGTTGTACGGCCGTGCGCCGGCCCCGCTCAACGCGAAGGTCGCGAAGAAAATCCTCGCCGGCGAGAAGCCGATCACGTGCCGCCCCGCCGACCTCTTGAAGCCCGGTCTCGGCGCCGCCGCGAAGGAAATCCCCTCGAAGCTCGTGCAGAAGGAGGAGGACATTCTCTCCTACTGCCTCTTCCCGGAGGTCGCCCTCGGTTACTTCAAGTGGCGCGCCCAACCGGAAGGCGAACGCGACCCGATCCCCGCCGACCTCGAACGGGAGGAGAAGACGGCGGAAGCCGCCGCGCCGGCCGCCGCCATTCCGGAAGAAACCGAGAAGCTGGCCGGCATCGGCGCTCGTTTCATCGAGCTGATCGGCCTTGTCGGCGGAGGCAAGGTGAACGTGGAAGCCCTCGCCGTGAAGCCGGCCGCCGCCCCCGCGCCTGAACCGGAAGCCAAGCCCGAAGCGCCAGCGTCCGCGCCGACCGGCCCGACGATCAACGCGCCGCTCAACGGCACGTTTTACCGTTCGGCGGGTCCCGGCAAGCCGGAACTGGCGAAGGAGGGCGACAAAATCGCGGCGGGCGGTTCCGTCTGCATCGTCGAGGCGATGAAGCTCTTCAACGCCATCAAGGCGGAGAAGCCGCTCACCGTCGTCCGCTTCCTGGTCGAGCACGGCGCGCCCGTCACGAAGGGCCAGCCGCTCGTCGAAGTGAAATACTAAAATCCGAAAGACAGGACGACGCGATGACACCGACCGACTTTTCCGTCCGACGCTTCCTCCTTCCGCCCGCGCGGAAAGAGTGCGTCCCGTTCGTTCTCATCGCGCTCGTCCTCGGAAGCGCGGTTGCCGCCGGACTCTGGTTCTGGCGGCATTCCGTCCCCGTCGCCGGGTACGGCGCGCTCTTCGGGGTCGCGCTCGCCTACGGCGTCTACCTTTTCTTCCGGGACCCGGAACGAGTCCCGCCGGAGGATCCCTCGCTCGTGGTCTCGCCGGCGGACGGTTTTGTCTGCCTCCTCCAGGAAGCCCCCTTGCCGAAGGAGCTGGCGGCGGGAGGGGAACCGGTCTGGCGCGTGAGCGTCTTCATGTCCGTGCTGAACGTCCATGTCAACCGGATGCCGGTTGCGGGGAAGATCGTCAAGACCGCCTACGTCCCCGGCGCGTTCATCAATGCCTCGCTGGACAAGGCGAGCGAGAAGAACGAACGCAGCCTCTACCTGGTGGAGACACCGGAGGGGAAAAGGTTCGGTGTCGTGCAGATCGCCGGGCTTGTGGCACGGCGCATCGTGCGGTTCGTGAAAGAGGGGGACAGTCTGACGCGAGGGGAGCGGTTCGGTTTGATTCGCTTCGGCAGCCGCCTGGACGTCTACCTGCCGCCGGGCGTCAAGCCGGCGGTGCGCCTCGGACAGCAGATGGTGGCGGGGGAAACCCCGTTGGCGAAGCTCGGTTGAAAGGGAGGGACGCATGTCGAAATTCAGGATACGCGGCAGAAAGAAGCAGAAGAAGGAGCAATTGCTGCATCACGCCGTCCCGTTGCGGATGATGGTGCCGAACATGTTGACCTTCATGGCCGCCGCGTTCGGCATTTCCGCCATCCGGTACGCCTGTCTCGGCAGATGGAAGGCATCCGTCGTCTCCATCTTGATCGCCGCGATGTTCGACGGTGTGGACGGCCGGGTCGCGAGGCTGCTCTCCGCCACGTCCAAGTTGGGCGCGGAGCTGGATTCCCTTTCGGATTTTGTGAGTTTCGGCGTGGCGCCGGCCATCCTGATGTACCTCTGGTTCATCCCCGCGGTGACGCAGGAGTCGGTGTTCTACCCGATCCGCGGGCTTTTCTGGGGCATCGCGCTCTTCTACGCGCTCTGTTGCGGATTCCGCCTGGCGCGCTTCAATATTATGATCGAAGAAGGCCCGACGCAACCGTACTGGAAACATTTCTTCATGGGTTTGCCCGCGCCGGGCGGCGCGGGGTTGGTGATCCTGCCCATCATCTGCTCGTTCATCTTCGGCGACGTCTGCCGTTCGCCGCTTTTGGGCGCGGCCTCGCTGCTCACCTGCGGCGTGTTGATGGCGAGCCGTTTCCCGACGATTTCCGCGAAAAAAATCCGGGTGCCGCGTAACTGGATGATGCCAGTCCTCCTGCTTGTCCTCTTCACCATCGGGATGTTGATTTCGCAGTTCTGGTTGACGCTCTCCTGTATCGGGATCCTCTACTACCTCACCATCCCCATCGGCGGTTATTGCTTTTATCGCCTGAAACGCAAGGCACAACAGTAAGTAGCGTGAATTTCCGCTTTTCTTGCCGGACGTGTTTTGTTATCCTTTCTTTGTCTTTTGACGAATTTGTACACAAAACGAGGAGGAAAAGAGATGTTCCAGTTCCGATTTTTATGTTGCCTGACGACGGCGTTCGCCCTCGGCTCGCGGGCAGATATCGTTCTTCCGCCCACGCCGTCCGCGGCCGCACCGAAGAAAGAGGAGATCGCGGAACCTGCGCCCGTTCAGGCGAAAGAGGAAAAGAAGGCGGAGAATCCGGATTCGTTGAGGCAAATCGGCGTCGGACGTGCCCGGTACACGCTCCTCGCGCTCCATTCCGCCCATGTGAACGCGGCTTACCGCGCCCTTTGCACGTTCCTCGGCGAGACGACGGTCGCGGCCCAGGGCATCGACAAGGTCTACGAAGTTCTCGACGCGGCGATCAACCGCAACGATTACGGCGACTACCGGATTGAGGAACAGAAGCAGAAGGGACGGTTCTACACCACAACGATCACCCGGACGGTCACACGCGAATGGCTTCTTTCAAAACTGGACGGCCTCCCCGAACTCCGTCAGAAATTACAGGAGAAGGCCGGATGTACGCATTGAAGAACAATGACCGCCGGGTGAAGGTCTTTTTCCCCGCCGTCAAACTTTCGATGTGTTTCGTCGATGTGACGTCGTCCGCCCGCGAGCTGGAACAGCGCCACCAGGCCGGCCCGGCCGCGGGACTCGCCCTGGGAGAAGCCCTGGCGGGTGTGGCCCTTCTGGGCAGCGCGTTGTCCGAGCCGGACGAGTGTGTCACACTGAAACTGAAGGTCTCCGGACCGCTTCAAGGACTGCTGGTCGAGACGGGGTTCGACGGTTCGCTTCGCGGGTATCCGCACATCAAGCGGATCCCCGAATTAGACCAGATGGTTTCGATGCCGCCGTTTGAACGGATTTTCGGCGAAGAGGGAAGCATGGAGGTGATCCGTTCCCTTCCGGGGCAGATTCTCTCCTCCGCCTCATGCGCGATCAAACCGGTCGCGGTCACAGAGGCGATCGAACGTTACTACGACCAGTCCTTGCAGCGGCTGGCTGCAGCGGATGTCTGTGCGCAACGTTCGGGATCGATACTGGAAGGCGCGCGCGGCTGCCTTGTCGAATGTATGCCGGACGGCGACGAAGAGGCATTCGACCGCGTCCGCCAGCGTTTCTTCGACGACACCGTCTACAACAACCTGCTCGACGGTGTCTCTATTGAAACACTCTGCACGGCGCTGGATCTATCGGAAGCGAAAATCGAACGCCCGAAACGCCTCTTCTTCTCCTGCCGCTGCTCGCACAACCGCGTGTTGAACATGCTCGCCGGTCTTTCCGCCGCCGATCTTCGCGAATTGGCGGACGCCGGGAAGCCCGTCGAAATCGTCTGCCATATGTGCGGGAAACGGTATTCGGTCACGCCGGAGGAATGCCGTTCGATTCTTGAAACAAAGGACGGAGGCGCGTCGTGAGGCCCTTCGGCTTCGGAATCGCCGGGACTGGCATGATCGCGGCGTTCCATGCCCGCGCGATCCATAGCCTCCCCGATGCCCGCCTCGTCGGTGTCGCGAGCCGTTCGCTTGAATCGGCGCAGCGTTTCTGCGCGGCACAGGGCGGCGAACCGTATGCCTCGCTCGACGCGCTCCTCGCCCGTCCCGACCTGGACGTCTTGCTCGTTGCGACGCCTTCCGGCGCACACCTGGCCCCCGCCCTTTCCGCCGCCGCCGCCGGCAAGCACGTGCTCTGTGAGAAACCCCTTGAGATCACCACGGAGAGAATCGACCGCATGGTTGCCGCGCACGCCTCCGCCGGAACCCGGCTGGGCTGCATTTTCCAGTTCCGTTTCCTTCCCGCCGTGCAAACGATCCGCTCCGCCCTGCAGGCGGGGCGTTTCGGGAATTTGACCTTCGGCGGCGCGTTCGTGCCCTGGTGGCGCGAGCCGTCCTACTACACCGGATCCCCGTGGCATGGAAAACGCGACTTGGACGGCGGCACGTTGATGAACCAGGCCATCCATGTCCTCGATCTCCTCTGCGACCTCATGCCGCCGGTCGTTTCCGCAAAGGCGCATTTCGCCGTCAACGGCCACACCGGACTGGAGGCGGAAGACGCGGCGACGGCCTCCCTCCGTTTTGAAGGCGGAGCACTCGGATTGGTTCACGGAACCACTTCGTTCTATCCCGGTCTCCCCAAACGGCTGGAAATCGCCGGAACGGACGGTTCCGCCGTCCTGACGGACAACGCGCTTTCGCATTTCGCCTTCCGTCGCCCCCTGCCGGATGACGCTTCGGCGCTCGTGCCCGCCTCTCCATCTGCGACCGGCGCGGCACGTCCCGACGCGATGACGCACGACCTTCACGCGGCTTGCTTCGCGGCGTTCCGTACCGCCGTCGAAACGGGTGCGCCCTTCGTCTGCGAAGGGCCTTCCGCCCGTAAGTCTGTCGCCTTGATTGAACAGCTCCGCAAAAGCGCGGAGGCGGAAATATGAAACTGCTGGTCACGGCGGGCCCGACCCGCGAACACCTCGACCCCGTCCGTTTCCTCAGCAACCGTTCGACCGGGAAAATGGGATTTGCCGTCGCCCGCGCCGCCGCCGTGCGCGGCCATCAGGTGACGCTTGTCGCCGGACCGGTCTCCCTCCCTACGCCCGCCGGCGTGCGCCGTATCGACATCGTCAGTGCGTGCGATTTGCTGACCGCCGTGAAACGCCGCCTGCGCTTTGCCGATGCCCTCGTGATGACGGCCGCCGTCGCGGATTGGCGTCCCGCCTCGGTCTCGCCCGTAAAGTTGAAAAAACGGGGCATGTCCCGCGTGCTGGCGCTGGAACCGAATCCCGACGTCTTGCAGACGATTCGTCCCTGCAAGGGGACGAGATTGTTCGTCGGATTCGCGGCGGAGACGGGCGATCCGGTGCGCGAAGCGGAACGCAAGTTGCGCACGAAAGGGCTTGACCTGATTGTCGCGAACGATGTTTCGCGGCCTGATTCCGGGTTCGCGGTGGATACAAACAAGGTGACATTCCTGTCGCTCGCCAACGATTCGCTGGAACGGCTCGACCTCCCACTGCTGACCAAGGACGAGGTGGCCGAGCGGCTGGTTGAATGGTTGGAACAAAAACAGTGCGAGGAGGTTTGATGGATTTTCTCTCAAAGATTCTTGCAGCAAAACGGGAGGAGGTCGCGGAAACCAAACGGCGTTGTCCGTTGGAAGGGTTGGTTGCCCGACTGGAACGGCGGAACGCGGCGAGGGGATTCTGCCGCGCCCTCTCGAAACCGGGCGTCCGGGTGATCGCGGAAATCAAGCGCGCATCCCCCTCCAAAGGCGACCTCCGCCTCGATCTCGACCCGGCCGCCTTGGCGCACATGTACGAATCCGGCGGGGCTGCGTGCCTCTCCGTCCTGACGGAGCCGGCGTTTTTCAAGGGTTCGATTGCCGATTTCTCCGCCGCTCGCGACGCCGTTTCCCTGCCGGTCTTGCGCAAAGATTTCATCCTCGAACCCTATCAGGTCTTTGAAACGGCGGCGGCCGGTGCGGATGCAATGTTACTCATCCTGCGCTGTGTGACGGAATCCGAAGCGTCGGAACTCCTGAGGCTTGCGCTCGCTTTGGGGCTGGATGTCCTTGTCGAATGTTACGACGCGGCCGATGCCCGCCGCATTCCCGTCATCTTCGCAGGCATCCCGTCCGAAACCTTGCGCGAGCATGTCGCCGTCGGCATCAACAACCGCGACCTCTCGACATTCCAGACAGAAGTCTCCCACGCCGCAGAGGTGGCCAAGGGACTGCCGGACGGACTGACCGTCGTTGCCTTGAGCGGAATCGCCGGACGACGCGACGTCCAGACGCTGCAGACGCTCGGCATCAACCGTTTCCTCGTGGGGGAGGCGCTGGTGCGTTCCGTCGACGCAACCGCGACTCTTCGGGAATGGCGGGAACCGCTCGCGCCGGGGGTGAAGATCTGCGGAATCCGTTACCCGGAAACGGCGGTATATTGTGTGAACCGCGGGGCCGGCGCATTGGGCGCGGTCTTTTATCCGCCCAGTCCCCGGTATGTCTCCCCCGCCGTGGCGCGGACGCTCTTCGACGGCATCCCGGAAAGCGTCGCACGGGTCGGCGTATTCGTGAACCAGCCGGTTGATGCAGTGCTGGATACGGCGCGGACGGCCCGTCTCACCACCGTCCAGCTACACGGCGCGGAATCGCCCGCCGCGATGCGTGCCGTTGCGGATGCGGGATTCCGCGTGGTCAAGGCGGTGAAGTCGGCGGGCGAGGCGGCGACGTTACCTTCCTTCGTCGGCCCCTTGCTCGAATGTTCGCGGGGAACGCTTCCCGGCGGCAACGGTGCGTCCTGGAACTGGGCGGAGGCAAAAACGCTTGCCGCGCATCGCCCGATCGCCATCGCCGGTGGATTGACACCGGAAAACCTCGTCAACGCTTCCGAAGCGTCCGGCGCGGTTGCGCTGGACGTGAGTTCCGGCGCCGAGTCCTCGCCGGGCGTGAAAGACTGCGTGAAAATCGCCTCGCTTCTCGCCTGCTCGGCAGGAGTGCAAACCGGTCGTTTCTGGTTGTAAGGAATCAAGTTTATGAATGCGAATCCGTTTCTTGAAAAACTGCGGGCGATCCCGCAACAACACGGAACATTTGTCGGCGTAGACTCTGACGGCTGTGTGTTCGACACGCCGACCCTCAAGTTGCGCCGGTATTTTCATCCGATGATCATCGAACACTGGCAGTTAGAGAAATGCGCCGATGCGCTCAATACGTGCGCGGAATGGGTGAACCTCGGATCGCGCTATCGCGGTTCCAACCGGTTCGCCGCCCTGTTGCGGACGTTCGACCACTTTGTCCGTTATCCCGGCGTCCGCGAATCGGGAATCCGGTTGCCGTCGCTGGACAGCCTCCGCGCCTACGTCCATTCCGGACTCCCGCTGGGGGTTCCGTCGTTGCGGGCGGAAGTCGAACGTACCGGCGACGCGATGCTCGCCTCCGTATTGGCTTGGAGTCTGGAAGTAAGCCGCCGGGTCGATACGGAGATGCAACCCGTCCCGCCTTTCCCGCATGTACGCGAGGCGCTTGCCGCGATTGCCGCCGGAAGCGACATGGCGGTCGTTTCGCAGACACCGGTCGCGGCGGTTGAACGCGAATGGAAGGCAAACGGGATTGACGGTTTTGCCGGGTGCATCGCCGGTCAGGAATTCGGCCCGAAGGCGGGACAGCTTCTGGCGGCGACCGACGGCCGTTACCCACGTGACCGCGTTTTGATGATCGGCGATGCCTACGGAGACCTTGAAGCGGCCCGCGAGGCGGGGGTATCGTTCTTTCCGATCTACCCCTCCGAAGAGGAAGCCTCATGGAAACAATTCCTGGAAGAGGCATATCCCCGATTCCTCTCCGGCACCTTCGACACCGCCTACCAGTCCGCCCTGATCCAGCGTTTCGAGACACTTCTTCCGACCACCCCGCCGTGGGAGGGGTAAGAGCCCCGCTGCCCTTCGCGGGGTGGTGCGGACGCGGGGGGATTCAGACAACGAGGATGCCGCCCCTCCCGGAAACATCGCCGACGACAACCCCTCCCCTTCGCGTTCCCCGCGCCGGATACCCGCACCTTGAAATCCGGGTAGGGCGGGCGCGTCACACACGCCGCTCGTTCCCAGCCATCGCACGAGAACTTTCGTACAACTGCACAAAAGTTCAAAGCCGCAAGTTCATCATTGACCCTGCTGTCAAAAAATGCTATCATACCGACAACTTTCCACGAAAGACGAGGATTCTTCTATGCACGACAGCAAAATAAGCAGAAAATGGTTTATCGACTGGCTCGCAAACTGGCGCGACAAAGACGTAATCAAAGTCGTGACCGGCATACGTCGTTGCGGGAAAACCACGCTTTTTGAGCTTTTCCGCGAGCAACTTGCTGTCGGCGGGGTGTCTGCGGACAAGATAATATCCGTCAACTTCGAGGATCCCGACTGCGCCGCCTTCGCGAGTTGGCGCGAGGCGTGGGAGTTCATCAAACCCGCTATCAAGCCTGATGGCAAGACATACGTTTTTCTCGACGAGGTGCAGAACGTGCCGGAGTTCGAAAAGCTTGTTGACGGCCTCTTCTCGCGCAAGAACCTCGATGTCTACATCACCGGCTCGAACGCCAAGTTTCTCTCCGGCGAACTGGCCACGTTCCTCACAGGGCGCTACGTGGAAATCCGGCTTCAGCCGCTACATTTCACCGAATACGTCACGCTCTTCCCCGGACGTGACGCCCACGCCGTGTTCAACGACTATCTGCTCTTCGGCGGCTTTCCCTTCGCCGCGCAGCTCGCAAACGGCTCGCGCTCCCAGCAGGACTACCTTTCCGGCATCCTCGATACGATTCTCTACAAGGACGTGATGGCGCGGAACGGCTACCGCGACGCCGCCACGCTCAAGCGCATCGTCCGTTTTCTCTTCGACAACATCGGCAATCTGCTTTCGGTGAACAAGATCGTCGGAATGTTCAAGAGCGAGGGTTTCTCCGTGCCCCACGCGACGCTGGACACCTACATCGACGCGCTCTGCCAGACATTCCTCCTTGACAGGGTAGACCGCTACGACATCAAGGGGCGTCAGTATCTCAAGACAACGGCGAAGTACTACGTCGCCGACGCGGGGATTCGCCGCACCCTTCTTGGAACAAAAGGCGAAGACTTCGGTCATCTGCTCGAAAACGTCGTCTATCTTGAGCTGCATCGGCGGTTCCGCGAAATCTACGTCGGCGTCCTCAACAACGGCGAAGTCGATTTCGTGACGCTTGAAAACGGACTCCCCTACTATTTTCAGGTGGCGTACACAGTCCGCGACGAAGCCACGCTTGCGCGCGAACTCGCCCCGCTCCGCGCCATTCGCGACAACCACCCCAAGTTCCTGCTCACGCTCGACAACGACCCGCCGCTCGACCATGACGGCATCAAGCGGATGAACGTTGTTGATTTTCTCCTCGACCCTCATTCCCTGGAAACGCTCTGACAAACCACAGACCGACACGGACGTGCCGCGCTTACGCTTGCGCCAATCCAAATCATGGCGAGCGTTAGCGAAGCCTGTCTGTGTCTGTCCGTGGTTTATTACCATATCAGTCTGCCTCCGATATGAAAATACTACGCTTCAAACCTTGCGATGCACGCAAGCGCCCAGAGGTTTAGGGGCGCAGCCCCCAGCGGTTGTGGGGTGCCGAGCGCGATTGGCAGCGAATCCGGAAATCGTGAAAACCACGCGTACGTGCAAATCGCCCACCACCGGTACCTACACTCTTTTTTCTGGCACCTGGCACCTCATATTGCCCCCTTATTGTTCTGGACATAGATAATAGGTGTATAGTATACTATGCGGCATGAGACCACCAAAGCATCGTACGCCGATAAACCTGAAAGCGCTTCCACGCACGAAGCGGGAGGTGTTTCGCCAGCAGGCTTTCGCCGCATTCAAGGCTGGCAAGAAAGCGTACGCCGTGGCAAAGGCGCTCAATCTCAACGAGTCATGCGTGGGTGCATGGTACGCCAAATTCAGGGGGGCGGGGGATTCCGCCGTGAAGGAACGCCGCAGAGGTCCCGCGCCAGAAACGAAGGCGTTTCTGACGGCGGAGGAAGTCCGGCTGTTGCTCAAGGCTGTGACGGGTACGACACCAGACCAGTTGATGCTCGACTTTGCGCTCTGGTCATCCCGTGCCGTGGCTGCATTTGTGGAGAAGAAGTTCAAAAAGCACATTTGCCGGCGGACGGCACGACGCTATCTCCAGCGACTCGGCTTCACCTACCAGTGCCCGATACGCCGGGCAAGGGAGCAGAACGCCGCCGCCGCCGACACCTGGCTGAACCAGACATATCCCCGGATAAAGGCGGATGCGGCAAGGATTTCCGCGAAGATACTCTGGGCGGACGAGGCGACGGTTCAGGTCGGCGGAATCAAGCCTCGGGGATATGCGCGGCGCGGACACCCACCAATCCTCAGGACAACGGGAAACCGTTCGGTGCGATGCAACACCATCTCGGCTGTCGGGAACAGGGGAGATCTGATGTTCATGACATTCGATGGAGGAATGAACGTGGACACCTTCAAGAAGTTCATCCTACAGGTGATCAAGGAGGTCGGAGAGCCGGTCACAATGATTGTGGACAACCTGAAAGTACATCACGCCAACTGTCTCACGGACTGGCTGAAGGAACGGGGGGAAGAGGATTCGTTCACACTCGAATACCTGCCGAGCTATTCCCCGAAGCTCAATCCGGACGAGTATCTCAACCGAGACATCAAGGCAGGGCTGGCAGAACGGTCGCTCCCGGCAGACTCCAAGGCCGTTACCGATGCCGTCGTGAAGCACCTGACTGGGCGCAAACGAGACCCGGAAAAGGTACGGAACCTGTTCAAGAAGGCCGAAGTCCGCTATGCAGCGGCAGACGAGTTGACCGGGGGCTGAGAATTACACCAATTATCCCTGGCCAGTACAATAGTATGCCACATTCCCCTGCCGAGCGCAAGCGGGGATTTTGGGAATTGAAGTCTTGCGTGTGGGGGCGCGGGAGTGGCGAGAGACGCGAGCGGAGACAAGCCCGTCGCCCGTGCAGCGCGCGGGGATGTGTCCAGTTTCAGGGGCAGGCGAGGCGACGGATCATTTCCAGAACGATTTTCGCGGTCGTGTACAAGCTCTCGGCGGAAAGTTTGTCGAAGGTGTCCGCCTCGGTATGCCAGTAGTCGTTCTCGCCCGGTGTGCTCCCGTATTCAAAATCAATCAGATCCACCGCCGGAAATCCAGCCTCGAAAAAGACGTGGTGATCGTCATAGACGTAACCGTCGAACAGCCCGATCTTGTCGCGGACGCCGGCCGCCTCCGCCGCTTCAAGGGAAAGAAGCCGCAACGCCCCCGTTCCGTTGCGGGGAATCGTCAGCCGCAAATCGGCGTCGCCCACCATGTCCATCAGGATGACCGCCCGTACCTTTTTTTTCTTTCCCTCCAGCTGTTTTGCAAGCCGTCTGCTGCCGTGGAATCCGTCGGAAGGCCCATAGTAGGACATACACTCCTCCCCGTCCATGAACCCGAAGAGCAGGTTCACATCGCGTAACGGGCGGCTGCGGAACCAGACGGCAAGCTCCAAGAGAAGCCCGGTGGAGGAAGCCCCGTCGTTCGCCCCCTCGAAACGCGGGCCGATGCCGGATTTCGTGTCGAAATGCGAAAGCAGGACGATCCAGTTGTCCGACGGTTCGCGGGCGGGCACGGTAGCGAGTACGTTCCGGAAGGCGCACGCACCGTGCGGCGCGGCATTCGTGAACGTATCGACGGTGCAGACGGACGCGGCGGCGGGGGAAAAACAGGCCGCGAAGTCCGAACCTTCAAACCCGTCCGCCGCGAGGGAGGCGGCAAGCCAGCGAGCGGCCTTTCCGCCGCCCGGCGTCCCCGCGTCGCGGGGCGTGCAGTCGCGGATGAAATCCGCCGTCCGCATAAGCGCATTGGAGGCATTCGCGGCGGGGAAGTTGGTGACGGCGGGAAGCGA
The DNA here is from genome assembly GCA_017962315.1 of Kiritimatiellia bacterium. Taxonomy (GTDB): domain Bacteria; phylum Verrucomicrobiota; class Kiritimatiellia; order RFP12; family UBA1067; genus RGIG8368. The sequence goes on from JAGCVN010000042.1 coordinate 109,621, forward strand.
GGGATCCGGTGTTTTCTCCGGATGGGCGCGGTTTCCGCAACCCGCCGCAACGAGCACGGCGGCGAGGGCGAGGCAAACGGGAACGGCATTCATGGCACAGGGGCTTTCTTGGGAAGGAGGCGATATTCGCCGCTCCACCATTCGTGGCGGGGACGGGCGCGTTTCGGGACGAACAAGAGGAAGAACCGGCAGAGGGTGCGACGCAACGAGCCGCTGGTGAAACGTTTCAATGCGCACGATTCGCGGGCGTCGCTCCGGAAGCGGGGTTTCACGCCGAACGAAAGGCAGAGCGATTCATAACTGCCCTTGAAATCGATCTGACCGCGTTCCGCTTTCGGAAGGTGGAAAAGCAAATCCATCTTGATGGCACGGTAGATCAAAAAGGAAAGGCGGACGCCGCCGCGCCTCGCGTATTCAAGGTCGAAAAAGTGAAGCCCGCCTTTCGCTTCGGCCACGGCATTGCGCGGCAGGGCATCGACCATCCCGGCGGGGAGGCGCCCCTTTTTGTCGAGCGGGTACTGCGTGACGAGCGCCTTGAAGAACGATTCCAACCGCACCATCGCCTCGCTCCACGCACCCCCCTGTACATCCGCCGCCATCGCGACATCGGCGGCAATGCCGGGAAGGAGCGGTTCTGGATCTAGCGCGAGCTGGCGGAAGGGACAGAACGGCGAACGGAGGGCGCGGTGCAGCACGCGCTTTTCCACGCGCCACACGCCGTCTACGTTGGAGAACACGGTCTGGACGTTGTCGCGCTTCGCGGGGTAGAACATCCAAGCGAATTCCCCGTCGAAGTTCCTCCGCGTGAACTGCACGTGGAGCGGCTTCCCCGAGGGGAACTCGTAGCGGGGCAGTTCCGATAGCGGCACGGGCGAAAGCTTCGCCGCGAGGTCGGGAAGCTCGTTCACGAACCGTTCGCTCAGAACGCGCAGGAGGCGGCCGGCGGGATTGAAGAACCCGTAGAATTTCACGTCTCGATCTCCTTGACCTGGCCGACGCAGATGTCGATCTTGAAAAGGCCGCCGATCCGGAACTGGAGCCGGAAGAGGTTCGGTAGTCCCGTCCCGGTGAAGAGGTGGAGCCGCAGCTTGCTGAACGAAAGCGCGAAGGAGACGACGTGCGCGAACGAGCGCGGCAACGTCTTCAACGGCGGCGACGGCAGAAGGTTCGCTTCGTTGAACGCGACTTTCGGGTCGAGCGGCCGGCAGTAGGCATAACCCTTCCCCGCAAGCCATGCGGCTAACGCTTCTTTCCACTGTTCCCGGACAAGGCCGTTCCGTCCGAAAAACGAGGCGTAATCCGGTGAGACTTCCTTCTTGTGCAGGAGCGCGTGGTAGAGCAGCGAGTACACCTGGTCTTCCCTGCCGGGGACGCGGAGTTTCGTTTTCGCCCCGTCAACCTCTCTCCACTCCGCCCGGGCGAGGATGTCCGCCGCGAAAGGCGGGTCGTAGTAGCCGTCGCCAGGCTCGCGCAGGTCGAACTTCAACACCTTCCCTCCGACCTTCAGGGCATAGGCGGTACGGTGGGGCTTAGGCGACATCCGCGTCGCACCGGTGATGGCTGCGAAGGTGTCCACCCCCGCGACCAGCATATCGATGTCCGGATGGTCGCCCGCCGCCATCTCCTCGAATGTCCCCGAGTTGCGCAACACCACGTAGTCCATGCACTCGTTGAGGACCGTGAAGACCTGTTCCAGCGAGTTCCATCCGAGGTGGCGCGGCTGCTCGCTGACGAGCCGCACCAGCGCGCCGTCCGCCTTCTCCTCCGCTAGCCAGTCGGCGAGCGTCCGCCCCGTCAAAAGGCAGAAGTTGTGGCGCGTCTCTGCGAGCGTGACGGAGGAATGGACGCGGTCCTTGCTTTTGAGCAGTTTGCGGTACCGCTTCTTCGCGTCGTACACGTTGACATCCACTTCCTGCTCGACGCCGCCGAGGCTTTTGCGCCGATCGAAACGCGGATGTTCGTCTTCCACCAAAATCACCAGGAAACTCCCTGTCCCGTCACGGTTCGCCTTCGCCCGCCAAATGGAAGAGGTGTGCCCGTAAAACGCCTCCAGATGTTCGATGAATTCGCGTTGCGGCCACGTCACCTCAAAACGCTTGAGCACAGTGAAATGTGCGCGGATGTCCGCGAGGATTTCCTCCTCGTGACCGCGCGCCTCCTCCCACAGCAGGTAAAGGAATATCTGTCGCTCCATGTGAACCCCCTCTTCGGACGGTTAAAACAACGTCATCTGCCCCGGCGCGTCCACCTGTTTCCGCCGGGCGGTCCGGGCGAGTTTCGGGAGCCCGCCTTCGACCTCGCCCTCCTCCAGGTTGTGCAGGATTTCCTTCGACCTCGCGATCACCTCCGCCGGCATCCCGGCAAGCCGCGCCACCTGAATACCGTAACTCTTGTCGGCGCAACCCGGCGCGATCCGTCGAAGGAAAACCACGGTGTCGCCCCGCTCGCGCACCTGCACGGTGTAGTTCTTCACCCCGCCGAGGGTGAGCGAAAGGTCGGTCAGTTCGTGGTAGTGCGTCGCAAAGAGCGTCTTCGCCTTGACGCGCGCGGTGTTGTGCAGATACTCGGCGACCGCCCACGCGATGCTGATGCCGTCGAACGTGCTGGTGCCCCGCCCGATCTCGTCCAGGACGATAAGGCTCTTCTCCGTGGCGTTGTTGAGAATGTTCGCCGTCTCCTGCATTTCGACCATGAACGTGCTGCGCCCCTTGGCGAGGTCGTCCCCTGCCCCGACGCGGGTGAAGACGCGGTCGAGCAGCGGGACTTCCGCCGCCTTCGCGGGAACGAACGAGCCTACGTGCGCCATGATCGCGATCAGCGCGACCTGCCGGATGTAGGTGGACTTGCCCGCCATGTTCGGCCCGGTGATCAGGGCAATCTGGTTCATGCCACAATCGAGCAGCGTGTCGTTCGGCACGAACGGTTCGGCGTCTGGCAGCTGTTCAATCACTGGATGGCGCCCGTCGACAATCCGCAGCGTGTCGCCTTCCGTCATCACCGGACGGGCGTAGCCGAGGGCGAGCGCGCGATCCGCGAAGGAAAGCAGGATGTCAAGGCGGGCTACGGCGTCCGCCGTCTCCTGGATCTCGGCGGTACGGGCGGAGATCTCGCGGCGGACGGCGCAGAAAAGCTCATACTCCATGGCCATCGATTTTTCCTGCGCACCGAAGATCTTCTGTTCGTACTCTTTCAGTTCCGGCGTGACGAAGCGTTCGGCATTGACAAGCGTCTGGCGGCGTTCGTATTCGGGCGGGACGAGCGAGACCTGTCCTTTGGAAATCTCGATGTAGAACCCGAAGACCTTGTTGTGGCGGACCTTGAGGTTTTTGATGCCGGTGCGTTCCTGTTCGTTCGCCTGATACTGGGCGAGCCATTCGTGCCCCTGCGTGGCAAGTGCGCGCAATTCGTCCAATTCTGCATTGTAACCAGGCCGGATGATCCCCCCCTCTTTCAACCCCGTCGCGGGTTCGTCGTCAATCGCCGTCTGGATGAGGCGGACAAGATCTGGAAGCGCATGGAGCCCGCCCGCGATTTCGGCAAGGAGCGGGCCTCCCGCCGCCGTGGCGGCGAGTTCGTCGCGCAGAAAAGGGACGGGTAGAAGCGAGGCGGCAAGTGCGCGGGCTTCGCGGGCGTTCCCGCGTTCGGTACCGAGCCGGGCGATCAACCGTTCAAGGTCGCGGACCGCGCCGAGCTTTTCTCGGAGGGAAGAGAGCGTCAGGCGTTCCCTTACAAAAAAATCAACGGCGTCATGGCGCGCACAGATTTCCTCGCGGCGCCGGGACGGCCGGACGAGCCACTGCCGCAGAAGCCTTGCCCCCATCGGCGACCGGGTATTGTCCAGCACGCCGAACAACGAATGGGAAACGTCGCCTCCCCGTTTGGGCAGAAGCTCCAGGTGCGAACAGGTCGTCTCGTCCAGCACCAGACAGTCGTCGCCGCGCCCGACCTTCAGGCTCTTGACATGGGCGACGACATGGCGGAGCGTATCGTGTACATGCTGCAGCAGTGCGCCGGCGGGACAGACCAACAGCGCGTCACCCTCGCATCCGTAGCCTTCAAGCGAATGGACCTGAAAGTGGCGGAGCAGCGTGTCGCGGGCGCAGTCGTAACCGAACATCCAGTCGTCAATGTTCGTGACCGTTCCCGCCGCGCCGGAGGCGATGACGTCGCGGACACGCGGATCTTGCGCGGACTCCTTCCCCGCCAGGCACTCGCTCGGCGCGTACTGGCGGAGGAGTTCCACAAGCCGACGGACATCCTCCGTCTTCTCGGCGATGAACGTCCCCGTCGAGAGATCCAGGAGCGCCAGCCCCATTCCCTGTTTCCCGGCGTAGACGGAGGCGAGGTAGTTGTTGCGCGCCGCGTCGAGAATATTGTCCTCGGTCACGGTACCCGGCGTGACGATACGGGTGATTTCGCGGCGGACGATTCCCTTTGCGAGGGAGGGGTCCTCCATCTGCTCGCAAATGGCGGCCTTCTTCCCGGCGCGGATGAACTTGGCGAGATAGGAATCGATCGCGTGGTAGGGCACGCCGCACATCGGATAATTCTGACGCCGGGTCAAGACCAGCCCAAGAATCGGGGCTGCAACCACCGCGTCATCAAAAAACATCTCATAAAAATCCCCGAGCCGGAACATCAGAATCACGTCGGGCGGCAATTCCTGCTTGATGCGCCGGTACTGGCGCATCATCGGGGTCAGTTCTTCGTCAGCCATGACATCCTCTCAAAAACGGTTGCCCCTAGTGTACTAAAATGAAGTTGCGGGGTCTATAAGAATGTTTTGCGACCTTTTCGGGCGCGACGGTATGTCGTCCGTTCTGTCACGCGACACGCGGTACACCGCGGGAGGGGCTGCGGGGACGCTGCTCCTCCCCTCTTTGTGTTCGCCGTCCTGGGAGGGGTAACGTCCCCGTTGTCCTTTCTCTGCGCCTTGCCATAAGTTCGATTGGCGACAACCGAAACAACTTCTAAAGACAACATCCTTCTTTCGCCGCGCAACAGCGCGGCGTTATCATAACCGCGCATGGTTGTGCGCGGAAGAACCAAACGTTGTTTTTAAGTTGTCCATGTTGTTTTCAGAAACTTACTCTCATGTACATTCCCGTGCAAAGCGCGGACGGGGTGCTTACCTATAAACTGCCATTTATCCCCATGAATGCTCCCGCGCGCGGCGCGGTCGGTCCGCTCTGCGTGAGGTTTTCAAACGAGTTTTTAGGTTAAATGGCCGGTGTCCGAGGCCGGAAACCACGCAAACCGATACCTATCTGCCTACCGGCAAGCCGCGATCTGTTTCGCCAAGGCGAGCCATTGGGCGTTGGAAAGTTCTTCGGCGCGGGCGGAAGGAGGGATGCCGACGGCGGCAAGCGCGTCCAATGCACCGGGAAATTGGGGTTGTTTGCGTAGGAAGCCGCCCAACTGCTTACGCCGATGCATGAATGCGGCTTTGGTAAGCATATAGAAAAGATTCCGCTCAGCGGGCGTGAGTGCACAGGGATGGCGGTCAAGCCGCACAACACTCGACCCCACCTCCGGCTTGGGCCAGAAACTGGCGGGCGAAACCTCGCAGACAATCCGCACGTCGAAATCGAGTTGCAACCAGACCCCCGCCTGGCCACGCGGCTTCTCGCCTTCGAGGGCGGCGAAACGTTGGGCCACCTCGGTTTGCACCAACACCGTCAACACGGGGGGGGCTGCAAGATTGCGCGCGATGTCGAGCAGGATGCGAGTACCGACTGAATACGGGAGGTTGGAGACACAGGCGGAAAACGGGCGCGAAGCGAACAAGGCATCCCAGTCCGTCTTCAAGGCATCCGCAGCCACCAGCGTCAGGGAACCGGGAGCGGCGACGCCGCGCGCGGCAAGTTCCGCTTCGACATTTGTGCGAAGACGGTCTGCCAGGCGCGTGTCTTTTTCAATGGCATGGACATGGACGCCACGCGCCAACAGGCACTCCGTCAGGACACCCAGTCCGGGCCCGATTTCCAACACCATATCGCCGGCGTTGACGCCGGAGGCATCGACGATCCCCCCGAGCGCGTCCACGTTGACCAGGAAATTCTGGCCGAGCGCGCGGTTCGGATGGAATCCGTTGGCGAGGCACCAGGCTTTGACCTGTTCGGGCGAGGCGACATCCATCGCGGTTTACTTCCCCGCGCCCGGCAACTCGACGATCTTCACATACGCATCGGCGCGGAGGCGGTCGGTCCACTCCTTGTAAAGACGTTCGCCGAGCTTCATACGCAGACGGCCCTCGACATACGGGATGGCCTCGGTGTAGGTGAGCGTGCGGGCATCCTGCTGTTCATCCTTCTTGACGATGTAACCGTAACCGTCCAGTTCGATAAGCGGGGAAATCTCACCCGGCGCCAGTTTCTGAAGCGCGGAGGCGATCTCCGGACGGAATACATCGTCCGGATTGACCTTCCCCCAGGAACCGCCTTCGGCAGCTTTGCTGTCGTTCGAATAGACCTTTGCGAGATCAGCAAAGGACTTCCCTTCCTTCAGCGCGGAGAAGATCGCGTCCGCGCGCGCTTTGACGGTCTGGTTCGTCGCCTCGACGGGGGGATCGAGGATGATCATGCTGACGGCGACGGCGTGCTCGGTCTGGTACCGATTCTTGTTCGCGTCGTACTCCTCGCGGATTTCCTTCGGAGTGGGCGTGATCTTCTTTTCCACCATCTGATACCGCATCGCCTGAACGGTCAAATCCTCCTGGATCGTGCGGCGCCATTCCTCATAGGAAATCTTCCGGTCGGAGAGGATCCCGTGCAGCTTGGTCTCGTCTCCCCCGAAGTTCTTTGAGACGATCTCGCGGATCCGGTTGTCTACGGCCCAAGGCTGAAGTTCCATCTTGGACTTGCGGGCGTAATCGAGGATCAGCTTCCGGTCGATCAATGCGTTAAGCGTCGCGGCGTAGAGTTCGCGCAGACGCTTCTCGCGCAGGTTCCCCTTCTGTGCCCAGGGGCTTCGGCGGACTTCATTCATCACATCGGCGATGGTGATGAACTCGGCGTTGACGTAGGCGGCGACACCGTCAATCAACATTCCACGATGTTTCTTCTCCTCCGCGAAACCGGAAACGGCAAGCAGGGCGAGCGTCAACAAAAGCAGTTTTTTCATGGTTATCCCCTATTTCAAGAGTTTCGTGAAACGAGCGTATGCGGCAGACCACGCTTCCGCGTCCTGCGGCGTGTATTCCGCGACAGGGAAGGCGGACTTGATCAACGGCATCGCCTCGGAAAGGTTGCGGATGATCTTCGCGCCGACCGCCTGAACCATGAGGTTGCCGACGGCGGTCGCCTCTTTCGGTCCCGCGACGACAGGGACGCCGAGCGAATTGGCGGTGAACTGGTTGAGCAGCTTGTTGTTGCTGCCGCCGCCGACGATGTTGACCGTCTCGGTCTTCGTCTTCGTGACGCCACAGATCAGTTCGTTGACGTAACGGTACTTCAACGCAAGGCTTTCATAGACGCACCGGAGGATTTCGCCGCGCGTCTTCAAGGCGGGCTGCTTCGTCTTCTTGACGAACGCATGGACCGCCTTCTCCATGTCGGCGGGGTTGTAGAAGCCGGTGTCGTCCGGATCGATGAACGCCTTGAACGGCGCGGCGGCAGGTGCCGCGGCATCGACTTCCGCCCAGCTCATCTTCTTGCCGTCGGCGATCTCCCAGACGCGCAGCAGCTCCTGGACGATCCACGTACCCATGCAGTTGCGCAGGAAGCGCGTGTTGCCGATACCGCCCTCGTTACTGAGGCCGAGTCGCATCGCTTCGGGCGTAGTGATCGGTTTCGGGATCAGCTTGCCGACGAGCGACCAGGTTCCTGAACTGATGATCAGCGACGCGGCGGGATCGGCGACCGGCGCGGAGGCGAACGCGCTCGCGGTGTCGTGCGAACCGACGGAGATCAGATCGACGCCGCCCTTGAATCCGCAGAGCTTGGCGAGGGGCGCGTTCAGCCTGCCGATCTTCACGCCGGGCGCGACGATCTGCGGCATGATGCGCTTCGGGATGCCGAGCGCCTTGAGCACGGCGCCGCTCCAGTAGCCGCGCTTCGCGTCCATCATCTGCGTGACGCTGGCGAAGGTGGAATCGACCACCTTGCACCCACCGAGGTAGTAGTAGAACAACGACGGCGTGGGCAGGTAGACCGAAGCGAGGTCAAGCAGTTCCGGCCGGCGCGTGGCGAGCCAAAGAAGCTGGTTCGACTGGTTGAACGGCAGGAAGTGGTTGCCTGTGATGGCGTAGACCTTCTCGGCGGGCATCTTCGCGCGGACTTCGTCGCACATCGTGTCGAGCCGGTGGTCGCGGTAGCAATACATCTTGCCGGGGGTGTCGCCGTAGGCGGTGAGGACGGTTCCGTCCGCGCCCCAGGTGTCGATGCCGATGCCGTCGAGCTTGTCGCCGAACTGGCGGCGGAACGCCTGAAGCCCCTTGACGATGTTCTGGTAGATCGCGGTGTCGTCCCAATAGGCGCGTTCAACGTTCACGCCCTTCGCATCGGGCAGGAAGAACGTCAAGCCCTCGTGTGCGAAACGATGCACCTCCTCCATCCGGAACGAGCCATTCTCGAACAATCCGACGAAACACTTGCCGCCAGAGGCACCGAGATCCACCGCAAACAACTTCTTCTCTGCCATAATCTGCTCCCATGGGAAAGAACCGCCAGACCGGAAGGCCGGACGGTTCACGTTTCTGTTTTAGAGTTCGTAGCACCAGCCGTGGGTATCGGGAATCCGTCCGTACTGGATGTCCTGCACGGTGTCGTGGAGACGCCGGAGGTGCGGGCCGACGGCATCGGGCTCGCAGATCTTGATGACCTTGTCCCCCCGGGTGATCTCCCAGACCGGCGTGACCACGACGGCCGTGCCGCACGCGGCGACTTCGGAGAACGTCTCGATCTCCTCGAAGGGGATCTTGCGCACTTCGACCTTCTGTCCGAGATCGGCTGCGATGGTGCGGAGCGTGTCGTTCGTCACGCTCGGAAGAACCGACGGGGAATCGGGCGTCACGTAAGTTCCGTCCGGCTTGATACCGATGAAGTTCGAGGTCGAGAACTCCTCAACGTATTGATGCGTCTTGGCATCGAGGTAAAGCTCGACCGGCCAGCCGTTCTTCTTCGCGGTCTCGTGCGCGAAAAGCGAGGCCGCATAGTTGCCGCCGACCTTGACATCGCCCATCCCCTGCGGGGCTGCGCGGTCCCAGTTGTCGTAGATGACGCACCGGACGGGCTTGATGCCGCCCTTGTAGTAGTTTCCGACCGGCATGACCATGATGATGAAGGTGTACTCATGCGCCGGGGCCACGCCGATCTGCGGCCCGGTGCCGATCAGAAGCGGGCGGATGTACATCGAACCGCCCGTCCCATAAGGCGGAACGTAATCGCGGTTGGCGTTGACGACACGCTTCAACGCATCCAGGAACATCTCTTCCGGGACGGGCGGCATGACCGTGCGCACGGCGGTACGCTGCATGCGCGCGGCGTTCGCCTGGGGACGGAAGGCGCGGATCTTCCCGTCCTTGCATGCGAACACTTTCATCCCTTCGAAACACTCCTGCCCGTAATGTAGGCACGACGCGCCGATGTGCATCTTCAGATACGGCTCTTTGACCAGTTCGCCCCGATCCCAAGCACCGTCTTTCCAGACATACTGAATATGCCCGTTCGTTTCTGAAAACCCGAATCCCAACGATTTCCAATCAATCTCTTTCATGTTCCCAAACCTTTTCCAACGTCGCGGTAGCCCGCCGCAACTTGATTCGACGGATGAGTATACCGTTTGAACCCTGGTTTGACAAGAACGGAATATTCTCAATATGCAACAACATTACCTCTATCGCTACCTCTAGTAAAAGACATTACCCTTATCAGGACTTATGACGAAAGACAGAATACAAAGGCCGTATTTGCGTAACCGACTGGGACAACGGGCGTCTCGCCCGTTGTACTAGTGGAACGCGCAGTTTGCGCGTTCACAGTTACCTGCGGCACCACCACCTTGAAGAACCGCATCGCCGCCTTCTCCGCCGCCGTCGCCCCTTCAACACCATCCAGCGCCACGCATCTCACATGACCGTCCTGCTAGGACGGGCGTGACGCACACGCTATACGGCGCAAAATCCCCATTGCCAAAATCCATCTTAATATGCTATGCTATCTGCGTTGTGCCAATTGGCACAATACCTTCTGGCACAACACCATTTAGCACAACAACGAGAGAAAGAGAGACAATCATGAACCCATTCAAATACGGATGCACTGTCAATGGAGACTTCTTCTGTCCTCGTCCTGCACTTGAGCGAGAACTCGCGTCCCGCATCGAGTCCGGCCAAAACGTCGTCATGCAGGGTGACCGCAGAACAGGAAAGACCTCCCTCGTTCTCGAAACCGTGCGCCACATGAAGAGCATCGCCCTCTTCCATGCCGATTTTCTCTGCGTTCGCGACCAGGCGGACGTCTGCCGCAGACTTGTCGCCGCCCTCGCACGTCTTGAGGATTCCGAAAGCTGGATAACGAAGACCATACGCATGCTCGCGCATCTCAGGCCGACCGTTTCCATAGACCCTTCTTCCGGCACACCGACGGTGACGGTTGATTCGCGAGTCGCCGCCGAGCCTGCAACGCTCGACACCGTGCTTGACGTTCTTCTGGCGCAGACAAAGCGGCGCAGGACATGCGTCCTTCTCGACGAGTTCCAGGACATACTCGACATAGACGACGGCGAAAGAACGCTCGCCGTGCTGCGTTCCCGGATTCAGCTTGACTCCAACACCCCGTACATCTTCCTCGGCAGCATACGGAACAAGATGGCGGAGATATTCTTCAAGTATTCCAGCCCGTTCTACCATTCCACCGCCGCGTTCAAGGTCGGGAACATCGACGCGGACGAATTCTTCGCATTCATCAGGGGGCGCTTTGCCACAGGCAAGCGAAAACTCACGCGCCAGATGTTCGACGCCATCGCCCGCACCGCACGCGACACGCCCGGCTTTATCCAGGAACTCTGCGACGCGCTCTGGCAGATGAGCAGCGGCGGGACAACGTTCGAGGAATCCGACATCCAGGAAGCACTTGCAATCATCTTCGCAAGGGAGCACGACCACTTCACATTTGCGATCAAGCAACTTACCGCACAGCAGACGCGCGTTCTCCGCACCATCGCCGAACGCGGCGGCAAGGAGATATACTCCGGCGCATTCCTCGACGCGGCGCAAGTCTTCAGCGCGGCATCCGTAAAAAAAGCCGTCGCCAAGCTTGAACGGGAGAACATCATATACAACTACGACGGGGAATACCGCTTCGGCAGTCCGTTTTTCTGCGAATGGCTCCTGCGTCGCTGAGCGCGGCCGCGCTTGTCGCGGCCGTTCGGGGAAGCGGCACTCTTGCCGCTTCACCCGGTAGGGCCCGATCACCGAGCGGGCCGCTGTGGCAAGGCCACAACTTGTTGTTGTACGCTTGCTGTCCCAACGCTGCTCGAATCCGCCCCACTACGGCACCACCACCACCTTGAAGAACCGCATCGCCGCCTTCTCCGCCGCTGTCGCCCCTTCAACCGCCTTCCACTCGCCATTCTCAGCCATCAAGCAGACTACCGGCTGCCGGGCACAAATGCGCTGAAGCCGCTCTCTGTGGTGGTGCCGACGGCCTTCACCGAGTAGTAGTAGGTCCTGTTGGCCGCACCGCTTTCATCGGCGTAGGTCGTCTCCGTGGTGGTGTCGATCTCGACCGCGTAGTCGCTGCCCGTGCGCGTGCCGCGATAGACCCTGTAATAGACCGCGCCGGCGACTGGCTGCCACGAGACCGTCACCGCCGCCGCGCCCGACGTGGTCGTCGCCGTGACGCCCGTCGGCGCCGGAATCGAACGGAAACCCGTCTCGACGGCGCTCTTCGCGCTCTCGGAGACCGCATTCGTCGTCGTCACCCAGTAGAAGTAGAGCGTTCCCGGCGCGGCGGTCGTGTCGTCGAACGAGACGGACGCGACAGACGAGACAACCTCAGCCGCATCTGGATTGTTAGCAGTGTTGCGATAGACCTTGTAGCCCTCCGCGCCAGGCGTCGCGTTCCACGACACCGTCACGCCCGTCGCCGACGTGCCGTCCGTCGCGTACACGCCCGTCGGCGCGCCGATCTTGAGGCTGCCGGCCGCGCCCGCGCTGTAGCCGCTCGCGTTCCGGCCCTCGACGTCCGCCGCCGCCACGACGAAGTACCAGTACGTCACGCCCGGCTCGGCGGTCGTGTCGGAATAGTTGAGTGCCGTCTGCCAGCCGCTGACTGGCGTCTTCGAGCCGCTTGCCGACGCGCTGCGGTACACGCGGTAGTGGCTGGCCTCCGCCACGGCGTTCCACGCGATCTTGACGCGGTCGGCGAACCCGCCGTTCGACGCCGTCACGCCTTCCGGCGCCGCAAGGCGCAGGTAGCCGACGTCCGAGGCCGACGCCTCGCCCTCGAAGCTCGCGCCAACCGCGACGACCCAGTAGTTGTAGGTGACGCCGTTCGCCGCATTGAGATCCATCCAGCTCGTGCCAGCCGAAGTCCCGACCTCGACGGCATCTTCCACGAACTCCGTCGTCGCGCGGAGAACACGGTACGAAACCGCGCCCTCGACCGCGCTCCACGTCACCGTGATCCAGTCCGCGGACGTGCCGTCGGACGCCGCCACGTTCCTCGGCACGCCGATCTTGCGGTTTCCGGCCGCGCTTTCGCTCGTCATCCACTCGCCGCCGTTCGCCACGGAGACGATCCAGTAGTAGTACCACGTGCCGGGAAGCGCCGTTGCGTCAACGTACGCCGTGTCCGCCGTGGACGCAAGCAACGTCGCCTGGCTGAAGTTGTCGACCGTCGAACGGTAGATGTTGTAGCCAACCGCCCAGTCGACGGCGCTCCAGGAGATCGACACGTCCCCAGCGGACATCCCCGCCGTCGCCGCAACGTCCCGCGCAATGCCGGGCTCTCCCATCGTGACCTTCACCTTGAAGAAACGATGCTCCTCGTTCACCGGAATCACCCACGCCATATCGGTCAGGTTCGTCTTGCCCATCACCGTGTAATGGCGCTTCGGCTCGGCATTCGAGAGGTCCGGCATCCACGAGACTTCGACGTCGTCGCCCACGACCGCGATATTGGCCATCAGCTGCGAATCGGGATTCCAGGGATCGAGTCCCGCAACCCAGGATTGCCAAAGCGGCATCCCGTTGTCCCCCGCCTGTGCCATGACCTGCTGCAGAGACGCGGGCGTCGAATCTTCGTCCACGTACCCGTACGCGCCGAGCCATTCGACCGGCACCGCCGCGTCCGTCCCTTCCACAGGCACGCTGCCCAGTCCCGTCGGAAGCGTGAACTCGTACGCACCAAGATCGACGATGCCGTTCTGGATGCGCGCGTTGCCACGGATGTCCGTCTCGCCCGAGACGTACCTGTTGTTGCCCATGTCGATGCACGGCGAGTCGCCCAGCAGACGGAAGTCGCCGTTCGCCGCATCCACAAAACGCGGATTGCCGGTGAAGCTGTTGAAGGACGCCATGCGCGAGTCGATCTCATTGTCCGTCGTACCGGCGATGTTCCCATAGACGATGCAGTTGAAGTTTGAACTGACGGATACCCCGTCAACAAGCCATGCATGCGTCCCGCCGCTATTGTAACCGCAACGATTGCCATAAATGGTGCAGTTACGGCAAACGGCACGCGAAACGCCGCCACCCGCACCCTCGGGCGCGCGGTTTCCGTAAATGAGACAATTCTCCAGCACCGCATTATATGCTCCGCCGCCATATCCTGTGCTTGCCAACGCGCATTCGTTATCGGCAATAACACATCTGATGGCGGTTGCATTATTAATTCCACCACCACTGACAGATGCGGTGTTATTGCTGACGACACAGTCATACAGACTTCCGCCGTATGTGCCGCCACCATTGTTCGCCACATTATACCGAACCACGCAATTTGTCATTGCCGAATATGCCGCACCACCACCAAGCTGCTCCGCACGATTCGAAATTACCATACAGTCAACCAGCACACCGCCATTCGCACCAGCGCCATTGTTCGTGCAACGGTTATTGACAATAAGACAATTTATCAGTTGGGCATTGTGCGCGCCGCCACCATTATTCAAGGAATCATTATCGGAAATGGTGCAATCGTACATCGTCGAATAGATAGTACCACCACCCGAGCCCTGACAATGGTTATCTCTGATGACACAGTCGTAGAGCGTACCTCCCGCAACACCTCCACCGTTATTCCCTCCAGATTGTCCGAGTGTACTACCATTCTGGATGGTAAAACCACGAATGACCGTATTGGTCTTCCCTGCTAGCCCGCCAGCCATCACACACCGATTAGTCGCGGCAGGATACCCGCCGTCGATAATAGTCGCCTCTGCACCGTTCACAGACTGGATGGTGATCGACATATTGTCCGTACGAATCGGCGCGTATGTGCCGTCCGCCACGATAATCGTCATTCCTTCAACCGACTGGTCGATCGCGTGCTGGATCGTCTTGAACGGCTGCGCCGCGCTGACGCCTTCGTTCGCGTCGTCGCCGTTCGCCGCGTCCACGTACCACGTGTCCGTCCACTTGGCGGAGAGCGTCACCACCGCGCCGTCGTTCGTCGCGATGTTGAGCACCTGCTGCCGGTTCGTGTAGGATACGGTCGCCGGGTCTCCTCCCGTCATCCAGCCCACGAATCCGAAACCTTCTTTCGTAAACGCATTCGCCTTGAGGTTGGCCGCCGTGTCGTATGTCGTCGCCTGGTCCGACATCTCCCCTTCCGCTCCGTTCGGCAGGAAGCGGATCGTGTAGGCGTTCGGACGCCACACGGCGTAGAGCGCGAGCGTGCCGCTCGTCACCAGGTTCGAGACGGACGCGCCGTTCGCGTAGGTCGCGCTCGTCGCCTGCGGGTTCGTGGACCAGCCGAGGAACGTGTAGCCCGTCCGCGTGTAGCTTCCGTTCGACAGGTTCTGCGCCGTGCCGTAGGTGAAGCCCTGCGAAGCCATCGCGGCGCCCGTGCCGCCGTTCGCGTTGAACGTCACCGTGTACGGATTCGCCGTCCACACCGCGTAGAGGTTGACCGTCCCGTTCGCCGCCGCCGTCAGGTTGCTCACCGTCTGCTTGTTGGCGTATGCCGCATCACCGTCGGCGGACGTCGCCCAGCCCTGATACGTGTAGCCCGTGCGCGTGAACGCATTCGCCGTCAGCGCCTTCGCGGCATCGTAGGTGAACGACTCGTTCGCCATCGTGCCCGCGCCCCCGTTCGCGTTGAACTTCACCGTGTAGCCGTTCGCCTTCCAGACCGCGTACAGGTTGACCGTTCCGTTCGCCGCCGCCGTCAGGTTGCTCACCGTCTGCTTGTCGGAATAGACCTTGCTGCCCGAGGCGGATGTCGCCCAGCCCTGATAGGCGTAGCCCGTGCGCGTGAACGCATTCGCCGTCAGCGACTTCGCGACATCGTATGTGAAGCCCTGCGACGCCATCGTGCCCGCGCCCTTGTTGGCGTTGAACTTCACCGTGTAGCCGTTCGCCTTGTATGTCGCCGTCAGCGTCACCGCGCGTCCCGGCATCTTGAACGTAGTCGAAGCGGACGTCTTGCTCGTCACGAGCGCGACATCGGCCGCAGCGCCCGTCCACTCCTTGAACGAGTATCCCGTCGGCGCGGCGTTGGCGACGATCGGCACCATGGTGTTCGCGAAGCAGTTCGTGCTGCCCGTGCCGCTCGCAACCGTCAGCTGGTACTTGCTACGATAGCCAGAGTCGCTGGCGCTAAGTGTCCGGTACTTGCCATCGACACTCGCCTGTACCCAATACCAATGGGTATTTGTATCCTGCGCAACATGTAGATATGTATTCGTTGTCGGCCAAGCCAGCTTCGCCGCATCGTTAAAATTCGAAGTCTCGCTCTTCCATACACAATAATTCACCGTACCCGGCACCGCCGTCCATGTAAGGCGAATCCCGTCCGGATCCGTTCCGTCAGACGCAGAAAGGTTCACCACCTGGTTCTGGCTGAAGTTCGTGAAATTAACGACGGGGCGGAAGCCGCGAAGCGAATCAGTACGATCTGGCGTTTGCGACAATCTGTGCGAACCCGAACGACAATGTGCTGAATAATTGCTCCAAGTTCCACTGCGAACGCTTCTCTGAGAACCCGTTTCTGGGCCAATAGGATCCGTCATGACAGTTGAATTCTCAATTCCATCACGCCAATAGTCAAGGCAGAATTCGCCAACGTTACCATGCATGTCGTAGAGCCCCCATGCATTGGGTAGATACGAACCGACCTTCGCCGTGCCCGTATCAACGGTGCTCCCATTGTAGTCATACGAATTGTTGTAGCTCCCGCTGTTATAGTAGTAGCGACCAACTTCATCCATATTGGCGTCAACTCCGGAAGCCGCCGAGAGATTCTTCCCCGAGTTCAGCGCCGTCGTCGTTCCGGCGCGGCACGCATACTCCCACTGCGCCTCGGTCGGCAAGTCGAAGAGGCGTCCCGTCTTTGCACGGAGTCGTCCCATAAAGCTCGTCTCGTCCACCGCGTTCATCTGCGGCCACCACTTACCCAAGTCTGAACCGCGTATCTGGTTATAGCTGACATTCTCGACCGGGCGAGCCGCGTAGCAGACCGTGTTCGAGAATGCGCTCGGACGATTCCCCATCACAAGCTCCCACTGACGCTGAGTGAGTTCAAACACACCGATGTAGTAGGAATGAGTCAATATTACCCGGTGCGATGGCTCGTCATTAGAAAATCGACCGATTTCCCCTTCCGGCGAACCCATCATGAACGTGCCCGGGTCGATGCGGCGAAGAACGAGCTTCGTCGTCTTGTACTCGTCCGTCCAGCCGCCCGACGGGATGTCCGTGAGGTTGCTGACGGGATACGACGCCGCGTTAGGTCCGCCGCTCAGGTCGATGACGAGATACGACTGCAGGTCGTCGTACTCCGCCGTGAACGAGAGGTTGCGCGTCGGCATCGTGAACGTGTTCGTCATGCTGTTGGCGTTCGCGAGAACCGAGACGTCGCCCGTCCAGCGCGTGAAGGCGTAGCGCGGCGAACGGTCTTCGGCCGCCACCGTCACCGTGTCGCCCTCGTAGTAGATCGCGCCGCCCGTGCCGTTCGACACCTGGACGGTGAAGTTCGTATCGTCCGACGCGGAATACTCGTACGCGCCGATATCGACCGTATTGTTGTCGATGCGCGCGTTCCCCGCGAAGTCCACCGTGTTCGTCACATACGCGTTGTTGCCCGCGTTGATGCACGGCGAGTTGTACCGCAAACGGAAATCCCCCGCCTCCGCGCGGATGAAATGCGGATCGTTGGTGCAGCAGTTGAAAGACGCCATGCGCGCGTCGATCTGCTCGGAACCAGTGTTTCCGAACACGATACAGTTGAAATTTGTGCCGCCGGGTAATCCATTCACTAGCCAAGCATGCGTACCCAGACCGCTATTGCCGTAAATCGTGCAGTTTCTGCAGACGGCAAGAGAGACACCGCCCACACTTGATTTAATCGCGCGATTGCCGTAGATGAGGCAATTCTCCAATTCACCGTGATACGCACCACCGCCGTATGCTTCACCCGACAGCGCACATTCATTGTTGGCTATAACAGAGTTGTAAATCTTACCACCTTGTGTGCCGCCACCACCCTGTGTCGCGCTATTGCCGACGATTTCGGAATCATAGCAAATTGTACTGTACGTACCGCCACCCGATTGGTACGCCGCATTGCCAACGATGGTGCATTTTTCTACAGTTGCACCATATACTCCACCACCATACTGGTATGCGATATTATTTGTGACAGTGCAGCCGTACAAGGTTCCATTGCGGGCACCGCCTCCCAATTCCAGCGCCACATTGTCCTGGAGAACGCAGTTCGTCACAGCCGCAGCATACACACCGCCGCCCGACTTTTCCGCACGATTTGAGATAACCGTGCAGTTGACCAACACTCCGCCATTGGCACCCGCACCGTTTGTCGCGCAGCTGTTATTGGCAAGTAGGCAATTCGTCAGTCGTGCATTAAACGCACCGCCACCGCTGTTCAAGGTGTCATTATCGGAAATAACACAGTCATACATTACAGAGAGTGCCACACCGCCACCACGAAGTCCGCCATGGTTGGATCTGACGATACAATCATAAAGTGTTCCACCTGCGACACCAGCACCGCTACCACTACTCGCTTTGATACACCCATTCTGAATGGTAAATCCACGAATCACCGTATTGGTCTCGTAGCTGTAACTACCCGCCCTCACACAACGGTTAGTCGCGGCGGGGTATCCGCCGTCTATGATCGTATTCGCCGCGCCGTTCACCGACTGGATGGTGATCGACTTGTTGTTCGAGTTGATCGGCGCGTACGTGCCGTCCGCCACGACGATCGTCATGCCGGGCACCGACTTGTCGATTGCGTGCTGGATCGTCTTGAACGCCTGCGACGCGCTGTCGCCCTGGTTCGCGTTGTCGCCCGTTGTGTCCACGTACCACGTGTCCGTCCACTTGGCGTAGAGGTTCACCGTCGCGTTCATCTGGTTGGTCAGGTTCAGCACCGACTGTCCGTCCGTGTAGGCGACCGTCGTTCCGTTCGCCGAGGTCATCCACCCGACGAAGGCATGTCCCGTGCGGGTGAAGCCGTTCGCCGTGAGCGTCGCGTTCTGTCCGTAGGTGCAGGCGAGCTGGGCCGTGGTGCCGCTGCCGCCGTTCGCGTTGAACTTCACGGAGTAGGAGTTCACCTGCCACACGGCGAAGAGGGTGACCGTGCCGTTGGCCGTCGCCGTGAGGTTGCTGACGGACTGTCCGTTCGTGTAGGCCGCGGTCGTCGCGCCGCTCGTCGTGGCCCAGCCCTTGAACGTGTAGCCCGTGCGCGTGAAGGCGTTCGCCGTGAGCGCCTTGGCCGTGCCGTAGGTGAACGATTCATCCGCCATCGTGCCCGTGCCGCCGTTCTTGTTGAACTTCACGGAATACGTGATCGGCGTCCACTGGGCCGTCACCGTCTTCGCGCCGAAGCCGCCGGCGGGGATGCTGGCGGGGTTCCAGCCGTTGAACACGTAGCCCGTCACGTTCGCCAGAGGGGTGAAGGTGATGGAGCTGTCGATGTTGTACTGCGCGGGGTTTGAGTTCGCCGCCCCCTTCGTGTTCGCGTAGGTGATGGCGTAGTACCCCGAATGCTTGAACGTGGCCGAGTAGTTGGCCGTCCCCGCCGTGTAGGTCAACTTCCAGTAGTTCGTCTGCGACGAGTTGGGTGTCCACGAATAGGCGCCCTTGCTCGAAAGCCCCGACACCGCCGTGCCGTTGACCTTGAGCGTACCCGACGACGCCCCGCCCCAGGCCGTATCGTAGGCGATGGACTCCGTCGTCTTCGCGACGCGCGTCCCCGTGCGCGTATCAAGCGCCGCCGCCGAAGCCGCCTTCGCCGCCGACATGGATTTCACCGGACGGATTGGATAGCCATTGGAGCGCCCTGTGTTTGACGCACCGCCTCTGGATGTTGCCGTCCAGCAAGGACGATAACTTGTATTCCCCTCAGCAGTCGAAGACCACATGTAAATAGTACTGGTAGCACTAGTAAGGTTAGTCGAAGAACCGTACCCTCCCACTGGGAAGAACACGCTGTTGCCGGAATAGAGCCCCTTGCCTGTCACAGTATAGCCGACGACACCGTTATTGGTCGTCCAGTTCCAGGAACAAAGCTCCATCAGGTTCTTGTATTCCGACTTTTTCGGTACCCGCCAGTCGTCGCCCCATTGCTGCGCGGCCGCGTCGAATGCCGGGAGCAGGTTACAGTCATCACCGACTGCCCCCATAGACTGCAACTGCGCGATTGTCTTGCCGGTTGTTGTCGAACTAAAGCTATACCCTGTCACCGAGCCGTCGCTCGCGACCCATTGGGAGTTCTGCCACTTGTAGCCGAGGGTGTCGCCCCACCAGAAGTAGTAGCCCGTCTCCGTCGGTGCGTTCGCGCCGACGTTGGTCTTCGCCCACAGCGGACCGTTCTCCCACAGCTGCACGCCCTCGTGCGTTGCGGCCAACGCGGCACCCGCCCAAGCCAGCACCGCACCAAGCATAATCATCGTTCTTTTCATAGCATTCACCTTTCAAAATCATCTTGTTTGAACCACAGACCAACGTCACCGCATCGCGCGAGTGTACCCCTCTGCAACCCAATAATACGCCACAATGCTTTGAACTTACGTGCATTTGCACGAAAGTTCAAAGCCTCCATTGACCCGGACGGGCAATATTGGTATAATATACGCGTTTTGAACTTTCGTGCAGAAGCACACAACTTCAAAGCAGGAGAATCCGAATGACCATCAAGCGAGACATCCTTCTGAACAAGCTGATACAAGCAAAGAGCCATAATCTCATCAAGATTCTGGTGGGTATGCGCCGTTGCGGAAAGAGCTTTCTCCTTTTCACCCTCTTCAAGCAACATCTTCTTGATTCTGGCGTCAGCCCCAGCCACATCATCGAAATCGACCTTGAATCCGACGATTTGGCTTTCTGCCGCGATGCCATAACACTCGGCAGGGAGATACGCGCCCGCCTTCCCTCCGACAA
>JAGCVN010000043.1 GCA_017962315.1 Kiritimatiellia bacterium
CTTATAGCCCTCACCAGAAGGAGGTATTACCGATGACATCAGTTTCACACGGGAAGCCGTGTGCGGGAAATCCGCACGCACGGTTTGAAGAGGGGGCGTCCGCACCGGAATCACCGAGGCGGAACGCTCTACTCCACAACAACCACCTTTCCGTAGCATAAAACTAGGAAAAGGATACCTCCCGTCTCTTGCCATCGTCAAGTAAAAATCCGTCAGACATCGTTGCATTCCCCGCGATAATGTGGTATACTACGCATCGCAACTCATGGAAAACGTCATCTATATCCCAAGAACCATAGATTCGGCCCTCCTTGAATGGAAGGACGATCTTTTTCGCAAGCCTATGCTTTTGCGCGGAGCCAGGCAGACGGGTAAGACCACGGCCGTCCGAAATTTCGCCAGGCGGTTTGACTCGTTCGTTGAACTGAATTTCGAGAAAGACCCCCGCCTCCCCGGAATCTTCGAGCCTTCGCATCCTTATGAGGGAGAAAGGCATCGGCCTGGGGCTGCGGACATCGCAGGAAAACCTCGGCATTACGGGAGGCATCCGCCTGGTTCCGCACTACATGATCGGCGAGTGGAAGCGCCTTCTCGCAGACGTTCACTGAAACACCGGGGAAAACGGCATTCGCCACATCACTTTGGCGGATGCACAACGATGGTACGTGACAAATCAAAAACCTTCCCGTCTGGCGACGTAAGTTTCAGATGCACCACCACGTCATGTGTCTCCTGATTATGCGGGAAAGAACTGTCGAAGTTCAGATATACACACGAATCCACAATTCCGGAGTCCAAGGTGATTTCGCTTTGTCCACTCAAGGATGCGGATGCGATGTATGACGAAGTACCGGCTGCGGCAGACCACGCAAGAAGCACACCGTCGTTCCTATCCTCTGTCGTGGTCAGGTTCCTTGGCCCGCCGAGCGTCGCCGTGCCAGCGCTTTTGCAATCAGAGAGATTGCTGATGGCCGTTGAACTTTCCGCCCGAACCCAGTAATAGTGCGTGTCTAAATCGAAGTTTTTTTATCCGAATACATCCGATAGGAATCCCTTCACGGAAGAAACCCTGACGCCTTCCCCGGCGGTAGGCGAAACCCTGGCGGATTTTGCCGGGCTGTGGACAAGATGCATGTTGATCTCGGCCACTTCTCTGCCAAGCGATGCCGCAAGGCGACACATCGGCACGGTCATATCGGGCGTAGCAGTGGCGGACATTTTGCACTCGGCGAGAACGGCGCATCCCTCCCGGGGCGAAAGAACGATATCCACTTCCAAACCCTGCTCGTCCCGGAAGTAGTACACTTCACCTGCATTTCCGGCGGATTGCTGCGCCTTTATGATCTCGGAAACGACAAATCCCTCAAATACCGCACCGGCAAACGGCGAGCGCGCAAGCTCCGCCGCGGAACGGATGCCCAGCAGATGGCAGAGCAGCCCGGAATCGGAGAAATACACCTTGGGCGTTTTGACAAGCCTCTTCCCCGCATTGCGGTAATAGGGCGGAACTCTGACGACTATGCCGGACACTTCAAGGACATTCAGCCATTCGGTCAGCGTCGGGACCGAAACGCCAAGCGGAGCGGCCATGTCTGTCTTGTTCAGCATCTGCCCGTGCCGCGTTGCGAGAATACGCAGAAACCGATGGAAAGTCACAAGATTCCTGACCGCATCAGGCACTCTGCGCACAAGCGGAACTTTTGAGAATTCTAAAGTTCAACTTTAGGATTCTCATTATACATCTGCGTGGAGATTTCATGTTGCGGAGGTTCTGGACTTGCCGATTGAGCATTTCCGCCGCCTGTGCGCATCGGTCTACTCGCTCACGTTCGCGCCATGTATGAAAAAGACATTCGCCTTTTCAGCGCGGACGGCAAGAGATGGGTCGAACGCCTCGGACGCGAGAAGAAATCCCGCGATGCGGTGGCAAATCTGCCGCGCCATTTGTTTTTGTCGAACCCGTTTCATGTCTGGTACCGTAACTACAATAGCGGCTCTTTTAGGCCGTTACAACGAACGGCGTCATATAAAGCGGAAGATACATTGTGTCGCCCTCAACCTTGAGGTCTTTGGGATGAAGGACATACGGCGCACCAAGGAAATTGCCGTACTTCGCGCGGAACTTGTCCAGAGATTTTGTCTGGTAGGTTCCGGTGCTCTTGACCTCTATTGGGGAAATGTTGTGCCGTCTTGTTAGGTTCGATTTCGCCACAAGGAAGTCAATCTCCATTCTGTCGGCACGGGAACTCGCATCCGACGAAGTGTAGAAATGAAGCTGCTGTCCTGCCGCCCTGAGCATCTGCGCAACGAGATTCTCGTATATTGCGCCGGCATTGACTTCGAGCCGTCCGGTCAGAAGTCTCTGCTGAACCTCTCCGGCGGTCAATTCGTTCTCGCTGAACGCCATGCTGACCAGAAGCCCTGTGTCGCCGAGATAGCATTTGAGGCAGGAATGGTCGCTTGACAGCTCAAGCCCGATGTTCGGTTCGGTCGCGTTGTACGCAACATTTACGGTCATAGCCGATTTCAACCACTCGAACGCCGCCTCGAATTCCCGCGCCCCGGCACCTTTTTTGACGATGCCCGGGGAAAAGCGCCACTCATGCCGTGCCAACGCACCTGGTATCGCGTTAAACACGGCGAGTATCTTGTGCTTGGAGGCTCCACCATGCTTGAGGATGTCGGCGCGGTACAGCGTCAGTATGTCCCGCTTCTCCGAATCGACGCGCCTGAGGTCATGCGTGGACGCGAACATCGCAACCGCCTGCGGCATCCCGCCGACAACGAGATACTGCCCGAATGCGTCCATTATGCGCCGGTGCATCTCGGCCCCAACAGCAGACGACTTCAAGTACGCATTACTGATGATTGGCACCATGCCACTGTTGCCTGTCGCCCAAAGAAACTCCTCGAAGTCCATCGGGAACATTTCAAGGTGGTGTTCCTCGGAGGGTATCAGTATGTTTCGGACGTTCTTGTTGATGGATATGAGAGACCCCGTCTCGATGTAATCGTAGCGCCCGTCGGCAACAAGGTGCTTGATCGCCTCCCGCGCCCTTGGGAACTCCTGTACTTCATCGAAGATGACAACGCTTTTCCGCGGCTTGAGTTCGGCATTGTATTCGCCAAGGAGATACATGAAGAACGAGTCCAGATCGTTGAGGTACTCCCTGAAATACCTCTTCACGGCCTTTGTGGCCTTTGAAAAGTCGATGAGAAGATAGCTCTCGTATTCGTTCTTGGCAAACTCCTCGGCAATCCAGCTCTTTCCGACGCGCCGCGCACCGTCAATCATCAGCGCAGACCTGCCGTCCGACACTGACTTCCAGTCCAGCATTTTCTGGTATATTTTCCTTTTCATGGCCGTCATTATATCACATACGCCCCCAGAGCGCAAGTGCTTACCTACCAATTTTGGCGGAGTTAGTGAACTGGCTATCTACCAATTTCGGCGGAGTTTGATGTGCCGGAAACTACCAACCACGGCGGCACGATGAATTACACTGCGGC
>JAGCVN010000044.1 GCA_017962315.1 Kiritimatiellia bacterium
CGCCTCCACGCAATGTCAAGGGTTCCGAGTTTTACAGCGGCTCGATGACGGGCATGTCGATGTTCCGTTTCTGCGGATTGAAGTTGATGCCGACGAGCGTCACGGGGCGTTCGCCGCCGATCCACTTGTCCGCGTAGCCGCGCTCGCGTATCTGCTTGATCGCCGCCTCCGACGATTCGTCGTACTTGAACTCGAACACGTACACTGCGGAAGGTCGCTCCACGACCGCGTCGGCGTAGCCACGCGCCGACGGGAACTCCGGCGCGGGGTTCGCCCCGAGCATCGCGAAGAACAGCTGGAAGTAGCGCTTCGCCTCCGCCTCGTCCTTGATCCGCCAGTCCGGCGGAATCTGGGCGTAGAGCGAGAAGAGCATCGTCTCCACGACCTCAGCGATGTCGCCGGCGGCGATCAGCTGCTTCGCCCTGTCAACCACAGTATCGAACGCCCCCTCTTTTAGCCCCATCACCTGCGAGAGGTAGCCGCGCTTCAACGCCTCGCGCACCTCGAGGTTCGGCGGCGCGAGGACGTATTTGTCGGTCTCGTCTGTCGTCGGGTCGCCGCGCTTGACATCCTTGATCGTGAGATACCCGCCTTGGTACAGCAAAGACTCCATCGGCAGCGTCTCCGCGTCGCATACATCGAGCGCAAAGGCATCGGCAGGTACGTTTTCAAGATCCGCCGGCATCTTCCCCGCCTTCTCAATGCGATTGATGATAAGGGATGCCCTCCCGGTCATCTCCCAGTAGCCCATCAGTTTCCCGGTTTTGAACGCGCTGCCGAGCGACACCGGATTGCACACGCGCGCCTCCGAGTCGGGCGAGAAGCGGTAGCCGTCGTACCACGAGAGGATCGCCTTCTTTGCCGCAGCGAAGTCTATGCCGTTCCTTGCGCCAAGGTCCTCCACGTTCTCGCGCAACGCGCCGTCCAGTTCATCCGGCGTGTAGCCGAGGAGCGTCGCATACTGCGGAAACATCGAAATGTCCGTCAGGTGGTTGAGTCCGGAGAACACCGAGAGCTTCGTCAACTTCGTGACGCCCGTCATCATCAAGAAGCGAATGGAGCCGGAATTGACCTTCAGCTTCTCGTAGAAATCGTGGAGGGTGGAACGCACCTTCTTCAGTGTTGGCAGATCTTCGAGGAACTTTGCGATTGGCTCGTCGTACTCGTCGATGAGAACGACGATCTTTTGGGTCGGGGACTTCTTTGCTGCCGCAACGAGGAAGTCGTCGAAATTGATGGAAGCGTCCACCGACTCGTTATACGCAATTCCCACCTGTGCGCAAAGGTCCGACACAAGCTGCGAAAGCGCGGACTGGAACTTCTCGTACGTTCCGCCCACGGCCTTGGACATCGTGAAGCTGTACACCGGCGTCGGCTGTTTCCACCCCTCCCACGGTAGCTTGTCGATGGCAAGCCCCTTGAAGAGCTCGCGCCGCCCCTCGAACATCGCCTTCAGGGTCGAGAGCATGAGCGACTTGCCGAACCGTCGTGGACGCGAGATGAAGTACTGCGAGTCCGTCTTCGGCGCGGCAAGACGGTACAACAATTCCGTCTTATCGACGTACTTTCCTTCTCCCTCGAGTATCAGGCTCGGGAAGTCGAACACCCCCGTCGTGGGGACCTTGATTCTACGCTCCTCGTTTTTCATCGGCACACATTATACCAAAATTCCTCGTACTACCGCACAATCAACATGAACCCGCCGAGTACGAGATAGCCGTCGGACGTCTGTCGTGGGCGGCGTCCGTTCAGGCGGATTCGCGAAAGCGTCACGCCATCGAGCGTAGCGTTTACCTTCACCGCCTTTGCGCTTGTGCCGTCTGCACATTCAATCGAAAGCGTCTGTCCGTCCGCGACCGTGACGTTCGCCATCGTGAACGACGCGCCCGCGCCGACCGCAATTGCCGAGTCCGCCGTGACGTTGACCGCTGCAACCGCGTTCGCCGTCCCCGCCGCGCACGCAAGCGTCCCGCCCTCAAGGTCGAAACCGACCCCCGCGATCGTCGCATCGGTCTTGTTGAGGAGCAACGTCCCTTCCACGATGCCGGGCGCGACATTCGTACATGTTATGGTGCCGTTCATCTCCATCGTACCGATGCCCGCTTTGATGAACGCCGCGTTCATGTAAGACCCGTCGTTGTAGATGTCACCGTTCATCGTGAAATCTATTCCGTCGCCGGCAACGGTATCCGCCACGTCGATTGTCACCTTCTTTTCAGCCCCGCCCTTACCGGATGCGTATGCCAAAAGTCGCAGATCCGTATCGCACACGGATTTCCCTTCACCGGCCACGCGCCATGCAGGATTCGTCGCCCGATATCCGGAACGGAGTTCTCCAGCAGCCATGTGCGAAGCGTTCGACATCGTGACGTAATCCGCATACGTCACGGTTGCGTCGAGATATTGCGGATATATCGTGGCGGAATCCAAGACAATCCGCTGGGCTCCACGCATAAACACATACGTCCCTCTTTGGTAGAGGCGGGTACCGGGATGCATCGTGATTGCGGATAGACCGCTACTTATTCCGTTGTTGTAATTGCCGGCATCCACGGAAGCGTAGAGTTCTGCGTCGCCATACACGTCCGTGCTTCCGGCGGGCAGCGCGTCTTTGTGCAAGATGTGCAACGACATCGGGCGCGTCGCGTCGCCCTTAATGACGAACGCGCTGTCGGTCATCCTGTTCTCTGCCGTACAGTAAATGGATGCGGACGGACGGATGTCGTATTCCACGTACTTGAGTGCGTAGGAATAGGCAGAGAGATAATTCGTCGAAGTGCCAAGAGTATAATTCTCGGCGCCGTCCACGCCGGGCACGACACGTTTGCGGCCAAGGTAGATCGCCCATTTGGTACGGTGCAGAACGGCGCGCGCACAGCGGATTTCAACTGCATTCCCGTTCTGCCGCATCTCCACGTCCACGCCCTTCACCATCTCACCGCTTTTCCCATGCACCTGAAACGACGCATTCTCGCCATCGTTACGCCAGTCAAACACGACGGAATCGATACCATCCGCATTCCCACATCCCCTTCCGCAGACGCGCCCACCAACGACTGTGATGTCCCTCAGCGCACGCGCAGTCGTGAGCGTAACCCAATCTGTCCCGCAAAGAAGCGTACCGCTTCTCGTCACGTTTGCCTCCGTTGCTCCGCCAGGTGTCGTGCCGGCATCAAACGTCACCTCCACGCCCGTTCCCGACATCGGGAAATTGATTTCTCGCCAGCCCGGTGTCATCAACGTCAGGCGATTGCGCGATTTGTAGCGCAGCGCAAGCATTTCTACGCCATACCGATAACCAGAAAAATTCTCCTCAGTAGCGAGGTTCCAGTTGTGCCCCTCCACGTCAAAATCGTATTCCTTCAGATGGTCGTCGGCATACTTGGCATACACGGCGCGCCCAACCACGTCGTTTCCACTTTGCGAGAGTGCAATCTTGACGCACTTGGTCATCGTGTCGTTGAGGTTGTAGAGCTGGGCGGTGAGGACTCCATTTTCAAACTTGACATGGTGCGGAGACATCCGCCCCTTCGGGAAACTGGCAAGTGACCTGCTGTAACAGGCGCACGCATAAGCTATTTCGAGGTCCTCGATGCGTACGTTCCTAGCAACGATGGTATCGTACTGGTCGGAAAGAAACGTACCGATGTAATCGAACGTCTCGCGTCGGGGACAAATTGTCAGGCTCTTGATGCCAAAGCCTCCCGTTCCGCCATCAGGTGCACAAATGTTAGCATACGTACCAATCAAGCCAGTGTCTTGAAGACAAAAACCAACATAGCGATCGCCGTTGGAACTGCTGTACCACGCCTTCGGAACTCTTCCGTAGATGTCAGTGCCTTCCTGCTTGAGTTCAAGCAGAAGCGCGCGCAGGGGCTGGTACCCCGAGGTGTCCACCTGCTGGAGCTCGACTGTCATTTCCGTATCGCCAGTCCGGCGAACGAAATAAGGCAACGCATCGCCTTTGTTTGCATTTGGGGCCATGTAACTTGTACCGACAGCCGAAACGACGGAGATTTCGGAAAGGTTCACGTTCTCGAAAAGCTTTGTATACGCCGTCGTCGTGAGTCCTATTTCTGTCGTTGTCCATGTCAGGTTGCTGGCAAGCGTACCTATTTGCAGCGTCCCCGCGCAGGTGATTGCGTTGGAGATGCACGAGGTGCCGTTCTGCCCGGGTATGATGCGGGCGTTCGCGGCAAAGTTGAGCGCGTCACCGGAGAGCGTCAGCGTCTCGCCGGGATCGGGCGTCATCGTCAGGTTGGTGATCGCGCCGTCGCCGTCGTAGGCGAACGTGATCTTGCCGTTTTCGAGCGATTCAATGCGCGACTCTGTGTCCGCGACATATTCGCCCGCGCACACCGGCACGGATGCCGTCGCCACGCAGATTACAGTCGCGACAACTGCCCCCTGCCCGACTACGGACATGACAGACGCTATACGCGATCTCACTCCATCACCTCGTTCTACCGATTTCATCTATGCCGCCTTTCCTTTAGCCGTATAACAAAATAGCGAAACAGTATAACACGTCCGAGGCACAGCGACAAGCACAAAAAAAAGCGCGGCCATGCGGCCGCGCCTTTTCTCCGTCTGAAGGGAACCTACTCTTCCACAATGGGGAATGGAGGTTCATCCTGATCGGACTCGTCGTCCAACTCGTCGTCGGCGGCTTCAAGGTCTTCCAACTTGGGAAGCTTCGCTGAACCGGGCGTGTTGGTAAACACGTCGTCGAATTGAGACTGTTCGTCGCGGAGTTCCGCCATCTCCTCCTCGCTGATCGGCTCGGCGAGCGGCTTCAGCGTGATGTGGCGGTGCAGCGGGAAACCGGTGCCGCCGGGGATAAGGTGTCCGAGGATAACGTTCTCCTTGAACCCGCGCAACTCGTCCACGCGCCCCGTGGTGGAGGCGTCGGTCAAGACGCGCGTCGTGTCCTGGAAGGAGGCGGCGGCGATGAAGCTGTCCGTCTCCAGCGCGGCCTTGGTGATACCGAGCAGGGCGGGCTGGGCTTCCGCCGGACGCTTGCCCTGCGCGGTGATTTCCTCGTTCACTTCGAGGAACTTCTGGCGGGTGACCTGGTCACCCCAGAGGAATTCCGTGTCGCCCGGATTGGTGATGCGCACCTTGCGCAGCATCTGGCGGACGATAATCTCGATGTGCTTGTCGTTGATGTCCACGCTCTGCTGGCGGTAGACGCTCTGGACTTCGCTGACGAGGTACTTCTGGAGTTCCTGCGGGCCGCAGACGTCAAGGATTTCCTGCGGGATGATCGACCCTTCCGTAAGCGGCTGGCCCTTCTTCACGTTGTCGCCTGCGAACACAACGACCTGCTTGGTCATCGGAATCAGGTGTGTCTCCGACGTATTTGTGTTGGCGTCGGTGACAATCAACGTGCGGCGGCCGCGCTGGCGTTCGCCGAAACTGACCACGCCCTCGATCTTGGAGATCTCGGCCGCGTCTTTCGGCGTGCGCGCTTCGAAGAGTTCGGAGACGCGGGGCAGACCGCCCGTGATATCGCGCGTCTTTTCCTCCTTGCGCGGCGTCTTGGCGAGCATCATGCCGGAGGAGACCTCCTGGCCTTCCTTCACCATCACAACGGCGCCGACAGGGATCAGGTAGACGCCGAGTTCGGTCTTGTCGGACTTCTTGAGGATGCGGATCTGCGGATGCAGGTCTTCCTTCGTGTCAAGAACCTGAAGGGTGGTGACCCCCGTCTCGGGATCCTGGTCGCTACGGATGGTGACATCCTCGACGAAGTCGTCGAACTTGACGACACCTGCGTTTTCCGTCAAGACCGGGATGGAGTGCGGGTCCCACGTCGCGACACGGTCGCCGACATGGACTTCCTGTCCGTCCTTGAAGTGCAGGAACGTACCCATCTGGAGGCTGAAGGACTCCAACGGCTGGACCGGCTTCGCCGGGTTGTCGCTCAAGCCCTCGGAATCGACGATCCAGAGTTCGCCATTCTTGTTCAAGACGACGGTGACACCTTCCTCGTTCACGACGGTACGGAGGTCGTGATACCGCACGTAACGCGGCAGGGACTTCGGGCGTTCGGTGACTTTGCCGGCGTACAGCTTCATCCAGATGTCGATACGCTGCTCTTCGTCGGAGAGCTTGTTCAAGACGATTTCAGGCGTCTTTGTCGCCGCGTTCGCGGTGCCGCCGATGTGGAACGTACGCATCGTGAGCTGCGTGCCGGGTTCGCCGATGGACTGCGCCGCGATGATCCCGACGGCGGTGCCGATTTCCACCGTATGCCCGGTGGAAAGGTCGCGGCCGTAGCACTTGGCGCACATTCCGTGGGGTGCGTCGCAGGTCAGTCCGGAACGGATCCAGATACCGCCGGTGATGCCCGCCTTCTCCAGACGGTCGCACGCGGCTTCGTCGATCTCTTCGTTCGCCTTGACCAGGACTTCGCCACCCGACTTGATGTCGTAGAGCGCGGTACGCCCGAGGACGCGCTCGCGCAGGGAGACGGTGACGGTCTCGCCTTCCTTGATTTCCTCGACCTCGATGCCGTTGACCGTGTTGCAGTCCTGCGTCGTGATGATGACGTCTTGCGAGACATCGACCAACTTGCGCGTGAGGTATCCCGCGTCGGCGGTCTTCAACGCCGTGTCGGCCAAGCCTTTGCGGGCACCGTGCGAGGAGATGAAGTACTCAAGAATCGAAAGCCCCTCGCGGAAGTTCGACGTGATCGGACGCTCGATGATTTCACCGCTGGGGTTCGACATCAGGCCGCGCATGCCCGCCAGCTGGCGGATCTGCAGCTTGGAGCCACGGGCCTTGGAGTCCGCCATCATAAAGACGGGGTTCGTCTCGACCGGTTCCGGGTTCTCCTCGGTGATGTTGCTGTCGATCGTCTTGTAGAGTTCGTTGGAGACGTTCTCCGTCGCCGCGGACCAGATCTGGACGATCTTGTTCTTGCGTTCGCCTTCGGTGATGACACCCATCTGGAACTGGGTTTCGACCTTCGCGACTTCCTTATAGGCGTCCTTGATGATCGCGTCCTTGACCTTCGGGCGGATCATGTCCTTCAAGCCCATGGAGACGCCAGCGAGGCAGGCGTGCTTGTAACCGAGCGCCTTGAGCTTGTCCAGCATGACGACCGTCCGGGCGTGGCCGGCAGCCGCGTGACACTTGAGGATCAAATCGCCGAGTTTGCTCTTGTCCACCTTCTGGTTGACGAAACCCAGTTCGTCCGGCCAGATTTCGTTGAAGATCACGCGGCCGACCGTCGTTTCGATGATGCGCACAGTAGGATCACCCACCTTGCGGCCTTCCATGCCGTAGTCCGGGTTGCGAAGACGGATGCGCGTGTGAATCTTCACCGCGCCTTCCGCCAGCGCCAGGTCGACGTCATTGTAGCCGTTGAAAAGCGGGAGGTGCTCACCCACGGCCGGGTACTTGCCCGGGTCGCGGTGGTGCAGCTTGTCCTGCTGGCTACAGGTCGTCAAATAGTAGATACCCAGGCAGATATCCTGCGTCGGGGTCACGATGGACTTTCCGGACGCCGGCGAGAAGATCGAGCTGGAGGCGAGCATCAACAGGCGGCTTTCCAGCTGGGCCTCGACGGAGAGCGGCACGTGGACGGCCATCTGGTCGCCGTCGAAGTCCGCGTTGAACGGGGTGCAGACCATCGGGTGGAGGCGGATCGCCTCGCCTTCGATCAAGACCGGTTCAAAGGACTGGATGGAGAGACGGTGCAGCGTGGGCGCGCGGTTCAGCATGACCGTCTTGCCCTTCGTCACCTCTTCCAGGATGTCCCAAACCTGTTCGTCGTGGCGCTCGATCATCTTGCGCGCCGTGCGGATGGTGTGGCAGATGCCCTTTTCCTTCAGGCGGCGGATGATGAACGGTTCGAAGAGAACCAGGGCCATCTTCTTGGGAAGGCCGCACTGGTAGATCTTCAGTTCAGGGCCGACGACGATCACGGAACGCCCGGAGTAGTCGACGCGCTTGCCCAGCAGGTTCTGGCGGAAACGCCCCGTCTTGCCCTTGAGCATGTCGCTCAGGGACTTCAGCGGGCGGTTGCCCGCGCCGGCGACGGCGCGGCCGTGGCGGCCGTTGTCGAAGACCGCGTCGACCGCTTCCTGCAGCATCCGCTTCTCGTTCCGGATAATGACGTCCGGCGTCTTGAGCGAAAGCAGGTTCTTCAAACGGTTGTTGCGGTTGATCACGCGGCGGTAGAGGTCGTTCAGGTCGGAGGTGGCGAAGCGGCCGCCCTCCAGCGGGACGAGCGGGCGGAGTTCCGGCGGGATGACCGGGAGGCAGTCCAGGATCATCCATTCGGGATGCGCGCCGCTCATGCGGAAACCTTCGCAGATTTTCATCCGCTTGGTGATCTTTTTACGCGTCTGCTTGCTGCGCGTGACCTCGATGCTCTCCTCAAGCTCTTCCATGAGCTGGTCAAGGTCTACGTGCTGCAGGCAGTAGCGGACCGCCTCGGCTCCCATCTTGGCCTCGAAGTTCTCGGAGCCGTACTTCTCCTCGGCGTCGCGTTTCTCCTGCTCGGTGATCAGCTGCATGTACTGCAGGGGCGTGTCGCCGGGGTCGATCACCATGTAGTCTTCGTAGTACAACACGCGCTCCAGCTCGGCGGCGGTCTTGTCCAGGACGAGGCCGATGCGGCTGGGGGTACACTTGAAGAACCAGATGTGGGAGACGGGAACCGCGAGTTCGATGTGCCCCATGCGCTGGCGGCGCACGCGGGAGACCGTGACTTCAACACCGCAGCGGTCGCAGACCACGCCCTTGTGCTTGATGCGCTTGTACTTGCCGCAGGCGCACTCCCAGTCGTGGGTCGGGCCGAAGATCCGTTCGCAGAAAAGGCCGTCACGCTCCGGACGGTACGTCCGGTAGTTGATGGTCTCCGGATTCTTGACCTCACCCTTGCTCCACGTACGGATCGTCTCCGGGGAGGCCAGGGTGATGCTCACGACATCATACTGCGAACCGGTGTCGAAACGACCGTCCATCATCTCTTTGACCGTGTAAGGATTGATCATGTTTCGATTCCTTTGAAAGCTTAGAGGTTCGTGAAATCGGTTTCGACGTTCTTGACACCGTCCGCGCCGAGCAGCTTCATGTCAAGGCAGAGACCGCGGAGTTCGTGCATCAGCACGGAGAAGGACTCCGGCATGCCCGCATCCAGCGTGTTCTGGCCCTTGACGATCGACTCGTAGATGCGCGTGCGTCCCGCAACGTCGTCGGACTTGACGGTGAGCAGTTCCTGCAGCGCATAGGCCACACCGTAGGCTTCGAGCGCCCAGACCTCCATTTCGCCCATACGCTGGCCGCCGTACTGCGCCTTGCCGCCCAGCGGCTGCTGGGTGACCAGCGAGTAGGGGCCGATCGCGCGGGCGTGGATCTTGTCGGTGACCAGGTGGTGCAGCTTCAGCATGTAAATCTGGCCGACCATCACGCGCTGGTCGAACGGTTCGCCCGTCTGGCCGTCGTAAAGCAGGGTCTTGCCGTCCTTGCAGATCCACGGCACGATGCCCGGCTCGCGGGCGGCGCGGTCTTCCTGCGCCTTGCGGGCCCTGCCCAGCATCTCGTCGATTTCCGACTCCTGGCAACCGTCGAACACCGGCGTCGCCGCATAGAAGCCGAGAACCTTGCAGGCGAGGCCGAGGTAAGTCTCGAACATCTGCCCGATGTTCATGCGGGAAGGCACGCCCAACGGGTTCAACACGATGTCCACCGGTGTCCCGTCCGGCAGGAACGGCATGTCGCAGTCCGGCACGATGCGGGAAACGACACCCTTGTTGCCGTGACGGCCGGAAAGCTTGTCGCCGACCGAGAGGTTCTTCTTCTCGGCGATGAACACGCGCACCTGTTTGATCACGCCGCCGTCGCTGTCGATCATCCCGTCGAGTTCGGCGTAGTCCGTACGCCCGCTTTCCATCGCCTCGTTGAGTTCGGCGAACTTCGGGCGGAACTGGTTGATGATCTCCTCGATCTTCTGCTGCACCGGGCTGCTCTCGATCTGGATGTGGTCGTGCGCTTTCGCGAGCTTGCCGAGCAGCATCTTGGTGATCTTGCGGTTCGCCGGGATGATGATGTCGCCCGACTCCACGTCCAGCACGTCCAGCGGGATCTTCTCGCCGAGCAGGATGTTGCTGAGGGCCGTGGTCAGTTCCTCTTCCAGCGCCTGCTGCCTGCGCAGCCGCTCCGCCTCGAGATCGCGGGGTTCCTTCTCTTCCTCCTCCGTCTCCGTGGATTCGCTGAAGAAGGTGTGCCCGCCGTCCTGCGACGTCACCTTCACATCCATGACGATGCCGTAGGTGCCGCTGGGCACGGTGAGCGAGGTGTCGCGGACATCCGCCGCCTTCTCGCCGAAAATCGCGCGGAGAAGGCGCTCTTCCGGCGGCAGCTCCTGCTCGTTCTTCGGGGTGATCTTGCCGACCAGGATGTCGCCCGGCCCGACTTCCGCGCCGATACGGATCACGCCGTCGGCTCCGAGGTTCTTCAAGGCGTTCTCGCCGACATTCGGGATGTCGCGGGTGATCTCTTCGGGACCGAGTTTCGTGTCGCGCGCGCCGACCTCGAAGTTCTGGATGTGGATCGAGGTGAAGGTGTCGTTCGCCACGCAGTGCTCGGCGATCACGATGGCGTCTTCGAAGTTGAAGCCGCGCCAGCTCATGAACGCGACCATCAGGTTCTTGCCGATGGAAAGCTCGCCGTCCTTCGTCGCGGGGCCGTCCGCCAAGGCTTCGCCCATCTTCACCGTCTGCCCGACACGGACGATCGGCTTCTGGTTGAAACAGGTGCCGGCGTTGCAACGGCGGAATTTCTGGAGCTTGTAGCGGAAGATGCCGTTCTTGCGCTCGGTCGTCGCCTTCAGCTGCTTCGGCGGCATCTTTCCGTCCTTCGTCACCACGATGTCCGTCGCGGAGACGTAGGCGACGATGCCGTCGCTTTCCGAAAGGACAGTCACGCAGGAGTCCGACGCGGCGCGCCATTCAAGACCTGTCGCCACGAACGGGCGTTCAGTCTTCAACAGTGGCACGGCCTGGCGCATCATGTTCGCGCCCATCAAGGCGCGGTTGGCGTCGTCGTGTTCGAGGAACGGGATCAGGCCGGCGGCGATGGAGATCACCTGCTTCGGGCTGACGTCCATGTACTGGACGCGGCTGCTCTCGACCTCCACGAAGTCCGTCTTGTAGCGGCAGGTTACCTTCTTGGTCGCGAAACTGCCGTCCGGCTTGAGTTCGGAGTTCGCCTGGGCGATGACGTAGTTCTCCTCGATGTCGGCCGGCATGTAGACGACCTCGTCCGTCACCTTCCCCTTCTTGACAATCCGGTAGGGCGTCTCGATGAAGCCGAACTCGTTGATCTTCGCGTAGATGCCCAGCGAGGAGATCAACCCGATGTTCGGGCCTTCCGGCGTCTCGATCGGGCAGATGCGCCCGTAGTGCGAGGGGTGTACGTCGCGGACTTCGAAACCCGCGCGCTCACGGCTCAGGCCGCCGGGACCGAGTGCAGAGAGACGGCGCTTGTGGGCCAACGAGGAAAGCGGGTTCGTCTGGTCCATGAACTGGCTCAGCTGGCTCCGTCCGAAGAAGTCCTGCACAACGGCGGAGAGCGACTTGCTGTTCACCAGGCGCTGCGGCTGAAGCTTCTCGTTGCTGGCGGGGTCGTACACCTGCAGGCGTTCGCGGATCAGGCGCTCCGTGCGGGCCAGGCCCACGCGGCACTGGTTCTCCAGCAGCTCGCCCGCCGTGCGGATGCGGCGGCTGCCCAGATGGTCGATGTCGTCCACCTGTTCCTCGCCCATGTAGATACGGAGGAGGAGCTTCATCGCCTCGATCACGTCGATGCCGCTCTCGTCCAGCGTGCGCAGCTCTTCGGGCACTTTGCCGTTGAGCCTCAGGCGCTGGTTGATCTTGTGGCGTCCGACCTTTCCGAGGTCGTAGCGGCGCTTGTCGAAGAAGAGTCGTTTGATGAGCGTCTTGGCGTTGGACGGCGTCGCGGGATCGCCCGGACGCAGACGCTTGTAGATGTCCTTCAACGCATCCTCCTCGGTGTGGATGCCGCTCTTGGCATCCTCGCGGAGGGTCTTGATCAAGACGCCCTTGTCCATCGAGACATCGACGACGTTGATGGTCTCGAAGCCGGCGGCTTCGATTTGCGAAAGCAGGGCCGGGGTGATCGGGTCGTACCGGTGCGCCAGGAGGACGTTCGAATCGACGTCGATCAGGTCGTCCTTCATCACCAGGTTGGCGAGGACGTCCTCGTCGTAGGTCTCGCCGACGGCAAGGGTCTGGAAATTGTAGAATTCCTTCAGGATCTGTTCGTCGGTACCGAACCCGAGGGCGCGGAGGAAGGTCGTCGCGTAGAACTTCCGACGCCGGCGGCGGCGGTCCATGTAGACCCAGAGGATGCCGGCGGAGTCGAACTGGATCTCGATCCAGGAACCGCGGTCGGGGATCAGGCGGACGGAATAGAGCATCTGCCCGTTGGGGTGCGGCGTCTGTTCGGAACAGATGCCGGGGGAGCGGTGGAGCTGGGAGACGACCACGCGCTCGGCGCCGTTGATGACGAACGCGCCGTCGCGTGTCATCAGCGGGATTTCGCCCATG
The DNA here is from genome assembly GCA_017962315.1 of Kiritimatiellia bacterium. Taxonomy (GTDB): domain Bacteria; phylum Verrucomicrobiota; class Kiritimatiellia; order RFP12; family UBA1067; genus RGIG8368. The sequence goes on from JAGCVN010000044.1 coordinate 12,585, forward strand.
TAGACCTCTTCCTCGCGGATGTCGTCCTTGTCCTTCAGGCGGAAGGTCGCACGCAGCGGGGCGGAGTAGGTCGCGCCTTCGGAGAGACATTCGAGCGCGGTCATCTTGGCCTCGCCGAACTCGTACTTCACGAAATCAAGGGTGTAGTTCCCGTCATAACTGTCAATCGGGAAAACCTCGTGGAAAATCGCCTGCAGCCCTTTCTCTTCGCGTTCTCCGGGCTTCACGCCCAACTGCAGGAAGTCATCATACGACTTAGTTTGAATCTCGATCAAGTCCGGCGGTTCCATAACCGGGCGGAGCTTGCCAAACGTTTTTCTTTCGACCATTTCGCCTACCTTTTTTTGTTTGCGCGCCTACTGGGCGCGTCTGGATGGCTTGTTTCGGCCGCGCCTGCGGCCGGATGCGGACAGGCTTGCGCCTGTTTCCCGGTTATGAGCGGAAGTGTGGTAAGCGGCCACTTAGTTAACTAGCTCACACTTCGGGACGGCCCCGTTCCCGGCGGCCGTTGAAGAGAAGAGACGCGCCGGGGCGCGGACATGGCGTCCGGCCCCGCCGCGTACAGATACGGCTACTTCAGCTCGACAGAGGCGCCAGCCTTCTCCAGCTGCTCCTTGATCTTCTGGGCTTCGTCCTTGGCGACACCCTGCTTGACCGGTTTCGGAGCACCTTCGACCAGGTCCTTCGCGTCCTTCAGTCCGAGACCGGTGATGGCGCGCACTTCCTTGATCACGTTGATCTTGTTCGCGCCGAAGCTCGTCAGAACGACGTCGAACTCGGTCTTCTCCTCGACGGGAGCGGCGGCGGCGGCAGGACCGCCGGCGGCCACGGCCACGGGAGCGGCGGCGCTAACGCCCCACTTCTCCTCCAGGGCCTTCACGAGGTTGGAGATGTCGAGAACGGAGAGCCCGCTCAAATACTCAATCACTTCATCTTGCGTCATGGTTTGGTTCCTTGCTTGCAACCGCGCGCGTCCAGCGCGCGCGGAGTCTTGTTTTTACACGTCGCGGCGCACCCGCGCCGCGAAATTCCGTCGCGTACCGCGCTACTCGGCGGCTCCGCCGCCGTCCTTCTCCGCTTTCGCCTTGAGGACGTAGAGGACCTGCAGGAGCGAAGCGTTGAGGATGCGGACGAAGCTCGTCGCCGGCTGCAGGAACATCGCCAGCAGCGTCGCGCGCATCGTGTCCTTGTCCGGCAGTTCGGAAAGTGCCGTGATTTCGGCGGGCGTGAGGATCTTCTTCTCGAAGTTCGCGCCCTTGACCTCGGCCTTCTCGTTGTCCTTCGCGAACTTCACGAGGATCTTCGCCACTGCGGAGACGTCGCCCTTGCCCGTCACGATCGCCATCGGGCCGGAGAGGATGGCGGAGACGTCATCCCACCCCTCGTCCTTCGCGACCTTGTTGAGCAAGGTGTTTTTGACGATCATCAGATGGGAGTTCTGCCCGGCCAGCTCCTTGCGGAGCGCCGTCAGCGTCTGCACCATCAGCCCGCCATAGTTGATAATGAAGCAGTAGTCGGAGTCTTTCACCCGGTTGATGATTTCGTCCAGGATGGAGACCTTCTCGCTACGCATCTTCAGTGCCTTCTTGTCTTCCATAGGAAAAGCCCCCTTACTTCGATTCGTCCTTGACGATCACGGGAATGCCGACGCCCATCGTGGAGCTGACCGTCATCGTGCGGATGAACGCCCCCTTGACGGCGGCCGGGCGCTCGGCCTTGATCGCCTCGATAATCGCGCGGATGTTCTCGATCAGCTTGGCCGCCTCGAAACTCCGCTTTCCGCAGAGCGCGCAGACGTTGCCGCCGCGATCCATGCGGAAGTCAATCTTGCCGCCCTTGGCCGCCTTGACCGCGGCCGCGGTATCGTCCGTCACCGTGCCCGTCTTCGGGTTCGGCATCAGGCCGCGGGGACCGAGGACGCGCGCCACCTTGCGCACCTCCTTCATCGCGTCCGCCGTCGCGATCGCGACATCGAAGTCCGTCCAGCCGCCCTTGACCTTCTCGATCAAATCCTCGTACCCGACCTCGTCCGCGCCGGCCGCCTTCGCTTCGTCCGCGTGCTGGCCCGCCGCGAAAACGATCACGCGCACGTTCTTGCCCGTCCCGTTCGGGAGGCGCACCGTGCCGCGCACCGTCTGGTCGCTCTTCTTGATGTCCACGCCCAGCTTGAACGAGACATCCACCGATTCGTCGAACTTCGCGCCCGCGTTCGCCTTGACGAACGCGACCGCCTCTTCGAGGCTCACCGCCTCTTTCGGCGCCTTCTTCTGCGCGTCAACATACTTCTTGCCGTGTTTCTTCATGCCGTCCCCCGGGGTTAGTCGACCACTTCGATGCCCATATTCCGGGCCGTTCCGGCGATCATGCGCATCGCCGCCTCGACGTCGGTCGTGTTCAGGTCAGCCTTCTTGATCTCGACGATCTTCTTCAGCTGTTCCTTCGTCACCTTTCCGACCTTCGTCTTGTTCGGTACGCCGGAACCTTTCGCCACGCCGGCCTCCTTCTTGAGCAGAACCGACGCCGGCGGACTCTTGAACTGGAGCGAGAAGCTGCGATCCGCGTAGACCGTGATGATGACCGGGATCACCAGCCCTGCCTTGTCCGCCGTCTTGGCGTTGAACTCTTTGCAGAACTGCATGATGTTCACGCCCTGCGCACCCAACGCAGGACCGACCGGCGGCGCCGGGTTTGCCGCGCCCGCCGGAATCTGGAGCTTGACCAGCCCCTTGACTTTCTTCGCCATAACTACCTCTCTGTGTGTTTCTCCCGCTTCCCATGCGGTTTTCACGAAAGCACAGCACGTTCCGCGCATCCTCCGGCAACCCGCCGGAACCGGGGGCTACCCGTCTGGGCACACCCCTCCCTCGCGAAAGGGAAACGTTACTTTACCAGAAATCCAAGCCCAAGACAAGGGAAAAATTCGGGAATGTCGGGAATCGGCAAGCCCGCCGCCCGTGCTGCGCGCGGGAACGTACATGAAGGTAAGTTTTTGTCTCACACAGGGTCACGGAGCCACGGAGAAGGGAGCGGCGGCGCTGCGCCGTCCTTCGCGGTGTGCGGCAAGCCGGACGGAAGGAGCGCACGTACATTTTTTAACGTGGACAGCATGGGACAATCTCTCTGTGTCTCTGTGCCTCTGCGTTAAAACAGTCTTTGCGGCATTATACCTTTGCGGTTCACTCGATGTCATTGCCTAGACAATAGGTTCCACGCAAAGGGCGCGAAGAGCCTCCACGGTCGCGACCGAAAAAAACGCCCGCCCCTCGGAGGAGGGACGGGCGCGTTGCGTCGGCTTAACGAAAAGGAAAGGTTACTTGTACCCTTCTCTTTTCACCTTTCATTTTCCATTTTCCACTTTCACCTTGCCTATAACTTGGACAATGTTCACGTTACCCTCATCTACATTCCCGCGCGAAGCGCGGGCGGCGGGCTTTCACTTTTCATTTTTCACTGTTCACTTTTCACTTTTCATTTTTACTAGATCACCATCGGCCCGCTGCCAACCTTCTTGTTGAAGGCGGTGCCGTAGGCGACGCCGTCGACGACGGCACCGTTCACCGTGAACTTCGTCTGGGCGAGCTTGCCGCCCTTGACGGAGTAGGCCGTGAACGAGCCTTTGAACGTGCCGGTCTTCGCCGTGAAGGACAGCTTCGCGGCGGAGGCGTTCGCGGC
>JAGCVN010000045.1 GCA_017962315.1 Kiritimatiellia bacterium
ACGTGCCTCAACAGCGGCAGTGCAATTCTCTGGTGTAGTTGTTTGCTCATGATGGCGTGCATGGTACACAAATTTCCAGCCGGAGGGGAAGGGGCGGGCGCTCGGCCCTTCGGGCCGCCCCGTCGGGGACGCTCCCGCCCCGTCCCCTCCGGCTATGCCAGTGGTACGCCAGGCACCTCAATGACACCGAAAGACAGAGTCCTGTTTTGACAACTACAACAAGTCCTGTTTTGATTTCACCCCGACACTCGATGAAATTCCGCTTGCAGGGCCAAACGGGGAAATGGTAGAGTAGGGGGGAGGGGAGGAATACGATGTCAGAACGTGAGTCGATCAATCGCAGGATGTTTTTAAAGGGGGCGCTCGCGAGCGGGGCCGGTATCGTCGCGGTTTCCGCGTTGCCTGTCCAGGCGGACGATCCCTCCCTGTTTCCGAAGAGGGGACGGTACGAACGGCTGGTGCTTTCATACGCCCACATCGAGGCGGGCGCGGAAAAGCCCTTCTCCATCCTGCACATTTCGGACACGCATCTCACCGAAGCCTATCCGCACGAAGAGGCCAACAAGCAGACGTTGAAGGCGAGGCGCACGCAGACTTTCGGAGGGCGCCAGGAAGAGGCGCTGCGCGATTCCCTTGCCTGGGCGAAGGACAACGTCGATTACGTCATCCACACCGGGGATTTGATCGACTGGCAGAGCGAGGCGAATTTCGACCTCGTCCGCAAGTATTACGGTCCCGGCATGGCCGGTTCGCTGGGAAACCACGAGTTCTCTCAGAACATGTGGCTGTCCAAGCAGTCGAACACGGAAGCGTACAAAGCGCAGACGGCGGCGAAACTGAGCGCGGCCTATCCCTTCGACATCCGCTTCCAGTCCACCGTCATCAACGGCGTGAACTTCGTGACGATCGACGACGTGTACGGTTACGTCTGCGCCGACCAGGTCGAGCGTTTCGCCGCCGAGGTGAAGAAAAAGCTTCCGATCGTCCTCTGTATGCACGTCCCGTTCCACACGCCTGCGATCTGGCGGGCGCAATACAAATTCTGGAAGCGCGTGGGAAAGAAGTTCTCGCCGGAGGCGGTTGCCCCAAATGTGTACGGTGAATACAAGCTTCAGAGGGAAGATCCCGTGACGCGCGATTTCATCGCCTACCTGCGTTCGGAACCGCTGCTGAAGGGGATTCTCGCCGGCCATCTGCACATCACCGTGCAGGATCGTTTCTCTCCGACGGCGATGCAGTACGTCATCGGCGGGAATTTCATGTTCCACGGGGAAGAAATCACCTTCTCTTGAATCGCCGGTTTCATTCATTATTCGTCATCACCCAAGGAGTCCGTATGTTCACACGTCGTTCGTTTCTTCGCCACAGTGCGGCGGCTTTTGCCGCCTCCGCGCCGGTTATCGTTCCCCGCCATGTGCTGGGGGGCAAGGACTACACGCCCCCGAGCGAGAAGATCACGTTGGGGGGTGTCGGTATCGGCGGGATCGGCCATTCGCAGCTCAAGGGACTCGCCAAGGCCGGTTTCCAGGTGGTCGCGCTCTGCGATGTCGACGACCTCCACGCCAAGAAGACGTACGACCTCTTTCCCCAGGCGCGCCGCTACCGGGACTACCGCAGATTGATCGCGGAAGAAGGCGACAAGGTGGATGCCGTGTACTGCGGGACCCCAGACCACACCCATGCGTTCGTCACGCTCGCCGCGCTCCGCGCGAAGAAACACGTCTGTTGCGTCAAACCGCTCACCCGTTCCATGGAGGAGTGCTACCTTGTGGTCGATGAGGCGAAGAAGGCGGGGGTTGCGACACAGGTGACGGCGACGCCGTGCACGAGTGAAAACGCCTGCCGCGTGTGCGAGATCATCGCCTCCGGTATTCTCGGCGACATCGTCGAGGCGCACGCCTGGACGAACAGGCCCGTGTGGCCGCAAGGGATGCCGGCCTACCCGGATTTCACCTCGCCGGTGCCGGACACGTTCGACTGGGATCTGTGGCTCGGTTCGGCGGAGAAACGTCCGTACGCCCACCGCTGGCCGGAGTCGAGCCCGCTGGCAAAAATGATCCCCGGCGCATGGGGACGCGATGTCGTCTACCACCCGTTCAACCACCGCGGCTGGTATGATTTCGGGGCGGGGGCGCTTGGCGATATGGGGTGTCACCAGGCGAACACCTTCTATCGGGCGCTCGCGTTGGGGCATCCGTCGATGATTTCCGCCACGAGTACCCGTGTGAGCGATGTCGCGTTCCCCCTTGCGAGTATCGTGACGTATGACTACCCGAAACGGGGCAGTTTCCCGGAACTCCGCCTCGTGTGGTACGACGGGCTTCTCAAGCCGCCGGTGCCGAAGAAGCTGAACGGCAAGACGCTCCCGACGGAGGGTGTGCTGTATGTCGGCACGAAGGCGACCATGCTTGTCGCTGGACTGGTGAACGGCATACGCATCTTGGATCACGACTTGAACGAAAAGGCCAAGACGATACCCGCCACGCTTCCCCGCAGGGGCGACATCTGGAACGAATGGCTCGTTGCGTGTAAAGGTGGTGAAAAGGCAGGGTGTAATTTCGACTGGGCGATGTTGATCACGGAATTTGTGTTGCTCGGAAACCTGGCCGTGCGCACGGGGCAGTCCGTCGCGTTCGATCCGGCCACGCTGCACGTGACGAATAACACCGATGCCGACGCACTCCTGCGCCTCCGTTACCACAACGGTTTCACCTTGTGAAACCCGTTTACAAGAAGGGGTTTCCCCTCATGGACAACGCCGTCAGTGAGGTATCACAGTTTGCAAAATGTGATACCTCGTCGGCGTCGAGGATGATTCTTGACGCGGTACCTCCGACCAGGTTTTGAGGAATCGTCTTGAGGTGGTGCATCCGACTCCTGTGTTGTGAGGAGGCGAGGGTATCTTCGGCATATTGCCCTTCGTATGCCTCCCGCGAGGCGTCTGGGAAACCGAACGTACCAGAGCAGAAAGGGTAGGGGCTTTATTGTGCCGGACGGAATGAATGGGTGTATATGAATTTGACTGCCCGCGCAAATCCGACAGTTTTTTACCGTATCTTGCCTATAACTTGGACAATGTTCACGTTACCCTCATCTACATTCCCGCGCGCAGCGCGGGCGGCGGGCTTGCCTATAACTTCATCCCGCAACAGTGGGTGGATTGTTTATGGACGCAGAGACGCGGAGAGCGCAGAGGTGTGGGGGAAGAAAATGGAAAGTGTAAAGGGGTGGTGCCATTGTCTCAAGTTGTCCGTGTTGTCTCCAATCATCAGGGGCAATTGCAAAACATCGCAACAGTTGCGTTTTTCAACGGTACGCCTTGGAACTGGAGACAATCGTGACAACCGTGACAACAATTTGAAGAGGCGCGGCGGCCACGAAAGAAGAAACAAACGGATTTGCTTACGCCTAACGGCGTTCGCAAGGAGGAAGTGAGCCGCGTTAGCGGCAAACAAATCCGTTTGCTGGACAATTCTCCCAACGCCGGCGGAAAGTGGAAAATGTAAAAACGGAAGGGGGGGGCGCCCCTCCTTCCGTTGCCATTTCTCTGCGTCTCTGTGCCTTGCCTATAAAATGCCATTTATCCCCATGAATGCTCCCGCGCGCGGCGCGGTCGGTCCGCTCTGCGTTTGAACAATACCTTCCCGGCGGGCTACACGCATTTTCGATGTCCGCCGCACTAACCGGATTATAGGTATAGGGGACATTTGCACAACGATACCGGTTCAGGTTTTCCAATGGGCGCGGGCTGGGGGGATGAGACAATGGGAAATCGTTCCCGATCAACCTCGGGTTACGCAGATGCGCCCGAATCCTCGAACGGGCGCAGCGTGATTTTTACACTTCGCCGGACGCGGGGAATCTGGTATACTTCCGTTCGTTATGAATTACCGATTCCTTCGTTCCGAATGTCGGCTTCCGCCGGCGCAGCTCAATCATGTCGAACTCGCGCTCTCGTTCTTTGAAGACCGAGTCGAGTCTTCGGGTACCCTCACCCTCACCGCGCGCGAAACGCTTCGTTCGCTTGAACTGGACGCGAAAGCGCTTGACATCCACGAGGTCTCGCTGCCTTACGCCTACGACCGCGAACGCAATAAGTTGACCGTCTCGTTCCCCGGGCCGGTGGAGGCGGGGACGACCTTCACTGTCTCCGCGCGCTGCACCCTCCATCCGTCCGACACGGTTCTCGACGGGATTTACCGGGACGCGCAGCCCAAAGGTGTCGCCGGACCGCAACAGTACATGAGCCAATGCCAGCAGTGGGGATTCCAGCGGATCTTCCCCGTCATCGATGACTGCACCGCGAAATGCACCTTCCGCACGACGTTGGAAGGCGACGCCCGGTACACGCATCTGCTTTCCAACGGCGATGTCGACCGCACGGTCAATCCGGACGGATTACCCGTTCCCAAGCCGGGAGACCCCACGCGCCAAATCATCACGTATGTCAACCCCGTCCCGATGGCTCCCTACCTGTTTCTCGCCTGTGCGGGGACGTGGGATGTTCTTGCCGATGAAGCCGTCTATCCGGAAGGAAAGCGCATCCGTCTCGAATACCTCGTTCCGCCGGGGTGTGCCGACGGCGCCAGGATCCCGATGGAGATCACCAAACGTTCCGTCCTCTGGCAGCACGAATACGTCGGGTACACGTATCCCTACGAGTGTTACCGAACCATCACGATGGAAAAATCTAACTATGGCGGCATGGAGAATGTCGGCAACACCACCATCATCACCGAGGCCGCGCTAATCGACGAAACCACGGGCGACAACCGCCTGATCTACGCCCATGGCGTGATCCCGCACGAATACGAACACAACCACTGCGGTAGCGGCGTCACGATGGCGACCCCCTTCGATATGTGGTTGAATGAAGCCTACACGGTGAATGTCGAACGCGCGTTCCTGAACACCGTCTTCGATCCGACCTTCCTGCGCCTTCGCGATGTCGCCGGCCTCCGCGCCCCCGGCAGCGGCGCGATGGCGATGGAGGAGACCGGAAAGTTCGGACAGATTGTCCGAGAGGGATTCAACGACCCCGACGAAGTGGTCGATGCCGTTACCTATGACAAGGCCCCCGAAGTGCTGGATATGCTGGAACGGCTCATCGGCAAGGAAGACTACAGGAGAGCGACCACCCTCTACTTCTCGCGTTACAATGGCGGGAATGCCGATACCGACCAGTTCCTCGCCTGCGTCGCCGAGACCGTTCCCTCGTTCGACATCGCCCGGTTTGCAGACAACTGGCTCTTTCACGCGGGATACCCCCGCGTCACCGTTTCCCATGAATGGAAGGACGGCCTTCTCCGGTTGAGCCTTCGGCAGTCCGCTTGTCCGGAAACGGCAAAAGGGCCGTTCCCGCTGCCGTTCATGTTCGCCGCCGTCTCTGCCGAGGGACGCGACCTTCTGGAAAAGACGGTCGCCTTCGACACGGTCTCCGCCGAGTTCGTGTTCCCCTGCCCGGAAGAACCCGCCTACCTTTCGGTCGACCGTGGCGCCTCCTTCTACGGGACGTGTACGGACACAGGGGAAAGTCCGGCGAGTCTCGCGCTTCAGGCACGGACGGATCCCTGTCTTTTCAACCGTGTCGAGGCGTTCCGGCGTTTGACCGATCGTGAACGTATCCGTTTCCTGCAAGACGAGGTGGACTTCGTTCCTTCCCCGGACTGGTTGCGCGTTTTCTGCGCGAACTTCGCCGACGCCTCGTTGCCGGACGGCGTGAAGGCCAGCTTGCTTTCCGTCGGTACGCCGCTGGATCGTTCATTGCTCGCGAACGTCCGCGAAAACCCGCGTTTCCGTCGTGCGATTCTACGCGAAGCCGCGAAGACGGCCGGCGTTGCGGCGATTGCCTCCGCGCTCGACACCGGCACGCCGGATTCGGTTTCCGCCGCTGTCGAACGCCGTGCGCTCCGCGCCTCCCTCCTGCGTCTGCTCTCTGCGCTCGACACGCAAGACGCCTGGGACGCACTGGAGGTTTTCTTGGGAAAGGCGACGCAGTTCACCGACAGGATTAACGCGCTTGCCGCGCTTTGGGAGTCGTCCTCGCCCCGTGCGGCACTTCGGCTTGCCCAATGCCGGAGCGAATTCGCCAGGCGTACCAGTGCGTATCTCGGGTATCTCTCCCTGCTCGGTTCCGCGCCGCGCGAAGAGGCGTTCGAGGCAGTCGCCCGCGAGGCGGAGACGCCGGAGTTTTCCTACGCGCATCCCGGGCTTTGCCGTTCGTTGCTTTGTCCCCTTGCGCAGAATGATGACCTCGTGTGGACGGAACGCGGCCTTGCCTGGTTGACGGATACGTGTGTCCGCCTCGCTCCGGTCAACGAATACACCACGCTCCGTATTCTCGGTGTCTGCCAGAATTACAAGGATTTCGCGCCCGATCTCAGGGCGGATGTCCGCGCCACGCTGTTCAAGATTCGCGACCGGCTCGCCGATGCTTCCTGCCCCTGGTTCAAGAGTACGCTGGAAACCTATCTCGAAATCGGTTGACAGGACGTGAAGGAAACCACAAATTTGTGAACGCCTCCGGCTTGGAGATGGCCTGCATGGCGAAGGCCGGGCTCTTCAAAGGGGCGTTCACGGTTTCGTGTAGGAAGGGTGGCAGTCCGTTGAAGAACAAGTTCGGTGTCTTCGGCACCGTGACCGGCGGCCCCGGCTACGATATCTCCGTCCTGGAGGGTAGGGGAGGAGCGTCACGGTTTCGGTCCGGGTAACCGATTGTCACAACGCCGCATAGAGCATATAGGTGTAACGGTAATCGTCGGGGTTCAGGCAGTATTCGTGCCCGTGGTCTTCGCCGATGCGGCGGAAGTCGCCGTCTTTCGCCGCGACGAGGCGCATGGGAGGCACGTGGTGCCAATCGCCTTCCTTGAGCGGACGGGTCGAGAAAACGAGCGCGTCTTCCTCCTTCCGGTAGTAGAGCGTGCCGCGGAGGTTGACGTGCGCGTACAGGAGGTCGCCGTCGTAAACGAGCAGGTTGACTTTCCCGTTCGCCGAAAGGTCTGCGACGGCTTCGGCGAGCAGGTCGAAACGTTCCGTTTCATCCAACGCGCGTCCAAGCCGGTCTTGCGTGCGGTCAATCTGCTCGATGAGGTAGAACAGGATGCATTCGGAGTCCGTTTCGCCTTTCTGCCGTCCTTTAAACCGTTCCAGCAATGAACCGTTGAAAATCGTCCCGTTGTGCGCCAGCGTCCATCTACGTCCGCGGTTGTCCGCCGTCGTGAACGGATGGGTGTTTTCATACGTGAGATGCCCGATGGTCGCGCGCCGGATGTGCGCGATGACCGTCCGTTCGAGCACCGGCGACGCGAGGCGTTCGTTCAGAAGGAGACTCGTGCCGGCTTCCACCGGCTCTTTTTCAAGAACCGGTGTGCCGCTGTCGGGGAAACAGGCGAGTCCCCATCCATGGGGGTGCTCGCTTGAATGTGAATAGAATTCGCGGAGAAGGGCATTCAACCGCAGGCGTCGTTTCGCCGTGACACCCAGTAATTCACACATGGAACGTGGACACGACTACAGAAGATCCTCGAATGGGATCCCTTCAATCCCTGCCTTGTAAATACGGCGTACGTCTTCGTGCGAGATCGGGCGCGTCCAGAGGACGAAATCGTCGATGTCGCCTTTGAAGGCTGCCGGATACTTTCCCGTGCCATCCTGTCCGAGACGGAAGGGGAGCCCTGTCTTGGTCTTGATGGTCGAAGCATTGAATGCGATGCGGTAGAGATGCCCGTCACGGCCACCCTGATAGAAGTCAAGCACGCCGTCGGCTCCAAGCGTCACCGCGTAGAAAGTCCATTTGCCGAATTCGATGTCATACGGTCCCACGTCGATGCGGCTGCGTGGGCCGCCCATGCCGGCGTTGAAGCACACGCCGCCCACCTTCGACTGGATTTTCTTGTTTCCGGTGAGCAAGATGCCGGGGTTGGAACCTTTGTTCCAGTCCTTGTTGGCAACGATTACGGGGTCGTTTTTCTGTTCTTCGGGCATCCGCACCCACATCGACATGGCGAACCCGGATCCGTTTTCGAACGCGAGCTTTTCAGAGCCCTTCAGGCAGACGCCGCTCAGCGTGTTCGTCGAACCGTCCATATGGAGGCAGTTCCCGATGAAACCGCCTTTGGCCTGGAGCGTCGTGTTCGTGCCGCAGATCTCCGGTTTCGGACCGGTCGCGACTTTGTTCTCGATCTGCTTTCCTTCGAACGGCAGATAGACGGCAAGACCTTCCTTGAGGCTGCGTTTGGTTTCGGCAACGGTCTCGGAGCCGACAATCTTCCCGTCAAGGTTGAAACCGCTTGAATCGATTCCGAAGTGCGCGAGCACCGTGGGCGCGGCGTAATAATTCTGGGGAATGCCGGGGATACGTCCCTGAGACACGTTGCGTCCGGCGACCAGGAACGGAATGGTCTCGCAGTGTCCGCCCCAGAGCCCGTGCGTGCGCCAGTAACCTCCGTGGTCGGCGGTGACGATGATCATCCAGTCTTCATCCTTGAACGTGGGACGCGATGCGATCGCCTTGAGCGCCGCGCCGATCGCCTTGTCGGAGAGGTAGACCGTGTTGAAATAACCCGTCGTGTAGGGGTAGTAGCCGAAGCCGTGACCGCCATGGTCTGGCCAGTCGATGTACCATTGCACGGCATCGGGGGCATCCGCAGCCGCGAGTCGCTTGGCCATCGCCTCCGCGTTGCCCGCGTCGCTGCCGTGAATGAACTCGACCCTCGGATCGGGCGAAATCTGGTTGTCCCATCTCCACGAGAACATGAAGAGTCCCTTCGTTCCGGGCTTGGCGTCCGCCACGCGCACGAGCCAGCTTGGCCACTTCTTGAAGTCGCAGGTGCTCTTGCGGTTCTGCATGATGGTGTGCTTCTTCGCGGTCACGCCCGTCGCGATCGCGGTGTGGTTGGGTCCGCTCACGGTAACCGCGTCGTAGATCGTGTGGGCGCCCAGGGACCACGCGCACTTGTATCCAGCCTGCCACTTGCCGTCGCGGAGCATCCGTAGGTTCGGCGCGTGTGCGTTTTCGATTGCATCAGCCCGCATGCCGTCCAGCATGATGACCAACGCTTTGGGTTTCTTTGGCGTAACCGGGGCGTCGGCGAAGGAAAGAACAGGGAGAATCATGCCTGTGGCGCAGAGAAGGGTGCCCAGGCCCGAAACAGAAAATGAAGCATGTAGAGTTTTCATGTCCCTATGGTACCTTACTTTTCTCGTTTAGGCAATCAGATTTGTTATTGTGTACTTCAAATCGCAGTTTGCCATAATAACGGACACTCTCAACAAAGGCAGATAAGGTTTCGAACGACCCCGTTTGCCAAATACTGGACACTTATGTGTAAAATGGAGGCATGAGAAACATGTCGCGAAAGGCAACGAACGAGTACATCGGCGCGAAGCGCAGGGCGTATGCCGAGGCGAACCGCGCCAAGCGCAGGCGCATCCTCGACGAGGTGTGCGAAACAACTGGATACGAGCGCAAGTACGCGAACCGCCTGGTGACCGGGAACAGGAAGTTCCGCGAGCACAAGGGCAGGGGGAAGACTTACGGCGACGACGTCGCCGAGGTGCTGAAGAGGGTCTGGCGGGAGGCCGGATGCCCCTGCCCGCCGTACTTCAAGGCGGAGGTGGAACGCTGGGTGGAAGAATACGCGACGCAGGTTGCGCACATCAAGCCGGGCGTCAAGGCGCAGCTGCCCGCCATGAGCGACCGCACGATGTCGCGCCTGCTCTCCGGGGAGGTCAGTGTGAAGCCCGGATGGGCAAAGGGTAACAAGCGGTCCTGGTGCGGAGCACACAACGAGGTCAAGGCCAACACGCCATGCGCGTCCGGAGAGGCCGTCATGGCCTGCAACGTCCCTCCGGGCGACGCGCAGATCGACACCTTCGCCCTCGGCGGCGGCGACCCCTCGGACAACTTCTTCTGGATCCT
>JAGCVN010000046.1 GCA_017962315.1 Kiritimatiellia bacterium
CCGTGAGCGCGGCCGACTTGTTACGGAAGCGCGGAAAGGAATCCGGATCGCGCCAGATGTCAACGAGCGGACGCCGCCGATGATTTTCGCGTAAAGATCTTGATACCGGCTCCACATCCGCACTTCTTCCAGATTGGAATTACCTTTCCCACATTTCTCCATCACCGGCACGAGTTCGTCGTGGATGCGTCTGAACGTCTCCTCGTCGCCGAGGAGCTGGCGGCAGGTACCGTAGAGCATCTTCGCTTGGAGGTTGTCCGGCTCCGCCGCCAGCAGCTCCTTCAGCGCCTCGTCGGCCTGGGCGATCCCGCCATCGGCCATCAACTTCTTGATTTCATCGAGTGTCTGCATTTCTCGTAGTCTCCAGCAATTAGGCGACATCTTCATCGCTTAGGAGCGGCTGCATTCATATCAGAAAATTCGTCGGAGAATTTCTTCGCCTGTTCAAAATCGTCCGATGCCTGTTTTTGATAACCCTCCTGTGGACAACTTACTGCTTTGGCCGCGAGGTTTCCTTGTCCAGTAACTCCTTTGCCCATAAGGTCAGAATGGCGAACCAAAAGTCTCCCGATTGCGACAACCGCAACAAGTACAGCCGTCGCGATCAGGACAGAGAGAATTACCGTCTCCATCGCAACCGCTCCACACATTCGTTGCCGCGTCCTTAACCATCTAAAAGACATAACCATGCTCCTTTTTCTTCATTCAGAACAAGTGGATCGGCTTCAACCCTTGATAGCCGTCGTTCTTGCCTCCAGATCCATTCGACGGGCCGTTGCCCGTGTTGCCTCCCTGATTCTGCGGATCGGAATTGAAGGGATCGTCGGGATTATCGCCGGGCTTGCACACCATGTCGTCGCCATTCCTTCCTGTGTCGGATTCCCGATCGGTATCACCGCTCGTGATACGCACGATTAGGTTATTGACCCCCTGAAGAATGCCAACCGAAATTTGTACATTTCCCTCGCCCCCGTATCCCCATACGACAGACGCGCCGAGATTCAGCGTCAATTCGCCGGTTTCCATATTGAAACTTAACCCAGCCTCGGCACCAGCCTTCGCTCCCGCCGAGAGTCCGCCTTCGGCCTCTACCGTAACGGGGATGAACAAGATGTTCGTCTCTGCGGTCCATTTTGCGAAAGCCGTAATCGCCGCCCCGATTTCAGCCTTGGCAACATTGAGTTCGATTTCATCACCATTTTTGCTGATTCTCAACAAATCCAATTCAGCATCGGCCTCCTCCTTTATCCCAACCTCGAACTCGTTCTTGACATTGAGATACTCGTTTCCGAATTCCGGGGATTCGATGATGAAAGAGTCTATGTTATGCCACTTCCCCTCAAGACCGATCCCAAAACCATCTTCGTTTTTACCGATTGAGACCTCTCTTTCTGGTCCGTATTCATAATGAAGTCGTCCAGACCAATGTCCATTGTCATCTTCGTTTCCCCAAAGGTATCCGTCTTCGGACTGGACATTTCCATCCTTAATATGGATTCCTATATCGTTCTTAGCGCCGTCATCCAGCGGTCCACCACCATGTGAACCCGTTGCGCCAACCTCGATCGCATCCGTGGGGAGGCACAACGCGGAAAAACAGGAGAGAGCAAAAAAGATGAATCGTTTCATTTCGCACCTCCCTCCGTCTTGGCGATTTTTCGAAGTTTCAAAATTATCTTCCTCGCCTCGTGCGATGCCCGCCCCTCTCCATTTGCAGCGGAACGAATGAGCGGATAACCGTGTTCCAAATCTTGGAGTTTCAAGAAAAGGAATCTTCCCAGATTATATTCTGAGAGCGGCGTCCGTTTCACCGCCACGGCTTTCTCAAAACACCTACGCGCCTGTTCCATCTTTCTCTGGTTTTCGTAAAGAACGCCAAGGTTCACCCACGTCTCATCGTCTTCCTTGATCTCAAGTGCCCGTTTATACGACTTCTCTGCGATTTCCGGTTTACCTTGTACTTCCGCAACCCGTGCGTGGTTGAACCAGACGACCTGACTGTTTCCATCGACCGCAATTGCACGATCTACTGCCTCTCGTGCCAAATCCGGTTGGCCGACAGCCAGAAATGTACTGGACAGGCTTCCCAGAACATCAGCACGTTTTTCCTTTTTAAACAACTCGAGTGCGTGAATACAATCGGATTTACGCCCATCCATCCCATTGATTTGCGCCAATTGAACACGACAACCCAGATCCTCCGGAAGAATCTTCAAAGTCCGCTCCAAAACCGCTCTTGCCTGACTGTACTGTTTCGCGGCACCGAATAATTTAGATAGATTATGGGCGGCCCCGACGCATTCGGGAGAAATATCCAATGCCGTTTGGAAGGCTTGAACGGCTTCTTTTATTTTCCCCTCATGCATCAACCTCACACCGGAATTGTTCCATTCCAGAGCTTCCTTCATCTTATTGGCATCCCCCGGCCGCTGCACAACTGTTCTCATCCTTTGTACTCCTTCGCAGACTGTTTTCTCCCCGCCGCCCGCCGAACAGCACAAAAAGGCCTGCGACATCAAGGTCAACATGGTTACAGACAAACCAATCCGTTTATCCAACACCTTCCCATTCATACTCGTTTTCCTTTTTCTGACTTTGACCGTCACTTACCGCTCTTGGATACTCCCCAAGAGAAACCCGTACGCCCCACGTCGATCCGCCAGAGCATCAACGTCAGTTCCTGTGAACCGCGTCTCCACGTGTAGAGCGAATGCCCAACAGATAACGTAAGCGGAACAGCATGAACAAACTGCCAACCATTTTTTGCACATGCAGATCGAAATTGCTTCTGTGCATTCACAAACGTAACCCCGACTACACCTCGTTCTTTCCACCCTTTCCCGCTCTCCGAGGAATCCGTGATTTTTGCCCCGACAGGTAGGGCAAACGGACGTTTCAAAGCGAACTGTGCCGCATGAACACTCAATTGCAACACTACGGAACAGAAAAGCAACAACTTCAACATTATTCACTCCAGTTTATAAATCCCGAAAAACGCTCATACTCACGAAGTCCGCTTGGCATGGATGGGAGCATATCGCTTCCCTGCCGTAAACCGTCAGCATCAAGTTTTTTCGCACTCGTATCATTTCTGTCCGGGTTTCCAAAAGGTTCTTTGTAGATTCCTTCTTTGAAAACTCCTTCGTACCAAAACTGCTGCGAGTCTTTACCGTCAACGATCTGACTATCCTTCCAATTCCGATAAGCGCCGGTTTTCCGAGCAAGTTCAGTTCGCTTTAGGGTATAATAACTATAGACTCTCTCTCTACCCATTTCTTTACTCCTAACTTCCACACTTCCGTTATTTACTAGAATCCGCATAAGTTCATCCGATGCCCCCCCCCCATATCGATAATAAGGGTAGGCTATGAGACCAGAAAACCATCCTGGAAGTTTATAATCGAATATCTCAAGTCCACCGGCAAACCAATACCAAGACCCGTTAAATTTTTTATCTGCACGATAAGTCGAGGTTCTCGGCGTCTGCAAACCTGAGTCCGCGAACTGCTTTGTTTTGAAGGGCGAATACGATTTCCACATTCTATCCCCCGCGTCCATGGCCACCGTCCGGTCGCCTACAGCGAGCGCCCCAACCTTGATACCCATATCTCCCAAGAGGAAAACAGCCCCCAACAGAAACAAATATAATGGAAGGACGAGTACAAATTCCATCAGTACAGACCCTGTTTCTCTGGCCATGCGTGTTTTTGCGTTAGTGGTAAATGACACTGCCGAGTCCTCTCCAATCAAGATACTGACCATTCATTCCAGACGGTGCTTTGATTCGATCTGAACCACGAATATTTCTTGCAGGATTCCCGTTCGACAACGACCTCCAACAATCGGGATTCCGTACCCAATCTTCGAGTATCCCCGATTCACCTTCCAGCCAAGCATCGATTATGGCTTGCGAATAAGACCTGCGCACAGGAACAAATACGGCATCCCAATCGGATTGACAAAGATTCCAACTTTGGATGAGGGGATTCCAGTGGACTTTATACATCCTTGAAACGGCAGATTCATTCTTATACTTATAACCGGCCTTGGCCGAAGAGAACGCATACGAATACGTAGTCCCGTTCCAATCAGGATCGAAAGCTTTAAAAATTCCTGCGATTTCCCCGAGCAAGCGGAGAAATACATTTTCATTTTCACGTCGTATACCCACGCTAATCGTTCCGAACTTTCCAAAATAACTGGCATCGAGGACAAGCGGCATCGCCTTAAACCCGACGTATGTGCCATTGTACAGATGGGGGTCGTCCGCATACAGACGCGAGTATCCCGTAAATTTGAAGAAACTGTCTCTTGGACTTAACAAATCCGGCCAGATAAAACACCCGTCGTGGTACTTTTCAATCGCCTCGTAATTCCCAAGAAGATTGTCTATTGCAGCAAGTTTGCGGAATAGCGACCCTAAACCAAAATCAAGATTCGGCGTATAGTCGTGACTTCGGAATTTGGGAGGTCTCCATTTTCTCTTTTTTATACAAGCTTTTTTTGCCTTTGATGTCAAACTTCCCACATTGAAAAATGAACGCCAATCCGGTGTCGTAAGTTGACCCGATTTCAACCCCAACAATCCGGGCTTTGAATGATGCGGACAGGAAGGTTTGGATGGCCAGATTTCTTGATAGTGGGGGAAATTCAAATGAATCGTGATATACCCTGGTGGATATGGAATGTATATCCGAAAACAATACCATGTATCAGACCACCACATCCATTCCGAAAACAACGCACATGAAGGATCGGCATCCTCCAGCTTTTTTGTATTCCAACTTGTCGGCTCAAGGGGACTGTGGGTCGCGTGATATGAAGAAAGAGGCTCTGCGGCATCGTTGCTTCGATCATGTGCGATCCAAGATTTTGTCATGTGTTTGTAGCAACGTTGAATACCGTATGCACCTTCCGTGCGTTGGGATCCATCGCCCCTCACGAACCACTGGTTAATCCCTGAATCGAAGGTATCATAAATGTCACCATGCCCTGAAAAACCCAAGAAACGGTTCTCATCTGAGGTCGTATTGAAAATATCACGCAAATACCCCAAGTCCCTGCCGAAATTCATCGCATACGGCAATTGCCCGACAAGTTCTTCGGCAATCGCTTTTGAACGATCCACCATATACTGTATTTGTTTTCGATCTATTGTAAAAATCGTGTCGCCAAGATGTGCGTCGATTACATTGTGGACGCATTTATCAATACGGTCTGGAAGGTCTAGCGCAAGATACCGCTCGCAGACATTCATTTTCGCGATCGCAAGTTTATCCAGATTAATCTGCGTTTTCATCATCGCAGAAACAACAGACTCGTTACCCATAGAAAGATCAAGCTTTCCGACCTGCGCCAAATTATCCAGCAGGACAAGTCGTGTACTAGACGGCATATCTGCGCTTCCGAGTACTTTCGCGGTCAGGCGCGCGATGTCACTTACATCCTGATAGAGACGAGGCAATTGCCTAGGCAATTGATCAGCATATTTCCGCAAATAATCGTCATAAGCATCTAAAAGCCTTGCTCGAATCTCTGCCTCAAATACGGTATGCCCAGACGAAATTTTGGGGAATTTTGTTTTCCCCGCACCTTTCGGAAGTCGGTACTTTGAGGCATCCCGGCCATTCAAATGAACCATTAAGGGGGATATCTCATCCGCACCGATATAATAACCAATACCAAATGATTTGTGCCTACTGCATGGTGCGTTGGGGCCAAACGGCGAAGCTATTATATGTAGTTTGTAAAGGAAACTGTTCTTATTATACTCTTTCAAACTGTCCCGTTTACGACCTTTCTCATCTGTTCCGCCATTCATGTCCCGCTCATAATGTTCACAGGTATGCTCCAGCCACCGACATACGATATAATCCATCTGAAGCTTGGTCATGTCGGCGTACGTCCACGACATTGCCCGGTTGATCGTCGCGATACGGGAAAGGGTATCAGCCTGGACGACGGCAGCGGAATAGGAGGCCGCATCGGCGGCATTTTGGAGATGAATTCTCTCGCGGACGGCTGTGCTGACGGCGTACACACCCATGCACATGAGGTACATGAACATGAATACCGCCAGGGTTGTGACCAATGCGACACCCGACTCATCTTTCCCTAGAGCCAGAAAACGGCAACACGCAATGTCCCAGAGGTTCATTGCACGCTCCTGTCGATCCAACCTGTCGCGATTTATCTCCATTTCCCATCTTCCGTCAAGGATAAGCATAACTGTTAAGCGGCAAAGATTCCGTTGAATACGGTAATGGAAGGACACACGTCTCCGTCAAGTCTATGTACGGCTTTCCGGCAAACTCTTCCTTCTCCCCCGTCCAACCAGGGAAGAGGATACCTCGATCCGCATATTGGACATACCGGCTTTCTTCTGCCTGATGCTGCGCAAGAAAACTAATCATCGCCCCCGCGACAGGAACCAAGAGAGGCATTGAATAAACAACTGTCGAATATACGTATCCGTCTCCGGCCAAAGACTCGACCTTCAGACGCTTATCCACAGCCCCCGATTCCGGAATCGGGCCCCATCCTGGAATCTGGACAAGTTTACCAGATGAAGACGCACTACCCATCCAAGCCAAAACTTGGCGCGCTGCGGCATGGTCGCAACGTTCTGTCATCTGCCGAAGAAACGGATTTCGTTCACACGTGTTCGCGCTAAGCAGAGACCGTGCGGAACAAAATGCCGCATACGCCACCATCTGACGCGCAATCCAAATCTGGGCAAACTGCACAACCGACATAATCAAAATGAAGAGGATCGGCATCGTCAATACAAACTCTAACATCATGGAACCTTGGTTTCGTGAACTATTATTCATACTCAATATCTCTCCTTTCTGGAAATCGCTTGAAACCGCCTGACCGCTCTTTGCATTTTCAATATGTTTTTTTTCGTAACCTCGCCATTCTGAATACTTGTCCGCTCTTCAAGACTCAACCCATCGCCATCAGATTCCCTTTCGTCGTCTGTTGTATCCAAATCCGTATCTCGGTTTAAATTATCCACAAAATCGCCCTTTAATTGCCGCAACTGATTGATAAGTAGCCCCTGCTGCGAAATCAACTCCCTCAACCGTTTCCCCTCCTTATCCAAAACGGCAGATTTCGGTCCTCTCGCTTGTACAGCCAACCGCTGTAGTTTCCGACGTACCTCAACCGAAACCGACTGCGTATCACAAGAAATTCGACCATTCCCTTGTGCAACGATTTGTCCATGAAATACACGCCTTACTCCTTGTTCTTGTTGTTGAGGCGGAGAAGCGAGGGATGAAAAATTAAAAATGACGATGGCACCAAAGGTACCAATACCCAACCGAACAGAAACCATGTTCATCCGAGAACCTCCAGCGCGACTGTGGTGACCGTTCCTATAGCGATCGCGAGGCCGAACGGGACACGGTTTCCTTCGTCCTCCTTTGGAGGTAGGGCCGCACGGCCAGCCGCGCGGTCATACCGCCAATCGAAAAGAGTACGGAAGGCGTGCTTCATGCGAGCGGCACCGACCTTCCCCGTAACCAATAGGGCGAGAGCGACGAAAAAACCGGCAAAGGAGACGGCAATGAGGAGCAGAAGCACCTGCTTCATCCCCACGAACGCCCCGCAAGCCGCCAGCATTTTCACATCGCCCCCGCCCGCCGCGCGGACAAAGAACGGGATCAGGAGGAAGAGGATGCACACCCCCGCCGCCGCCAGTCCGTCCGTCAACCCGGCACCTCCACCCTGGACAAAATCCAAGACCAACGCACACGCCAGTCCGCCCAATGTCCAAACATTGGGCAGACGGCGCGTCTTCAGGTCTTTGACGCACAGTACTGCCAACCATGGAAGTAGCAGTAACATACGCAAGAATGTCCATGTGGTTGAAGTCAAAACCATTAATCTCGCTATTTCGTTTTTGTTTGTGTGGACGCATCCGAGAACTTATCCGCCGTTTGTCCAGCTTCGATAAATCCCTTATTCTTGTTACCCTGCACAGTCGATAGAGTCGTTGTTGCTTCGTTTCCTTTTCCGGTCGCCCCATCCCCCGCCACAGAAAACATTCCAACAATGGTCTTTCCGAACATCGCAACACCAATAACGGCAGCCGCCGCAATCAGCACCGCGACGATGACGTACTCCATCATCACCGCACCTTTTTCCTCGCCGAATAGGCGGCAGACCGCCTTGCCGTACCAGGAATCCTTCATTCTCTGAACCATTGTGTTCTTCATCTCTGTACCTACCTTCTTGTTTATCGCTTGTTGTTGAAAGGCTCACGGGACGGGAAGCGATAACCCGCCGAGGAGCCGTTGGAAAAAGTACTTGACCTCAAGGCCAAGCTTCACCAAAGAACCGGATGACCAGTTGTAAAACAACGCATTCATGGCAAGCATGAGGAAACACGCCACAAGAACCTGCACAAGGATGTATTCCATCAGCATCGAGCCGCCAGAAGAGCGGATTACACCCGAAAACGCACATCCCGACCAAGTTGCAGACAGGCGCCGAAACACGCGAGACACACCGGTTATCCTGTTCGTTGCGAAGCGGGAGATGAAACGAAAAACAACAGGAACAACCGCGAACAACAAGGACCAGATTGCCCCCGGTTGTCCATGTCGTTGAAATAGCAATCCTTTGTTCTTTACTTTCATTCCTGCCCTCCGTCGTACTTCGCCGCCCATTTCGCCTGAACCTTGGGGTCTCCCGGAATCCCGGTTTCCAGGATTCTCGCTCGGAGCGCGATCTGCTCACTCGGTTCGGCGCTCTCGTATTGTTCGCAAAGCCTGCCGATTTCACGATCTATCCGCTTGAATTCCTCGGCGAGTTCGGAACGATGACGCGAATCAAGCGAAGACGGGATCAGGTAACCGGCGTAAAAACCTGCGACCAGCCGCTGCCGAGGCTGTCCCTGATAGGAAGCCAACGCCTCCGCGATCACTTTTCTCTTATCCAGAAGAGACAGGCAATATTTGTAAAAAACGCCCAACTCCCCGTGCATCAGCCACTTCCAATTATGGCGGCTCACACATTCGGTGATGAAGTCGACGAATGCCTCCACCGCCTCAAACACACTTTTGACCTTTACAATATCAGGCGCAAACTCGATCCGGCGCAGACAGTCTCCGGTATACGCTTTCGGAAGCGCTATCAGCGATTGATACGTGAACTCCACGCCCAGTAAGGCATCATACGTGCCGCACGGGGTCTTGCGCGTACGTGCGGGCACCTTTCCGTCCAGGCAGTCGAACGTCAACGCCTTTTTCCATGACACGGCATCCAATACCCGTTCAAGCGAAACGCCGCAGCTATCCTTTTCCACTCCCTGGTTATGAAGCGACTCTACGATCGTCTGGAGATTTTTCGCCAAATCCTGGACATCCGCATGGTGCCCGTCCAGCTTTGTACGATGTCCGGACAGACGGGGATGCCTGGCACACAGTTCTTTCTCGGGAAGCCGCAACCGCCCGGCCCGCGCCTTCACCTCTTTAAACCGCATCGCGGTGATGTCCGCGAATTCGTCGGCTATAAACCGCCTGGCTTCCGCAAGCCCGGAACAAGGTTGCCTGTATTTCTCGGCGTAGGCGCGTACGGTCGGATGCTGCCCCTTGTCGTTCATAACCTCTTCCAATTGTTTCGCGAGAC
Organism: Kiritimatiellia bacterium; assembly: GCA_017962315.1. Classification (GTDB taxonomy): domain Bacteria; phylum Verrucomicrobiota; class Kiritimatiellia; order RFP12; family UBA1067; genus RGIG8368. Next base: position 9,640 of record JAGCVN010000046.1, read on the forward strand.
GTTCAAAGTCGGGATTGAGGGAATCGAGCTTGGCGATGCAGTCATCGACACGCCCGAAACCAGTCCGTACCTCCTCCATCCGGCGGCGCACATCGACGAGCGCGTTCGTCAGGGAGACCAGATTCTCCGGCTGGGCCGCAATCTCATCCTGCGACTCTTCCAGAAATGCGGCGAGCGGTTCGACCGCCTCGCGTATCGATTCGGCCTGCTGTTCGGGTTGTCCCGAACTTGTGCCGGACAACACCCCCTCCGCATCCTGATACCGCCTAAGCAAATGGCAGGCGAACTCGGCCTTACGCTTGTCTTTAAACGCCGTCGTCCCGTTCCACGACCAGGCATCGACGCCAGCTCCCGTCAATGTCTCCAGAATTTTCCGGGCACGCAGAAACGAGCCGTCGCGCAGAGACTGCTGCGCCTCCTTCCAGTCCGAAACCGTCTTTTCCCAGCGGTCGATCTTCGCGTCAAGCGCATCGATCCGCGCGCGACACTTGTCGGCGTCCCGGGCCAGTCTGGCGGTTACCAATGTCTTCCGCGCCTCGTCGAACTCCAGTTCAGCCGCCAGCCGTTCGGCACTTAATAGATATTCCGACGCCTTCACCTGTGTACTGACCATGACGTACGCCACCGCCATCACGGAGAGCGTCGCGGCAACGGCGAACACCTTCAGCCAAAGGAAGAGGCGAGGGTGCGGCTTGGAACGATCCAGAAACCGGAAATCGAAATAGGCGATCCTGATCTTGTCGTCGTTTTTGAGCAGACGACCTTTTGCAGGAACAACCTCCCCGTTGACCTTCACCTCGCCCCGCGCCCCCTTGATCCAGCACTCCGAACCATCTTTATCCAGCCACAGCAGCGCATGCCTCCGCGAAACACACGTATACGTTGTAGAATCCGGAAGGTAGAGGTCGCACGCAGGATCACGTCCAATCACAAATTCTGTCTCTCCGTCCTTGAGGCGGATGTCGACCATTTTCCCGGCATGATCCCCATTCAGGTACTCCAGCTTGTGAGGTTTCGATGCGAGGTTTTCTTTTTTTGAATCCAGCTTTTTAAACTGTAGGGCGCAAGTTCCGATTCCAAAAAGATTCCCGCCAGAGATTTTCTGTACCTTCGTGATCCGTTTCCCCTTGAAATAAACCCCATTCCGGCTGTTGTCTTCCAGATAGAGCGAATCCCCCTTCCAGAACAGGCGCACATGGATGCCGCTGACAGAATGATCGTATTCAGGAGTCCGCAGCACGCATTGCTCGGAACGCCCCACTTTCACCTCTTGGCAGCCGACCGACATACGCAAGGTCTGAAGCGTATTCCCTTTGCTCTTCAACTCGACCAGATAGACCGTATGCGCCATTACCAGACCTCCCCGTTGCCGACCAAGGAGAAATAACGTTCATCCCGATTGCTGAATATGCTCTTGACATCTTGGAGGATCCGGCCCATTTTCTTTTCGTCCCGGTTGTCCTTCGCCGTCTGGAAAGCATTGTACTCCTGATAGTAAAACACACTCAACTTCTCCCGAAATTGCGACAGCAGTTCCATCGCACGGTAGCGGACATCTGGATTTTTATCCCAACTCCTCACCAAAACCGAATCGATCGCCTGGCGGACGGAAATCCACTCGCTTGGGCGATTCTTGCCGAGACTGTTCCTACTCGATCTGATAAGTTCGTCAACCGTCGCGTCGGTCATTTGAAGAGAAGAAAGCCCGGGCGACTCCCAGTACGCCTCCGTGAACCGTTTGTAAATCGCGAGATTGGAGTCGATTTTCAGATAATACCCGCCACGCGCCCAAAACGTTTCCGGCATCTCCCGGCGCAAGAGATAGACCGTATCGCCACAGCGGAAATAGATCCCGATACCTTGCCAGACCTGGGCATCCCCGCCCCGGGTACGTTTGTACTCGAACTGGACGAAGCGGACACCGTAGAGGGACTCCTCCTGGCAAGACCCCGGATAGACATCTTCAAAAAACTTCGACTCCACTTCTTGTTTCATGCGTTCGTCAAAACTGAACCCATTCCCCGCTTCTTCGGTTCGCTTAAACCAGCGTGCAACGGACTCTTCCAGCCCGATTTTAAGTTCCTCGGGATCGGCATGGGTTTCCAATTGCAGATAATACGGGACATCGCGGTTGCGGCCCATCGCGCTCACCACGGTCACGCCGTTCGAACCGGCGGCAATCGACACATCGGCGTTTTTATTCCAGGGATAATCCACCTTCAGCAATAGCTCACCACTCTCATCACGCAGACCGAACTCGTGTATCGGCTCTGGATAGCTCAGCCCCGCCTCCCCGCCGGGACGGGTCAGATACCACCAGAAGCCAACGCCTACGAAGACCAACCCCACAACAACCCCCATCACTACACGGCGCAACCGACGTTTCCGATCAATTGCATCGATAATCTCATTTAACACCTCCGGAGGGGGGGGGGGAGGAGTAGGTCTATCATCATCAGGGGGGTAATCACCTGGAATAAATGGACGTGTCACATCCTCATTGTCACTTGGTCCCGAAGGACCATCTCCCCTAGGCTTTCCCTCACCAAAGATATTCGTTACGTCTCCAGTGGGAAACTTATCTGTAGAGGACGGCGCAGAAGGTTGATCAGGCGGATCTGTAACGGATGGGATAAAATCCGTCGCTCCAGCATCATCCTGTTTCTCTTGCCTAATAAAGATTGGCGGACCGAGCCCGGTTATCGGCGAGGGAAAACGTCGCGTCGGCTCGCCAGACGGAGAAAGCTCCACCTTTTTAGCAGTCTGTATAGACGACAAGTTTTCTGGCAACCCCGTTTCGGAGACTTCCGTCGAGGTGACGTCCGGTCGGGCAGATGAACGCACATTCTCTTTCGATGGTGTGGATTCCACCACAGGCGGAGAAGGCGTTTGAACAGGGGCAGGGGGAATCCCTTCCGCCCCCTCCGAAGGTTCCGGCGCGGGATCATACCCGGAATCCAACTCGTCGACCGTAAGGTCTTCCGCCCCATCCGAAGGGGAATCGATTTCCGGCGCGGGATTCGCCTCCTCTTCCGGAACCACCGGTGCAAAATCCAATGCGGCGGGACCGAAAAACCGGGTCTCACCTGTCTCAGGATCTTCCTGTCGAGGCGGATCGACGGGAATCTCATCCAGACGCACCCTCACCGTCCGGCCAAGCGTAATCGTGTCGCCGACCTGTACTCGGGCACATTCCTTCAACCTGACTTTCTCGTCATTCAGGAGCGTAACCGAACGCTCGCTAACGTTCCGAACAAAAGCTTCTCCGTCTTTGACAAATAGTTCAAGGTGTTTTCCAGATACATCGGTATGTTCTTTGTCAAGTTGCAGAGCAGCATATTTCTTCGTGTCAACCTCCCGATAATGTGAACGTCCGATCAAGACGGTCTTATCCGCCGGGAACGAATACTCGTTCCCGTTCTCGGGACCGCCCACAATCGTAATTTTCCACATTCTTTCCGTCGCCATCGGCCATCGCTCCTAGTGTCCGCCTATCCCCGAAGACTTCATCTGCATAATCACCGGCGTGATCACGATAATAAACACGGCGGGCATGATGAAAACAGCCATGGGAAAGATCATCAGGGACGGCGCCCGGGCCGCTTTCCGCTCCGCCAGATGAAACCGTGCGCGGCGCAACTCTTCGCCGTGTATGCGCAACGTCTCGGAAATGGACGCACCGATTTCCGTGCCGTACGCCACCACACCGACGAACGCGGTAAACGCCTCAACCTGCACCCGCTGCGCCATGTCCTGCAAAGCCTCCGTGCGGGTCTTGCCCAACTCGATCTGCTGTAGAACCTTTCCAAACTCTTCTGTCAGCGGGCCGGGGATTTTCAATCCTTCAAAATACCGCATGGCGGCACCGAACTCCAACCCGGAGCGCATCGCGCTACCGATCAAATCAATCGCGAACGGGAGCTGGCGCGTAAGCTCCGTCTGACGCCACTGCACATACTTTTCAAGGGCGATCGACGGATACGCCCACCCTGCGAATGCAAGGAACAAAAAGAGCAGGACACACACACCCAGCTTCATACCGGGGATCAAGAAAAAGAACAACCCGATCACGACACCACCCAACAACGTGAAGGATTGCAAAGTAAAAATCCGTGCGGGAGTAAGGGGAAGTCCGGAAGCCGGAATCCACTTCTCGTATTTTCGCGTCTTCTCTGCAAACAGGCGTACAAGGGGAGCGCCCAGAGGAAATTCAAAGAGCAGGATGACGTTCCAGCAAAACTGGAATATTCCGGGAAGGTGCGCCCATCCCGCGCCGTGCTGCTGAATTTGCACGGTATCGTCCCTCGACCAGAAAATGACCGGCAGGACAATCGCAAGAAACACGCACCCGTAGACAAAATAGTGATTGAGAAGGATCTCCATCATGTCACACCTCAATCGTTATCAGTTTCTTAATGATCACAAACCCGATGGTCTCCAGCGTCAATGCGATGCCGATCGCAATCCATCCGCCCACCGTCGTCACCAGCGGACGCATCAGGTCCGGCTGAATGAAAAACAGGAGCAGGAATGCAGCCACCGGCGCCGAGGCCATTGCCATCGCCTCAAACTTTCCCTGCGCCGTCAACGTCTTCAACTTCGCCTGAAACTCCGTACGGTTGCGGATCATCTCCACCATCGAGGACAACACATCGACCAGACTACCCCCCGTCTGCATCGTCAGCCGGATCGAACTAACCAACAGGTTCATATCCTCGCACGGCATCCGTTGCGCGAGACGATCCATCGCGTCGGTAATAACCATACCGAGACGATATTCACGCAAGACCGTCGCGATTTCCTCCTGCATCACCCCGCCAAGCTGGGTACTGACCTTATCCAGCGCCTGCGGAAGCGCCATGCCGGCTTTCATCGCATTCGCCAGCCCCATCGTCAAATCCAGAATGTGCGACTCGAAGGTAAGCTTACGTTTGCGTTCCCGCATGACCGCCATCCAGCGGGGACCGAGATACCCGAGCCAGGAGGAGCTATCGACCGAACGCAGGATCGACACCACAGCAGACACGATCGCGCAGATCGCGGCAAACACAAGGACATAAACGCCGATCGCCTTCAGCAACTGTTCCGACACTTACACCTCCTACACCTTCGGCACGAACACGGACATATCCAGCCGCAGGACATTACGCTGCCGCTGTTCCTCGATAAAAAAGGGAATGTTCCCGGTCGCAGAATACTCCCCCTGCACGTTCCCCTTGGAGTCGATACTGGATTGTCTAAACTCGAAAATGTCCTGCATCTGAATAACCTCGTTCTCCCTTCCTGTTATCTCCACGATTTTCACGATCTTGCGCGAGCCATCCCCCAGACGGGTTTGTTGCACGATCAGATCGATCGCGCTGGAAATCTGCTCCCGGATCGCGTTGGACGGCAAATCATATCCCGCCATCATCACCATGTTCTCCAGGCGGGAAAGCGCGTCGCGGGGATTGTTCGCATGGGCGGTCGTCAACGAGCCGTCGTGCCCCGTGTTCATCGCCTGGAGCATATCGAGCGCTTCGGCTCCGCGGCATTCGCCGACGATGATCCGATCGGGGCGCATACGGAGGCAGTTGATCACCAAATCGCGGATGGTGATCTTTCCCTTACCCTCCACGTTCGCTGGGCGCGCCTCCAGGCGGACGATATTCCGATGGGAAAGCTTCAGTTCGGCAGAATCCTCCACTGTGACGACACGCTCCCCCTCCGGTATGAACTGCGAGAGGATGTTGAGAAGCGTTGTCTTACCAGACCCGGTACCACCGGAAACCAAAATGTTCTGGCGCGCACGGACTGCCTCCGCAAGGAACAGTGCCATATCCTTCGTCATGGAACCGAAACCGATCAAATCCTCCGTCGTCAATTTCTTTTCTGCGAACTTCCTGATGGTCAAGGAGGCGCCGTCAAGCGCCAGGGGCGGGATGATCGCGTTGACACGGCTCCCGTCGGGAAGGCGTGCGTCCACCATCGGGCTGGCGTCGTCCACATGGCGCCCCAACGGCTCGACGATCCGCTGGATGATCTGGATCAGGTGCCGTTCGTTGAAGAAACGGACGCCGGTTTCGTAAAGCTTGCCCTTCGACTCGACAAAGATCCGGTCGGGACCGTTCACCATGATTTCCGTGATTTCCTTCATCCGGATCATCGGCGAAAGCGGTCCGAACCCTGTCAATTCATCCAGCAGGGACTGCCGCAGGACGGTGTGCGGAACATGATCCGGCAACTCATGGCTAACCTCCCGGAGAACCTGATCCAGACAATGCTCCGCATCCGCAGCCAGTTCTTGGTTGTCAGCGAGGTTCGCGTTCTTCCCCATTGGGTCGATGCGGGACAACACCAGATTGTGGATACGCGACTTGAGCGACATCATCTCGTTCGTACAGAGGAGCATGGCGTCCCGAAAAACCGAAACGAAATCATCCGGGCGACTTGTGTCGCCCCCCGGCATACCGATCGACACGAAACTTGATACGTCGCGGTCATCCTCCCTGCCAGTCATCACCGGTTGTGCCGTGCGTTCAAGCGACAGGCAGAAAGTCCCGATACGGATGGTATCATCCTCCCCAACGGGCATTATGTCGACAACCCGCGTCTCGTTCACGTAGGTTCCGCCGCGACTCCCCAGGTCTTCCACAAACAGGGAACCTTGGCTGCAGGTCAATCGCGCATGAAAACGCGAAACGGAAGAGTCTCTGTCGAGACACAACTCGTTGTCCCGGTGGCGGCCAACGCTCAAACTCCCTCCGGAAGAGGGCAGATCCGCATAACGGGTCTGCCCCGTTGTTTGTGATGTGACGAGAATCCGCATTACCAACAAAACCAGTTCAGCCAAGACCAGAAACCGTGAAACCTCTTCTGCCGTTCGTCAATCCGCTGCTCGGTTGTTTTGCCCCCTTCCGTCTGAACCGGGATCGTGACATCGTTTTCGACATCAATCGTCCCCTCCTGGGACGGATCCAAAATTTCAGGGCAAACCATGATGATCAGGCGGCGGTCGCTCATCTCTTTCCCGTTGGACGCGACGAACCAACTGAGCAGCGGCACATTGCGCAGGACCGGAAATCCCTTCAACGCACGAGCATCCATCAACTGCCCGAATCCACTCAGAAGCGTTGTCCTTCCAAGCGGGCAACGAACCTTCTGCTGAGTCGAATCCTCCTTCTTGTCGATGTCATCACCTTGCCCGTATGGCTGGATCGCGGATATGCTGATGTCCATGTCCATATCTACGACATTGGTTTCCACCAGTCCGCCGGTGGTTTTGACATCGAATCCGTACGGAATCTCTTTCAAATCGGCGGCATCCGCCCCCGCAACACGGACGAAAACGGTACCCCCGCTTTTGAAATGGGCGCCTTTCGCATCCCAGTTCTGGAAAACCGTATAAGCCTTGGAGGAAACCCGGTTGATCCCGTTCTGCGCCATCAACCTGATCACACCGTCCAGCCCAAGGCTAAGCGTAGCCGTATTACCGTGGTTTCCGCCTCCGTGAAGAAGGTTCTGGATAGTCTGGAACACGCCGCTCAGGACAACCCCCCCGTTGTTCTGGTCACCCAACTGCCGAAAGTCTTCTTCGCCGATCGCCATATACGCCACGCTGAGACGGATCGTGGGCTTGTCAACAATCAGTTTGGGGCGGAGACGAACCGCGTAGTCCGCCTTTTCCCGGGCTCTCCCGGCATCCTTCTCCTCTTTTTCCGAACCCGCCCCCACCAACCAAGGCTCGTCGCCCAAGACAGACAGAATCGTATTCTTCTGTTCCTCGTTCAATAAACGGGCATGGACAAACAATTCGGCCGGACTGGTTTTTTTATTGAGGTTCAGGGCGACCGTGCCGATCGGCCATTTCTTCTCCTGTTTCTCCTCGAACGGACGAAACTGAACCGTAAGCCCGTATTGCTCCAACGTGGTCTGAAGACGTGCGAGGACTTCCGGGGCGGGATAGAATTTGACGTAGTTTTCGACAATCTCGCCATACTTCCGGAGGGTCTTGCTAAGCGCCTCCCATTTCTGGATACTGGAAATCTCTCCGTCCAGACGGATAATATGTCCGACGATTTGGGCGCTCACCCCCGGCAGCGGAATGAAGTCTAATTCCTTCAGCAGGGTTTCCAACGTCAGCGCAAGATCGTCCACAACCATGATTTCATATTTTTTTGAAAGCCCGTTGTCCCCCATGACGTCCAGATCGCAACGGCCGCGCCTCACACCGGTGATGCGGAGAGACGTCGTCTCCAGAAGCTCGATACGCACCACGTCCTTGTTGGACGGTGCATAATTCTTCACGGCAAATGGAACAGTGACCGTGCGGGACTCGTTTTCGACAACCGAAATTTCCTCGATATCCCGTGCTTGGGTAAACAAAGCCGCAACGGCGGCGAACATGAACAGAAGCAAACCCTTTTTCATCGCATAGTTCCTTTCCTTGCTTTAGTTGGCCTTCTTGGTTGTTGAACCGGAAGCGTTATCCGGAATCACAACTGGTTCCAGATTCGCCTTCAATCCTTCCAGCGTCGAATCGTTGACAATCCCCACGTCCCGGCGCTTCAGTGAACTCATGTCGCTTGAGCGGCGAAGCGCCGGGTAAAGTTCCATGATCCGCTGTGCAGCGACTAGAGTCGCAGCCTGCTGGGGATTGAGGGCAACGATTATCGTCCCGTTCCCCCCTGCGTCTTCACCGCGACGGATCGCGTCCCCTTTCCCGATGTCCAAGATACGGACACAGGGAAAGATTACACTCGTAGAGCGTTCCTCTTCCACATCCGCTTGTTCCGTCACATCCGCCTTCTGGATTTTTTTCTGGGAAACGGAAGTTGCGAGAATGGCGATTTCGTCCCCCGGCTGCAGGAACAAGACGAGGGACGGATCGGAAAACGTGACCGGAACCGCCCATTCTCCTTCGGATAGCGCCCCCGCCAATCGAATCTCCATCCCTTTGACATCACTGGAGAGAATGTAGTCGTTCCTGGCGATTGTGCGGATCGTCGTCTGCCCGACCACCTGATTGCGCTGCGACCAGGGAATCGCTTTCGTAGGCAAGGAGGAAAGCTCAACCCGCCGCGGCACCAGCCAATCTTCTTTGATCGCATCGTCTTTCGGTGTGATTTCTTTCGACGCGGAAACCACCTCGACATACTGGCTTTCCCTCTCCGAATCCTTCGGACGGATCATCCTGCTGACCGCGAACACGGCGATCAGACCAAGCACCACTGCTATCACCAACGGTATCGTATTTTTCATGCGCCACTGCCTTTCGAAACGAGCGAAACACGCCCTGACAAATCGAAGAAACGAGGAAATTGTAGTGCATTGCTATACCTAAAACAAGTGGAAAGTTGTATTTTTTCGGGTGTATACTTGAACACATGATGAAGAAGGGAGCAGCCATACCCGTTCGTTTGGACGAGGAAGAGAAACGTCAATTATCAAAAATTGCAACAGAAACCGGGCTTACTCCTTCCACGTTGATTCGTCTATTGATCTCCGCCTTGGTCGCATCCTATCGCGATGACGGACAAAAACTCACCCTCCCTCTTTCCCTTAACCACCTTCTCTCGGCAATCGGAAAGAGGGGTTGAATACTGGCTCTTCAGGCATACGTGTGGGTGTTTTATACCGACTTTCGGGTATTTCGCTGAAACATGGATTCTCCTTTTCCCGTCTTTCCGTTTGATTAAAACGCAGGGACGCGGAGGCGCAGGGAATGCAAGTAAAAGGGGATAGGCTGTCGTCGGCGATGTTTCCGGGAGGGGCAACGTCCCCGACGTCTTCGTTCCGGCGGGGCGGGCGTTTTATTTCTGTGTCTCTGCGCCTCGGTGTTCAAAAACTCGCACGCTTTTCCTTCCGTTGTTTTCTCGGAGAAACCGTCGTTTCTCACCTCGAAAATGCGCTTTTCTGGTTGAATCAGGCCCACACTCATGCACGAAGTACCGGAATACTTCGCATTGCAGCCTGCGGGACGATTCGTTTCAAGGTTTTTCACCCGGGAGCAGTTCCTCAAACAAGCCCTCTAATTTCTTTAAGTACTCCTTGGCTGATTTCCCCATCCGTTCGCTAGAGGACTTGCGTTCGAGATCCTCTTTCCCGGACTGGTACATTTCACGAATCTTTTTTTCGTCGTCGCCGCTCAACCGGTATTCCAGTTTCACAATCTGCTGATACTTCTCCAACGTGTAAATGCTATCGCGGCCAGCCGATTCATCCGATTTATTCTGTATCAGATTGTCAATTTCATCCAGCGTCCTGCCCCACATCTTTGAATTCGCCACCTGTGTCTCCAGTCTGGTCTTGCGTTTTTTGTTGTCTTGCCCCCGGACATCCGCGTTCTTCAAGAAACCTTCCGCACCGTCCCAGTCGCGGTCATTCACGGCCTTCTCCGCATCTAGCAGGTTGCGCAATCCAGCCGTAGGCAGCCAATCCTCCGGAGAGGGAAGCGTGAGCGGCTGATTCACTTCAACGATCAATCTGCGAGGCTGATCCTCATAGTCCGTTTTCCGGTAGGCATACTCGTACGGTTGCCCCTTCGGTGTCAGTTCGAACACCTCACCCGTCCGATACGCAGTGCCGGCCACCTCGCAGGAGACATCGGGGGGCAGATCCGGCGGCACGGTCACCTTCACCGGGAGGGGTGTCCACTCCGTCGGTGCCGGGAGTACGCTGTTCACGCCAACCGAAAGCTCAAAGGGCTTCTTCTGTTCATAATACCCCGCCCTCATGTACACGCAGCTATATTCCCTTCCCGGCCGCAACTTCAATGTTCCGTCCACCTTGCGCACCTCGCCGTCCAACGTCATCTTGCAGGCCACGTCATCGGGCAATTTCGGCACGGCCACCTCCACCGGCGACGCCACCCACGCACCGGGGTTGGGGAAACGCGCGTCCGTCTCCCCGATCTTCACCGTGAACCGCAGACCTTCCCGTCTATCATACCCCGCACGACGGTAGGCGCACGTGTACTGTCCCGGCTTCACCGCCTTGCCGGACACCGGTACATCCTTTCCGTCTAGCTCGCAGACAACGCCTGCATCCAACCCTTGCGGCGGCTTCACGAGCACGTCGCTTGGGGTGAACGCATCGTCCGCCAGCGTCACCTTCTTTCCGTCCAGCGTTTCCCGGTTCACCGTCACGGGGTCATAGCCGTGGCGCGTGACCGTCCAGGACGCCCCTTCCTTGAAGACAACCGTCGCGGTCGCACCCGCCGCCACGTTCGTCCCGCCGATGGACAGCGGACCTCCCGTGCGGTTGACGATCTCTCCCGCCGTCCAGGCCAGCCGCGCTTCAATCTCCGCAAGCCGCCGCCCCGTCTCCTCCTCCGCGAACAGCTTTTCTTTCCTGGACGCCTCGAGCATCCCCTTCACATCTTCCAGACGTTTCCGCCTGGACGCAACCGGCTCATCTTTCATCGCCGCACCGTACACCTTCAGGATGCCCTTGCGTTTCCGCTCGATCTCCGCGAGGCGTCTCTCCGCATTCGTCCTGGCCCCCGCGATCCCGCCATCGGCTTCCTTGTACCCCGACTCACCGGCCAGATCCTTCCATTTTTCCTGCCATTCCCGCCGCGCCGCGTCCGCCTTGTCCAGCTCCTGCCTTGTCGCGACCGAGCCGAACGCGCGGGCGACGACGGCGGCCGCTTCCCGGCACGCCGCCACCTTCCGGGCCAGCTCCGCCTTCTCCACCCGGGCCGCCGCGTCCGCCCTGGCCTCCGCGATCCCGCCGTCGGCTTCCGCATACCATGCCTCTCCGGACAGGTCCTTCCATCTCTTCTGCCAGTCCCGATACGCCGCGTCCGCCTTCTCCAGCTCCTCGCGCCCGTTCGCCTTGCCGAATACATCGCCCAACTTCGCTGCGGCAGTCTTGCACGAGACGCGGGCGTCCGCGGTATTGCGGCAGGCCTGCACCTCTTCGTCCAGCCCGGCATAGCCGTCCACCTTTTGCGGCCTCCATTCGTCCCGCCACGCCTGCAGCGCCTTCTCCGCCGCCGCCAGCCCGGCTTCATCCGTCGCGGACTGGAAATCGCCTTTCAGTTTCGTCGCCGACTCCTCGCACGCCTTCTTCAGCGCGGCCGCCCGTTCCGCCGCTTCCGCGTCCGCGATCCGTCTCGCGGCGGCGGTGCGCGCCTCCCGGATTTCCTCGTCGAGTCCGGCGTATGCCGCCGCCGCCAGTTTCAAACGCCACGTGTTTTGCCACGCCGTGTACACATCGTCGGCCACGGCCAGCCCGGCACGGTCCGGTACACGCGCAAACGCGTCGGCTATCTTCTTCGCGGCCTCTGAGGACTCCGCAATCGCAACCCGCCTTTCCGCATCGTCGTGCGATGTCCGGATCCTCTGGTCGAACCCCTGGTAAACCTTGCCGTCGATCTGTGCGGCCCAGCGCCCCTGCCATTTCTGCCAAGACTCCTTCGGTTGGCGGAGGTCGTTCCGCGCTTTCACCCTTGCGAAAGCGGCGGCAAGCTCGTCCACCTCCGCTGAACACGCTTGGACTTTCTGATTCTTGATCAGGGCGATTCGCGTCCCAGCCGCGTCACGGGCCGTCTGGATCTGGCCGTCGTGGGCATTGTAATCGTCGTTCCCGATTTCCCCGCGCCATTTCTTCCAGTCTTCACTCGCCTCTGCGAAAGCATCGTTATCGGCCGCTTTGTCGAAGGCTTCAACCACTTTTTTCTTCGCGGTCTCGGCTTCCTCGGACTTCCTCCGCCGCTCGACCGCGCGTTCCCCGTTTACGACCCGCGCCTCCGCCGCGTCGTGGGCATCCCGTATCCGGCCATCACACTCGGCGTATACCGCTTCATCGAGCGCCCGTTCCTGCTTCCATTTCTCCTGCCACCCTTTCCAGCGTTCGGAAGCGGCGTTCAGCGCGCTTTCGCCGTCTGCGGCGTCGAAAGCCTCCTCCACGGCCTTGGCGGCGGACGCGCACTCCTCCTGAAGGCGGATCCGCCCGTCCGCCTTGTTCCGGGCGGTCAGCACTTTTTCTTTCAGTTCTTTGTATTTGTTCTCGCCAAGGAGTCCCTTGTCCCATTTCGTCATCCGGGCAAGCCGTTCTTTTTCCACTTTTTCCCAGGTCTCGCGGTCTGCCGCAGACTTGAACCGCTCCACCAGGATGTCCGCGTCTCGAAGCGTCCCACGAATTTTATCTGTCCGCGCTTTATTCTTTTCAACCGCCTGGTTGCAGCTTGATTTGGCGGCTTCCAGCTCTTTTTCCCAAATGCTGAATTGCTCGTTCGGAATCCTTTTCCACCAACCGGCGAGATTCGGGGTCCACGTCTTTATCCATTCGTCCTTTCGCGTATCCAATGTCTTCAATGTCTCTTCGTGTTTCTCCGTATCGAGGACCGGCTCGCCCTTCGCATATACTTCCTCTATACTCTTGTACGTTTCCACAATGGCGTTTTTTTCTCGCGCGGCACAACGTCTCTGGAAGGAGAATGCGCCGAAAAGAATTCCGGCGGAGCCGCCCGAGACCGCAACCAAAAGTCCTGCGGCAAGCGCCCACTTGCGCAAACGATCCGATGGCGGCACCAACGGGGCGATAACAACGAAGTCATCCCGAGGGTTCAATGGCAGAAGATTTTCTTTTACCCCCGCATCCACCGCCAGTCTGCGCAATTCTTTGTACACATCCTCGGCAGTCCCCCGCTTCTTCGCGACGAGGTTTGTCATCTGTTCGAGAAGCGCGAGAAGCCTTTTGTTTTTGCGTACTCGCGGGTCTTCAAAAACGGGTGGGGTTTCCCTTTGCTTAAGCCAAGCCTCCCACGGACTGTTTTTGGGCAGCCTCGGATACCCCGATTTTGCCGTCAACGCCTCGTAGAGGCACAGCCCCAATGCAAAGATGTCTCTGCTTTTATCGTCGCGATTCTCCCTGCTATCGGCCGGCATGTAGTCGGGCGTTCCGCAAAGGGGGGTCGGGGTTCCGGTCGCATCAACATCGCGGGCGATACCCAGGTCCATGATTTTGGATTCTTCGGGACGTCCTGCCGGATAATATAAGTTGCTCGGTTTGATATCGCGGTGGATAATTCCCTTTTCATGCAACACGTGCAACCCGCTGGCATACCGCGCAAAGGCGAAGAGAACATCACGGGGCGACAATCCGGTACGACTCCTTTTGATCGCACCGCGCAAGGTGTTTGCGGGCATCCCGTCCAGAAACTCCATGACGAGAAACCCCCTGCCCGATGCCAATGGAGGCTGGAAGAAATCGATGTACCGTGTGAAACACCCGTTCCCGTCCAGTTTCATCATCATGCGGGCTTCTTGCTCAAATTTTTTTATACCTGATACATTTTCGAGTTGTTTGACCGCCACGTGTTCTTCAAGTGTTCTCTGGGTACGGATGTTAATCCGTTTTGCCTCGTACACCGTTGCGTATCCGCCCTGATCGACATAACGCAAGATCCGGTATGTGTATATTCCATTTCTCAGCTCCCGGGGTCTGAGATCTTTTTCAAAACTCTCGAAATCCGGATAACGCAGATTCCGGTCCAAATGGAGTGCGGACTCGAAGACTTTTGCCCCGTTTCCCAACAGGTCTTCGATCCGTCTGTCGGTATGGATCGGACTCTCCTTGCCGCCGTCGAGGACCCCCTCCCACAGCCTGCCGAATTGCCCTACGTCCCCGATCGGGGCATGTGGGAGTTTTCCCGCCAGCAATTCATATAACACCACACCCAGTGAAAAAATGTCGCTTTGGATATCCCCCTGGAACGATCCATCGCCGAGAAAGTCGGGCGCCATGTAATTCCACGACCCCCGCATGTTTCCGTCCCCGGTAGTTGTCGGCGTCGTTTCTTCCCCCGAGTCCTGCCGTTGTTGCAACGCGATCTCGAAATCGATTACCTTGACACTCCCGTCATCGCAAATGAAAATGTTCGCTGGTTTGATGTCGCGGTGGACGATGCCCGCCCGCGCCGTTGCCTGCAATCCATGGATCGCGGCGCGGATGATTCTCAAAGCCTCTTCCACGTCTAGGCGGGGAAGGGATTTCTCTCTCTGTTCCTCGAGAATTTCCCACAGGCTCTTGCCTTCCAGAAACTCCTGAACGACAACGTAGTAACGCCCTGACCCGTACTTTTCATCAGTATATTGGAAACAACCGTAATAGCGGACGACATTCGGATTCTGGAGTCGCACCAGCGTGTCCGTGATCTTCTGAAGCTTCGGCCACAGGTCTTTCGTGCCGCCAAGGTATGGCATAATCTTGAGGGCGACCCGTGTCCCCACCGGAACAAGATGCGAGGAATCATTCACGCAGACAGCTTCAAAAACCGTCCCTGTGCCGCCCGAACCGTTGTGGACTTTCGCCCGCACCTCGAATCCACCGATTACAGGACGCTCTTCCTTTGTCTCTTCCGTCGGCGATTCGGTCGGCGGTTCCGTTACGGTCAGATCCTCCGTTTCAGGTTCGTCCGCTTCCGGAAACGCATCCGTTTCCGCGCCCGCTTCCAACGCCAGCTTTCGCAGACGCGCGACAACCTGCCGGATTTCCCCCTCGCGTTTTTCCGATGACGGATTGGTCATGTCGCAGAGCAGGGCGAGAATGTCGCGTGACCCCTGGACCCTGGGATCGTCGAAAACCGGCGGATCTCCGTTTTTCGCCCGCTCCAGGAAGGCGGGCAGGGCCGCATTCCCCGTCGGCAGACGGGGATACCCCGTTTTCCCCGTCAACGCCTCATAGAGACACAGCCCGAGTGCGAAAATGTCCATCCTCGCGTCGCCCCGGTTTTTCGTGAGGATCACCTCCGGCGGCATATAGTCGAACGTTCCGGGAACTCCGCCATCCTTCGTCTGCGTCCCGTGGATGTCGCGAATGATTCCGAAGTCCATAATCGCGGACTTATCGGGCGCACCCCTTGGGTAATACAGGTTGGACGGTTTGATGTCGCGGTGGTAAATCCCTTGTCCGTGCATCAGGCTCAACCCGTATGCATACCGCCTGAATGCCAGGAATACATCCTTCGGCGGAAGCCCCGTGCCAGATTCTCGAATCGCGTCACGCAGGGAATTGCCGGGCATCCCGTCGAGGAAGGCCATGACGAGAAAGGCCTCGCGGTGCTTCACATCCCCGCTCTCGATGTAAAAGAAATCTACGAACTGGACAAAACAGGGATCCCTTAGCTTCTTCAGCGTCCGGGCCTCCCGGTAAAAGCGGTCTGCATAGGAATCCTTCAACAAATGTTTCACGGCAACCAACTGTCCCGTCTGCCGGAGACGCGCCTTGAAGACCTCCCCGAAGCCACCCTTGCCGATGTATTGGAGCATTCGGTAGGTATTCGCCCCGTTTTTCAAATCCCGGAATCGGATCTTCTTGAAATCCGCGTCGAAACTCGCGAAATCCGGATAGCGATCCTCCCGTCTCGGCGCGAGCGCGCGCAAGAGTACCTCGTCCGCATGCGCCAACAGGCGACGGATCCGGCCGCTGATTCGGATTGGGTTGACGGTCTGCCCGTCTCCGGATTTCGCCCAGCGGGCGAGGAACGCAAAATTCGCCTGTTTCTCGTCTCCGGGAAGTCTCTGGTAAGGCGTCTTACCCGTCAATACTTCGTGTATCACGACGCCGAGCGAGAATACATCGCTCTGTTCGTCCCCGTGAAACAAAGGATCGGTAAAGTCCGGCGCCATATAATCAAATGAACCGCGTATATTCCCGGAGACCGAAACGCTCGTCCCTCCTTCCTGTCTCGCGATCTCGAAGTCGATCAGTTTAACCGCACCGTCATCACAGATAAAGACATTCCCCGGCTTGATGTCGCGGTGGATAATTCCCGACTTTGCCGTATAATTCAGGGCGGAGAGCGCCTCATGGATAATCCGCATTCCCTCGTCGACATCCAGACCGGCGGGGAAATCGTCCTTCAGCCGTTGTTTCAGTGTCTTCCCGTTCAGGTGCTCCAGTACCACGACATGAAGGTCGTTGAAATCCCCCGCCTCGGAAAAACAGCCATAATAACGGACCACGTTGGGATGTTGCAGATGCGCCAGTTCCTGCGTCCGCCTTTCCAGTTTCCGCCATTGATCCCCGGTGTCGTCCTGGACCGGCATGATTTTCAGTGCGACGACCGTACCCACAGGGACGAGACCGTGCCGATCTTCCTCGCACACCGCCTTGTAGACGGTCCCCTGACTTCCGGAACCACCGTGTATTTCATGGAGGATCTTGAATCCTCCTACCCCCCTGTCTCTCTTCTCGGCCATCGGTTATTTCAGTGTGGATGCTTTCTCAACTGCATCGAAAAAGTTCTTCATGCGGGAGATGTTTGATCGTTTGCCATTCCCTTTCGAATCGAAGAACTCATTGCAAGCCGCATGAAGCGCAGTATATCTCTCTTTCCTGCTGTTAACCTGGTCTTGTTCATTCTCATCCACTCCTACCACCTGCAATTCCTGCTCCGCAACCTCGCTTAAATTTTCAGCGATCTGGTCCAGAAGCGATATGATTTCCCCATACTGATTCGTGCCCGACATCCCGGTAACGCCGAGTTTTTTCACTTCCGCCTCGAATCTCTCCAAAAGTTCGTTCTCGCCGACAACCTGTCTCAACTCTTCAATAAACCGTTCCGCCTGTGCTTTGGAAACAGTCTGGTCCGGTTTCTTTGCCCCAGACGGTTTCTGTTCCTTGACGGGCGTCTGCGCCGCGACTTGCTTCTTCGGCAGCGCTTCCGGTTTCTTCACGTTGCCCGGTTTCTGTGGCTCTGCGGATTTCTGCGCCGGCAACGCTTTCCATCTGCCTGGCTCCAGCGTCACCGTCTTTCCGTCCAGCTCTTCCCGTGTTACCGTAATTGGTTTGTACCCGCGCCGCGTAACCGTCCAGGACGTCCCTTTTTTGAAAACGACCGTCAACGTCCCGCCGGGTTGCACCGACACTTTATCCGCTCCGAAGACGACCGCTTCAGCGGCACGGTTTTCGATCACCCCGACCGTCCAAGCCAGCCTCGCTTCAATCTCCGCAAGCCGCCGCCCCGTCTCCTCCTCCGCGAACAGCTTTTCTTTCCTGGACGCCTCGAGCATCCCCTTCGCATCTTCCAGACGTTTCCGCCTGGACGCAACCGGTTCATCGGTCAATGCCAGATTGTATATCTTCAGAATGTTTTGGCGCTTCTGCTCGATCTCCGCGAGGTGCTTCTCCGCGTCCGCCCTGGCCCCCGCGATCCCGCCGTCAGCTTCCTTGTACCCCGCCTCGCCGGTCAGCTCCTTCCATCTTCCCTGCCAGTCCCGCCGCGCCGCGTCCGCCTTGTCCAGCTCCTGCCTTGTCGCGACCGAACCGAACGCGCGGGCGACGACGGCGGCCGCTTCCCTGCACACCGCCATCTTCCGGGCCAGTTCCGCCTTCTCCACCCGGGCCGACGCGTCCGCCCTGGCCCCCGCGATCCCGCCGTCAGCTTCCTTATACCCCGCCTCGCCGGCCAGCTCCTTCCATCTTCCCTGCCAGTCCCGCCGCGCCGCGTCCGCCTTGTCCAGCTCCTGCCTTGTCGCGGCCGAACCGAACGCGCGGGCGACGACGGCGGCCGCTTCCCGGCACACCGCCATCTTACGGGCCAGTTCCGCCTTCTCCACCCGGGCCATCGCGCCGTCGCGTGCCGTCTGCATCTCTTCGTTCAGCCCGGCATAGCCGTCCACCTTTTGCGGTTTCCACTCGTCCCGCCATGCCTGCAGGGCCTTCTCCGCTGCCGCCAGTCCGGCTTCATCCGTCGCGGACTGGAAAACGCCTTTCAGTTTCGCCGCCGCCGCCTCGCATTCCTTCTTTAGCACGGCTGCCCGTTCCGCCGCTTTCGCACCCGCGATCTTGTGTGCCGCGGCTTCGCGCGCCGCCTGTATCCGGGCGACGAACTCGGCGTATACCGTTTTGTCAAGAGCCTGTTCCTGCTTCCATTTCTCTTGCCAGCCCTTCCAGTTCTCGGAAGCGGCGTTCAGAGTATTCTCGTTGTCTGCGGCGGCGAAGGCATCCTCCACGGCCTTGACGGCGGATGCGCACTCTTCCTGAAGGCGGATCCGCTGAAACTTCGCCCGCTGAACGTAATTCAAGCCCGTAATTGCACCCAACACCAGAACGATTCCAAAGGAGCACCAGATCCAGCGACGGGAACGGCTCCCTTTTTTCCCCGATATGGGAGCATTGGAGGGCGTCGGTACCCCGGGGTCACTAGCATCGTCTACCTCGTCTTGCGCCTCCGGCACTGTCACCGTTGAACAAGTCTGCGAGTCATCGTCGCTGAATCCGATTGTCGGCGCCGCCGAAAAAAGCTCTTCCGTTTCTGATTCAAACGGTTCAACACTCCCGTTTGCGCTGGTGGCGTCAACCGTCTCCGTTCCGTTGATGCCTGTCCAGGTAACGCTTGTACTGGAATCCTCGTCCGGGGCGTCAGACGACGGGGGTGCAACCTGAAGGGGAATCGCCGGGATCGGCATCGGCAGTTGTCCAATCTCAATCAACTCTACCGTGATATTGTCAACGCCACCCGCTGCATTGGCAGCGGCGACGAGGGCATCCACCGCCACCTGTGGCGATCCGTTTGCACGGACGATCGAGAGAAGCTGCTTGTCAGGAACCATGCGCGACAAGCCGTCACTACAGATCAAGACGCGGTCGCCCTCCCGTACCGGGAATTCCGTCGCCTGAAGTTCCACCGACGGTTGGATTCCGACAGCGCGGAGAATCATCCCCCGGAACATCGGATTAATGTCTTTCTCATTCTTCGCGCCGATCAACTCCGCCGCAGAATGGTCGATGGTAATCTGCTGGATGGTCCGTCCGCGGATACGGTAGAGGCGGCTGTCGCCCGCATGAAGGGCAACCGCTTGATCCGGACGGGCGGCATCAAACACGACCCCGACGAACGTCGAACCGCATCCTTTCAACCCCCGCTCCTTCGTACGCCGGAAAATCCATGCCGACGCGGTGTTGACACTGGCGCGGATCCCGGCCAGGATATCATCGCGCGTGTAGGTCAACTGCGGGGGAAGCTTGTGCGACTCGCAGAAACACTGCACCTCGCGCACGGTGGCGGCGGAGGCGACTTCGCCGTCGTCCCCGCCGCCCATGCCGTCGGCCACGCAAAAGATTCCGGATTCAGGGAAAATCCCATAGGCGTCTTCGTTGTTTTTCCTCTTCTTGCCGATATCACTTTTTACGGCAAACCGGATATGGTCGAAAACCGACATACGGGACTCCTCTCGTCCAATAGTTACTGCTTGTCCTCTTTCTTCGCCTTCTGCTCTTTACCCTCGCTCCCTTCAAGCGCGCGTTTCTCGGTCTCCTTGTCATCCTGGCCGAACCAGAAGGAGGTCGTCGGGCTCAGGCCGATGATATCGACCAGACTGTCCACGTTACGCGGGAAGTCGGCGTCCAACTCGAGCTTTGCGCGATCCTGCAGGATGAAATCAATCGCGCCAATCGCGATCGGGTTGACCACGTCCAGCTGGTCGTGCAGGAACACGGGGTTGCCGAAGACACCCTGTTCACTCTTTAGTTCGGGGGTCTGGACCGGGAAGGCTTCCAAGGAACCCAGCTTGTTGATCATCTGGATGTCGCCGCCGGCGAGACGGCCGTCGATGAACACCAGCATGCGGTTCGGAAGGTTCGCAATCCTCGGATTGCGCTTCCCGCCGGTCGTCTTGAAGATTGCGAGACCGGGGTTCATGCCGTCCTCAAGGTTGTTCACCGTCAGTCTCCGGCTTGTCGCGATGTTCACCGTGCCGTCGGAATACTCGCCTGCCGTTACGACCACGTCATATCCTTGAATGGTTCCTCCGTTCGACCCCACGTGCTGAGTCGTATAGACGCTGGCCGTACCACCGGCGTTGACACCGCCGCCGATCGTCAAGGACTCGCCGTTCGCGGCGGCGATCGAGGCATTCCCGCCCGCATTCACCGTCACGCTGCCAGCATCGACGGCGACGAACTCGATCCGGTCGCGCCCCACGTTTCCGCCGACATTTCCACCCGCCGTCAAGATGGCCTGGTCTGTCGCTTCGATCGCGGCGGGGACCGTCGTGTTCACAGTCGCATAGCCGTGCGTAACATCGACGAAGGCGCCGCTTTGCGTGATGTCTCCCCCGACATTCACCGTGACGGTTCCGCCCGTGAGTTTCCCGGAATCCGCCGTCACGTTGTTGAACGCGAGATCGCCACCCGCCGTGACCGACACATCCTTTCCGGCCTTGATTGTGCCGTCGCCAATGGAGATTCCGCTCTGGGTCGTTTGACCCTTTGCGTTTAACCGAACCGATCCATTCGCGTTCGAGGCTTCAATTTTGCCGCCACCATCGATCGAGATGTTGTTTCCGGCCTCGATATCGACCGCGACCGTGTCGCCGCTGTCGGCGCCTTTACCTTCAACCGTACCCGTCACGGTCACGTCATTCCCGGCATCGATATCCACGTTCCCGTTGGACTCAAGCGTACCGCCGACCGTAAGATTTGCCCCGGCGTCGATGTCCGCCGTCGTCCCGGCGCTAACCGTACCGTCCACAGTGATGTCCGTTCCGGCGTCGATGTCCACCGTCGTCCCGGCGCTAACCGTGCCGTCCACGGTCACACTTCCGGTAGCGTCAATTTTGGCGGTATCCGTAGTCGACGCAACCGAACTGCCGTTCGCCACATCAAGGTTGCCGTCCACATGAAGATCAACTTTCCCGGAAGACGCGGTAACCCCGTTGATGGACTCACTCTGAACCGTCCCGTTGGAGAAATCCTCCTGAACGCGGACAACCTTGAACGCATCGCCGCCGGCCGTCGTAACCGTCACGGATTTGGCATTGTCGACGTAGATCCCGGTTGCCGAATTGACCGCGAGCCGAGAAACATCGAACTTCATCTTCGCGTCCTCCGCGCCGACCTGGTTCGCTTTGACGGCGAGTCCGTCCGCCGTGACCTTCGAGTCGGAAGAGGCGGTGGAAAGGTTTCCGCCGGCATCCAGCGTGACCGAGCCGGTTCCGGCATCGATCTTCTCGATTACGATGTCGCCGGAAGCCCGATAACGGATGTTCTGGTCCGACGTCCTCGTTGTCACGCCGTCCGCCATTGTAACCGAACCGGACGTAGCCTCGACATCGACCGTGCCGGCGTTAGCCGTAATGTCCGTGTTCTGCTGGACATCGCCTTTGTCAGCGAGAACGGTCGCGTTGGCCGCGGCGGACACGGTTGTCCCTTCGCCAAGCGAGATTCCACCGTCTGCCGCATGGACACGGAGATTCCCCCGCCCGTCGGACGTATCGCCGGTTGTCGTGACAGATGCCGAACCTTCAAGTTGAACGCCCGTATTCGCATTCAACCCGACGTTGTTGCCGGTGACAACCGCCGTACCGGAAACCGTAATGTTCCCATCCGCGTCGACCGTCACGTTCTTCTTCTCGGACTGAACCGTCGCGCTGTCCACGGTCACACCGCCGTTCGTCGCGTCGACGTCAACAGAGCCGTTGTCTCCATGCGCCGTAACCGTCGCGCTCTGGACCGTCACCGCACCGTTTTCGTTGGCGATCGTCACATTGCCATCGTTCGCCGTCACAGCTCCCGTCGTGTCGATCGTGATGTCACCGACGTCGGTCGATGTCGCCGTAACGGACGTACCGGCCTCGATCGCCGCCGTATCCGTCACCACGATCTCGTTCGCCGCCGTGATCTCCACCGCCCCGACCGTCGCCTTCACCGTGCCGTCGTCAGACACCGTCGCAGTCGTACCCGCGTCGATGTCCGCCTTGCCGTTCTTCGCAAGCACGTCGCCGTCAACCTCAACTGCCTTTGCTGCGTTGATCATAGCGTTGTTTCCTGCCTCGACGGTACCGGAAACGCTGATGTCGTTCGCCGCGTTGACCGTCGCGTCGCCCGCAGTCGCCGTCACCGTGCCCGAGATCGTCGCGCCGTCGGTGTCGTCCGTGCCGTTCGCCGTGATCGTCGCCGCTGTCTGCGCCGTCACATTGCCAGAGTCGGAAACGAGCACCGTCCCGCCCGCCGTCACGTCCGCCGACGTAGCGGTTGCCTGGACGGCGCCCGCAACCGTCGCGTCGCCCGCGGTCGCCTCGATAGAGACGTCCGCGCCCTGGACTGTCGCGCCGTTCGCGACCGTCGCG
>JAGCVN010000047.1 GCA_017962315.1 Kiritimatiellia bacterium
GCAGTTCGCCGGAAGCGCCGAAGAGGCGAAAGTCGAAAAGCGGCGGCTGGCGGAGCTGGAAGAACGCAAGGCAAAGGAGGCAGCGGAAGCGGCGAAGCGCACACGCGAGCCGGGGGCGGTGAAAACCGTCACGCTGCCCGGCGGCGTTGAGATGCGATTCCGGTGGTGCCCGGCGGGTACGTTCACGATGGGCAGTCCGCCGACGGAAGAAGGGCGTTCCTATGACGAGAGGCAACACGAGGTGACGCTCACGAAGGGCTTCTGGATGGCGGAGACGGAGGTGACGCAGAGGCAGTGGAAAGGCGTGATGGGGGGCAATCCGTCGGACTTCAAGGGCGACGACCGCCCGGTGGAGAACGTTTCCTGGGACGACTGCCAGGAGTTCATCGCGAAGGTGAACGCCCGTCTTCCGGATGTGCAGATGCGCCTGCCGACGGAGGCGGAATGGGAGTACGCGTGCCGGGCGGGGACGGGGGGCGCCTACGGCGGCACGGGGAACCTGGACGAGATGGGGTGGTATTACGGGAACAGCGGCAGATGGACGCACCCCGTGAAACAGAAGAGGCCGAACGCCTGGGGGCTGTACGACATGCACGGGAACGTGTGGGAGTGGTGCGCGGACCGGTGCGGGGAGTACCCGTCGGGGAGCGCGACCGATCCGACGGGGCCTGCGTCGGGGTCGCTCCGTGTCCTGCGTGGCGGTAGTTGGCTCGACAGGGCTTCCTACTGCCGCTCCGCGAACCGGGACTGGAACAACCCTGGCTACCGGTACGGGAACTTCGGCTTCCGCCTCTGTTGCTCCGCAGGACTGCGTGATACCGGAACGGAGTAAAGGATAAGGAGCGAGCGAAGTCGCAGGGCGGCCGAGGCGGGACGCCGGGCGCCGCGACAAGCGAGCGTGGGCGAGGGGAAAATCAAAAGTCGCGCGCAGCGCGACAAAAAAATCGATGAAGCGTGTCGGACATTTATTCGAGCAGATTGTTGAGCCGGACAACCTGAAGCTCGCCTTCTGGAAGGCGAGCCGGGGGAAGCGGGCGCGTGACGACCAGCGTGCTGTTATGCGCGATTTCGGGAGCGAAATCGCGCGGCTTCGCGACGGGTTTCTTTCGGGGACTTACCCGGTCGGGAATTTCACGCGCTTCAAAATCTACGACCCGAAGGAACGCGAGATTTGTGCCGCCTCGTTCGGGGAGCGCGTTCTCCAGCACGCGTTCATGAATGTCTGCGAATCGTATTTCGACAGGTGGCTGATCCCCGATTCCTACGCCTGCCGCAAGGGGAAGGGACAGGTCGCCGCCGTGGCGCGCGCGCAGACGTTCGCCCGGCGTCACGCCTGGTTTATGAAAAACGACATTCGGAAATATTTTGATTCCATCCCAAAAGACCGTCTCTTCGCCTCCCTTGCCGGGCGTTTCAAAGACCCGTTCCTGCTCGGCTGGTTCTCGCGTATCCTCGGCTCATACGAAAAGTCTCCCGGAAGAGGGGTGCCGATCGGAAGCTTGACGAGCCAGCATTTCGCCAATTTCTATCTGGACGGGCTAGACAGGATGCACGCAGGGATGTCCTATGTCCGTTACATGGATGATTTCGTCTTCTGGTCTGACGCGAAGGAGACGTTGCTCGCGTTACGGCGCAGCGTGGTCGAGTTTCTGGGTAGATCCCTTGGCCTCGAGCTCAAGCAGACGCCCTTCATCAACCGAACAAGCCTCGGCATGGATTTTCTCGGGATGCGCGTGTTTCCGTCCTCGATCCGGCTTGGTAGGGCAAGTAGGCTCCGCTACCGGCGTAAGTTGAAGGCATACGGGATCGCCTTCGACCGGGGGGAATGGACTGAAGCGGAGTATCAGACGCGCTTGACATCGCTCACCGCGTTCACGGGAAACGCCGACGCGAACGTATGGCGGAGAAAGATTTTGGCGGCGGACGAGGAGCATCGGGAACGAACCGTGTCCTGCGTGGCGGTAGTTGGAACAACAGGGCTTCCAACTGCCGCTCCGCGAACCGGAACAGGAACAACCCTGGCAACCGGAACAGGAACAACGGCTTCCGCCTCGTTTGCTCCGCAGCACTACGGAGAGAATCACGCAGTCCCCGTCCGCAACCTGTTCCCGCCTCCCGGCGGGACGAATGACAACAGGCGTCCCGACGCTAGTAGCGGTGTCGAACGTTTCGGGATGCCGCCTTTTCAGGAGGGGATGCGATGAGCCAGTTCGCCGTGTTCTTTATCCCGCTTCAGGATAACGGGGCATTCCAGGGAGAGTTGAACGCCTTTTTGCGAGGGCATCGCGTCCTGCAGGTGGAGAAGACCTTTACCGGTAACGGGTGGTCTTTCTGTGTGGAGTGGCTGGAGGGATCGACATCTGCGGGGTTTGAGAAAACCCGGCGGATCGACTACCGGGAAACGCTTGAACCGGAGGTTTTTGAACGGTTCGCGAAGCTGCGCGAGCGGCGCAAGGCGA
Organism: Kiritimatiellia bacterium; assembly: GCA_017962315.1. GTDB lineage: Bacteria > Verrucomicrobiota > Kiritimatiellia > RFP12 > UBA1067 > RGIG8368. The sequence continues at coordinate 2,460 of JAGCVN010000047.1, forward strand.
TCGCGCAGGAGGACGGTGTGCCGCCGTACATGGTGATGACGGACGCGCAGATGGCGGAGGCGGTGAAGGATGCGTACCCGACGCTTGAAACGCTGAGGGGCCTGACGGGATTCGGCGCGGGGCGTTTCGAAAAATACGGCGAACGTCTTTGCCCGATCATGGACGGTACGCCCCCGTGCGTATCAGGGACGGAATCGGAATGAGGCAGACCGAAAGCGACCCGAACGGACGCGGCGGGGACGCGATTGGGGCAACGTCCACGTTGCCCCTTGCGGGCGCTAACCAAGGAAAGGAATTGGCGGATATGGACGACCTGTCGAGGCTGGAATCGATGCGCAACGCGCCGGACGGCGTCCTGGCGCGGATCGACCAGTACGAGCTGGTCCGCGAGCTGGGCGGCGGCGGGTTCGGGACGGTGTACCTCGCGAAGGACACGGTCTCCGGCGTGCGTTATGCCGTGAAGGGCCTCCCCCCGTTTGTGAAGAGCAACCGCGAGGAACTTGAGAACATCAAGGCGAACTTCGCGCTCGTCTCGCGCCTGAGCCACACCAACATAGCAAGGGCGTATGTGCTGCACCTCGCACAGGCGGTGAGCTACAACTCAGCGGAGGTCCACCAGAAACTGCGGGTCGACTCCGGCGACACACTGATGGTGATGGAGTACGCGCCTGGCGTAACCCTGTCGCAGTGGTGCAGGCACTTCCCGGAGCGCAAGGTGCCGCTGGACAAGGCGCTGGAGATAACGAGGCAGATCGCATCCGCCCTCGACTACGCGCACGGGCAGAAGATCCTGCACCGCGACGTCAAGCCCGCGAACGTCATGATAGAGACTGGGCTCGACGGCAGACTGGCCGCCCGCGTGCTGGACTTCGGGCTGGCGGCGGAGATCCGTTCGTCGATGGGGCGCGTCTCCCGCGAGGTGCGCGACACCTCCGGCACGCGCCCGTACATGGCGCCGGAGCAGTGGCTGGGGGCGAAGCAGGGCGCGGCGGCCGACCAGTACGCCCTGGCCGTTCTATTCCACGAGCTCGTGACGGGGGAGGTGCCGTTCGCCTCCGTGTTCGAGACGGGCGACGTCGAGCTGATGAAAAGCACCGTCGCGACGCAACCCTTCGCCGAGCCTCCGGGACTGCCGAAACCCGTCCGGCGCGCGCTGTCAAAGGCGCTCGCGAAGAAGCCCGGGGACCGCTTCGCGAGCTGCGGCGCGTTCGC
>JAGCVN010000048.1 GCA_017962315.1 Kiritimatiellia bacterium
CATGTGTACAACGGCACCAGTTACAATGACTTCCAGCTTGCGCTGACAAGCCATACGGTCGTGTTCAACGATGCGCAACACCGCGTGTTCAAGGACGAACGCCTCGTCACGACTTTCAACCAGACGTTCACCTCGACGCGTCCGTGCTATCTTTTCGCCTCATGCAATAGCGGGAGTGCGGCCTACTTCTCCACCGCGCGCATCTACTGGTGTGAGTTCGTGGACTCTTCGACCGACGAGGTTCTGCGCAGGTTCGTTCCCGTGGTCGATGATAATGGCCGCCCCGCCATGTTCGACGAAATCGGGGAGACGCTCTACTACAACCTTGGCTCGGGCGATGACTTGACTGCGGGTCCTCGTGAAGGAGAAGAGCCGATGTGGTACTTCGTGGAGTACCTTGAGGCGGACGGTGCCCAGTGGATCGACACCGGCCATATCGCTACGTCGAACACGCATACGGAAGTCGGCTACAAGTTTACCGCCGAAACCCAGACGAGCCTTGCGATGATCGGCGGGTCTCAGTCGCCAAAGTACTACCCCGTGTCGCTCAATAGTAGCAATGCGAAGGAGGAGCGCTACTGCTATGCCGGGAATGGCACATTTGCCACCACCTATCCAGCGTTGCAGCATCACGAAACGGTGTTCAACGATTCTGGACGGAATGTGTTCGTCGATGGACGGTGGAAAGGAGCGATTACCGCGAATTTCGGAGATAGTGGGCCGTACACGATGTTGATGTTTGCGGCAAGGGGCTCACGCGGGGGCGTGGGCTGGAACTCGAAGTCCCGCATCTGGCACTACGAGATATATGAGGGCGACACCCCCTACCGCGCGTTCCTGCCGGCGGTCGCACTTGACGGAAACGGTAGCTATGCGCCCTGCATGCATGACCGTATGTCCGAGACGAACCACTTCAACAAGGGGACGGGATCGTTTACGGTCGGCCGCATCATTTCGCCCGAAGTTCCGCTCAAGCTCGCAGCCCGCGGGATCACGCCCTCGAACGGACTCAACGTACTGCCGTTCACGGAACGCCCCTCGTATGGGACCGTGTTCACCGTCGATGAACAGTATGCCGGCGATTTTGACGTTGAGGTACGCGCAGATGGTGTCTATACGGTCGCGAAGGGGACCGGCGGCAATGCCGCCAACGTCATTACGGTTACGGGCGATACGGCAGCGCAGTTCCCTGTGGACAACATGCCGACATGCGCGTCGGTGGTTCTGTCCGGCACGATACGCCTGACGGCCGACTGCGACTGGCGCGGGCTCGGCAAGATCGTCGCTCCAAGCGGCGTGACGATCGACCTCAACGGAAACGACCTTCAGATCGCCGGGTTCATTTTGTTGCCGAGTTCGGCGTTGACGATTACGGACACCGCCGCAGTGGGCGGCAAGCTGTACGTCACAGTCGATGAGAATGATGTCCTGCTGAACAACGGCGTTCACTTGACGGGTTCTCTGCGGCTTGTGAAGAAGGGCGCGGGAACGTTCATCGCGCAGCTGCCTAGCCAGACGTACGCTGGAGGGACGGACATCGAGGAAGGCGTTTTGCGAATCGGGGACAAGAACCTCAACCATGGATACAACAACGAATTGGGTCCCGTGAGTTCAAGCGTGTTTGTCGGCGCTGGCGCGACGATTGATACGCTCGGCGAGACGGGGCAGGAGTTTGCATACGTCATCTCGAACGGGACGCTCTCGGCCAGCCGTCCGAACGCGAATGCCTTCCGGCAGATGTGCGACACGTTCACCTTGGCGGGGAACGCCACAATGGCCGGACGCGACTTCGCCTTGATGGTCGGAGGATATGTCCCCAGCACTATATACATGAACGGCTACACAATGACGGTCAATTTGGAACAAGGCAATCCGCTCAGCATCTGCAACGCCACCTTCGCCGGCGAGGGCGTGTTGGAGGGGCTGTCCGGTTGGATCAAGCCGTATTCCCATCCATGCGTCGGCACGAACCTCACGCTTCGTTTCCCGACGGAGACCGGCGGACTCTGGCTTGACAAGAACTTCACGGTGAGCAACTTCGTCTCTCACAGTGTCAACTACCACAAGGGAGGAGACAGCACGGCTCTGACCGTTCTTGGCACATTCACGCCTGCCGAGGGGGGAAGAACCGCTTTCCCGAACACGATCCTAGCCGACGGCTCGACGCTTGACCTTTCGCAGATGGATGATATCCCGACGTTCAGGACGACGTGCTCGCAGGTGGACGGCAAGACCACGCATACGCGGACGATATCCTTCGCGGACACCGCCACCATCAACGTGAAGCTCGGTACGAGGAAAATCTCCCATGACGTTCCAATCGTCGGATGGACTGAGCCGCCGTCGAACCTCGCCGGCCTGACGTTCAAGGCCGTGGACCGTGGCCGTAACTACTCCATCAGCAAGCGGAGTGACGGCCTCTACCTCACATGCGGCCTGATGATCATCGTGCGGTAACATCCTCCTCGGAACAGGATAAAGATGGCGAAGAGCGGAAACAAATCATTGGGTGATGTGAAGAAGGACGTAGGCTTCTTTCGGGGAAAGGCCGTGCTGTGCAACTGTGGTTCCCCCTGCGAGAGCGACTTCTTCTGCCACTTTGCCCCGAAGAAGCTCATTGCCACATGCGATGACGCTTCTCCCGTTGCCTACACGCAGCTTGACCTTTTGGAGGGTGATTTTAGCACAGAGACGCTGCGGCGCAGAAATGGCAGGGGGTGTTCTACGAGTGTACCGCCCCGCCATGAGCGCCACGTCTGCAGGATTGTCATCATCGAGGTGAAGGACGAAAACGGAAACGGCATGGTCGATATTGCGACGTCGAATACCGAGGATATCCGCGCATTGTGAAGTCTCAGGAAAAAGAAATGACGTCATCAAGGAAGATGAAAAGAATACATATGGCAACCAACAGGCGGAGGTTTATCGCCGGAATCGGGGCGGCGGTCGGGGCGGCGGTCAGTGTGCCGACGGGTGGAGTTGCCGGCGCGGTGTCCGGACGGCCGTTCAAGGTCTGCGTGTTCTCGGACCTTCACTTTGATGACTTCTGGACGAACAGCGACGACACGTCCTTCCTCGACGGGATCATGGCGCGTGCGGAGCGCGAGAAATGCGACATGATGATCCAGCTCGGCGACTTCATGCACGGTGTCGAGAAGCCTCGGCAGAGGATGTTCATCGAGCGATACAACGCATCCCGCATCCCGGCATACCATGTGCTCGGTAACCACGACCAGGACCAGTGCAACGAGGAGGCGACCTTGGAAGCCTACCACATGAGGGGCACGGGATACTACTCCTTCGACCGGGGCGGTTTTCGCTTCGTCGTCGCGGATGCCAACTACTTCTGCCTCGAACCCGGAAAGTTCGTCCACTACGGGAAGGGAGGGTATGCGCGTATCAGAGACCGGCACAGTTATTCGGTGCCACCTGAGCAGTTGGAGTGGTTACGGTCTGTGATTGTCGGTTCGCCGCATCCGTGCGTCGTCATGGCACACGAAAGCTTCGAGCGCGCCAATTACCTGCCGGTACGGAACGCATCCGAGGTTCGCCGGATATTCGCGGAGGCCAACGCGAAGAAGCCCGGGACTGTCCGTCTCGTGATGAACGGGCACAACCACAACGACAACCTGCGCATCCTTGACGGAATTCCCTACTGGGACGTCAACAGTGCGAACTACCAGTGGTTCGGCAAACGGCACGACAAGTACCCGGCCGAATACGTGAAACGCCATCCAGGATCGGTGCATACGCTTGGATGGACAAGGCCGCTCTCCGGGGTACTTTCGCTGTGGCCCGACGGGCGTGTGAGAATCGAGGGTGTGGAGGCGGACTGGCTTTTCGGTGTCACGGCGAAGGATGCGGGATTCCCCGTGTGCGACGGGGACGGGCGTGAGACGCACCCGAAGATCTTGTCTGCGGATTTCCGACTTTTCACGAGCTTGTGAACCGCTCAGGCGGAGAAGGAACTCTGTGGAGCACATTCGACGGGCATCTGGATGGGTGCGCGTCTTTTTAAGGTGAGTAACAAAAACGAAGGAATGAAAGATGAAAATGGTTTTGGTTGTATCGGCATTGATGATTGCTGCGAGTTCCGTTTCAGGAGCGTCCGACGGCATCAAGAACGGCGTACATGGCTATACGCCGAAACGTTACGTCGCACCGAAAGAAGCGGCGGTCATCGAGCGTCTTGAATGGTTCAAGGATCAGAAACTTGCGTTGATGATGCATTTCGGCATCTATTCCACACTCGGTCTGAAAGAGTCCTGGCCGCTAAGCGATGCCGACTCGAAATGGTCGCGCAGCGAGGTTGACTGGACGAAGGATTCCGACGAATTCAAACGCCAGTACATGAACCTGATCAAAGCGTTCAATCCGGTTCGGTTCGATCCGGTGAAATGGGCGAAGGCGGCGAAGGAGGACGGTTTCCGGTACGTCATCTTCACGACGAAGCACCATGACGGATTCTGCCTGTATGACTCGAAGTATTCCACCTTCAAGGTGACGGCACCGGAGTGTCCCTTTTCGAGCGACAAGCGCGCGGATATTGTGAAAGGCGTGTTCGATGCGTTCCGTGCCGAAGGGCTGGGCATCGCGGCGTATTTTTCAAAACCCGACTGGCACAACGAGGACTACTGGGAGAACTTCGGCGTTGGCAGAACGGTAGACCGCCGTCCGACCTACGACGTGAGGAAGAACCCGCAGAAGTGGGCGCGGTTCCGCGAATACACGAAGAACCAGATTGTCGAACTTGTCCGGGACTATGGGAAAATTGACGTCATCTGGCTTGACGGTGGACAGGTAAAACGCTCTGCGGGACTCGATATCGACATCGAGGACATCATTGCCGAAGCGCGTAAATACAATCCCGCGCTTATTTCCGCCGATCGTACGGCGGGGGGGGCGTGCGAGAACGTCATCACGCCGGAACAATCGATCCCGAAGGAGCCGATCGCCGTTCCGTGGGAGAGCTGCATCACCATCGGAAGGTGGTGGGGCTATCACTTCGAGGACGAGTACAAACCGGTCCGCAAGATTGTCCACATGTTGATCGACGTCGTGGCGAAAGGCGGCAACCTTGCGCTCAACGTCGGACCGCAACCGGACGGTCGGCTTCCGCACCAGGCACTTAAACGCATGGCGGCGCTCGGTGTCTGGCTCAAAGGCAATGGTGAGGCGATCTACGAGACGCGCCCGCTGCCGCCGTTCCGGAAGGGCGACTGGGCGTTTACGCGCAATCGCAAGACCGGGGCGGAGTGTGCGATCCGGCTTTGGAAGGAAGGGGAGAATAAGGTTCTCCGCCAGACCATTCCTCTCGCGGGGAACACGGCCGTCAGATCCGTCAAGCACCTTGCGTCCGGGATGTCCGTTCCGTTTACGGCCTCGGCGGAGGGTATCACGCTCGCGTTACCCGAGAAATTCCCCTTCGACGAGAACGCCGACGTCTTCGTTCTCCAGCCGTGAATCTCTTGCAAATCGTGCTTGGCAAAGCGTTGACAGCGTGGTAAATTCGTCTTGTTTGGTTTGTTCCGCGTTGGGTCGCGGGGAAACGCCGCGCCGGTTTCCGGTGTGGCATACAGAAGGGATACGTGTTATGGGTACGTTTGAGATTAAGGCCGTCAAGGATGGCGGTTTGATGTTCAACCTCAAGGCCGCAAACGGCCAGGTGATCGGGACTTCCGAAGTCTACAACAAGCGGGCGTCGCTCGATACCGGCATCGCCAGCGTTCAGACGAACGCGCCGATCGCTCCGATCGAGGACCAGACCGCCGAGAAAGTCGAAGCGCAGAAATGCCCGAAGTTCGAGGTTTTCGCGGACACGGCCGGCAAACCCCGCTTCCGCCTGAAGGCGAAAAACGGCGAAATCATCCTGGCCAGCCAGGGATACGCGGACATCAAGACCTGCCTTGCAGGTATTGAATCCGTGAAAAAGAACGCGGTTGACGCGAAGATCGTTGTCGTCGAAGCCTAAACGGACTTCTGTTTTGCGGGGGGAGGCGTTTTGCCTCCCCTTTTTGTTTTGGAATTTTATCGACTTTCCGGGTAATCCGGTGTAGACTGACCTCTGTTTTGTTTCACGCAGGGCGGCCACCCTGCGTGAGGCGGCAGACGCCAGAGTGGTGGAATGGCAGACACACCGGACTTAAACTCCGTAGTCCGAATAGGGCGTGCGGGTTCGACTCCCGCCTCTGGCACCAACCCATCCTTATGAGGAGTTTCAAAAAATGGCAATGACATTGGCAGATCTGAAGGGCAAGACGGTCGGCGTGTGCGTGTCGGGCGGTCTTGACAGCAAAACCATCACGAAGGTGTTGACCAGCGCGGGCGTCAACGTGGTCGCGTTTTCGGCGGACATCGCCCAGCCGGATGAGAAGAATATCGATGACATCCGCAAGCGCATGGAGCCGTGCGGGGTCGAGACGGTCATCGTTGACCTGAAGGCGGACATGGCGGACATCTGTTTTGAAACGATCAAATGTCAGGCGATGTACGACGGCGGCTATTGGAATTCCACCGGAATCGCCCGCGCGATCACCGTCCGCGGCCTGCTCCCGGAAATGAAGAAGCGGAAATGTACGGTGCTCGTCCACGGAGCAACGGGACGCGGTAACGACCAGATGCGTTTCGAGCGTTATACGAACGTCCTGGCACCGAACTTCAGGGTCTATTCGCCTTGGCGCGATGCCGAACTCCTCGCGAAGTTCCCGGGGCGTACCGAGCAGGTCGCCTATCTCGCGCAATTCGGCATCAAAGCGTTCGCAGGCGGCAAGAAAAAGTATTCGACCGACGCAAACCTTGCCGGTCTCTCCCATGAAGCGGAAGACCTCGAAAGCATGGAGACCAGCATGCTGATCGTCGAGCCGACGATGGGCGTTTGGCCTCAGCAGGCACCCGACAAGCTGGAGAAGTTTACCGTCCGTTTCGAGAAGGGACGCGCGGTCCAGATCAACGGGAAAGACGTTTCGCCGCTTGAAGCGATGCTGCTCGCCAACAAGATCGGCGGACGTAATGGCATCGGCATGAAGCACGCTCTTGAGAACCGGATCATCGGGACGAAGAGCCGCGGCGTCTACGAGGCTCCCGGCATGGAGCTTCTCGGCGCCTCCATCCGTTACCTCTACCAGGCGACGATGGACCGCCGCGCCACATTGCTCTTCCAGCAGCTTTCCAAACTTGTCGCCGACCAGGTCTACGATGGCCGCTGGTTCGATCCCGCCACACAGGCGGCCCGCGCGGCGATCGAGGTGTTCGCGAAGAAGGCGTCCGGAACGGTCGCGGTCGACCTCTACAAGGGGAACATCTTCTTCCGCTCGCTCACCGGGTGCAAGGCGACGATCTATAACGAGGCCGACTCCTCCATGGAGGCGAGCGAAGGACTGAACCCCGTCAGCTCGCAGGGGTTTGCCGAGATCCAGAGTGTCGAAGCGATCATGCTGGCGAAAGCCGGTCAGATCGTCTCGAAGTAGCAATGGCAGAAAGGGGCAGTTTCCCGGAGGCGGGAACTGTCCCTTTCCGTCTCCGAGTTGTTCCGCCACGACCTGATTCCGTCTTATGCCCAGCAACACGTTTTCGAAAAGGAGGATCCACATGAACTTGAGAGTCTTGTCTGTTGTCATTCTTGCCGCCCTCACGGCTGTAGACGCCTATCCGCAGAAGCCGGTTCTTGAGGACGTGAAAGGTTTCATCTCCAGCCAGTGGAACAAAATCTGCAAGATCGCGGACAAGACAGGCGAACTGCGTGACGAAATGGATTCCCTCCCGGAACATTCCGTCTGGTTTTGGAAATCGGACAAGCGGTCGCAGCGTGCCGAAATACGCGAACATTTGCAACGTGCGCGCGAACTGTTGCTCTCCACGGATTCCCAGCGGATCCTGAAGGCGAACGATAAGCTTGAAGAGAAGATCGCGTCGGCGAAACAGGAGATCGACAAGCTTCGCAACGAACGGATTGTCAATCCCGACAAGACGGAGAAGTACGACCAGAAAATCAAAGAATGGAACGACAAGGTCGCCGCCTTTGAAAGTTCGCGGGCGGAAATCAAAAAACAGGTTCTCGACGAGCTTGCCTCGCTCGGTTTGAAATTGACGGAGAAACAGGCGGAATGTTTCTTCGCGAATGTCTGTTCCGGCAGCATCATCGACAACACGGTCGTCGCGGCCGGCATCCGCGTCATCGTGGACAACCTTCGCGATTTGATGCGTTCAAGCGACATCAATTCGGCGAAACGGTATTTCGGTATGTACATCACGCTGGTGGATATCCAGATAGAATGTTTCCAGCAGTACATCGAATCCAACCACGATATTTGGATGCCGGGTGTGGGGGAAATCGTGAAAAATGCCGAGACGACGTGCGCGGAGGCGGAACGAAACGCGAAAAACAAAGTCTATACCCCTGAACAACGCGCCATTTTCGCCTCGAACGCCGCGCTGAACCGTCGCACGCTTTCGGCGGCGAAAGCCTACCTCTCGATGCTTTCGGAACAGGAAAAAGTCGTCAAGCAGAAGATGGAAACCGCGCAGCGGATCCGCGATGTCGCCCTTAACTCCTACAACACGGTGCGGTTGGCGGGAGACTTTTTGACGATGATGAAGTCGAGCGGAAGCTCCTTCGACGCCATTCTCAAGATGGATCTTCCCGAAGTTTTCGCGTTCGACGATTCTTCCCTTCGTGAAGAATTCCAGAACATCACGCATCAACTCCAGTCAAAATAAGGTAGAGGGACATGGCAGTGGGAAAAGCAGCGTGCAACAGACGTGGATTCCTTGTGCGCGGAGCCGCCGCTTTTGGATTCGGCGCACTCGGCTGCTCGTCCTGGTCGGAGCTGGTCAAGCATCCTCTCGCGGGGAAGACGTTGCCAAAATGGCAGAAGGGACGCTTCCGGATAAGCGTCCTCTTCAACGGGTGCGGCGAAACGAGTTTCCTCGTCTTCCCCGACGGAACGTCGCTTCTGATCGACTGCGGCGACTACGTGTTCGGAGGCCGCGATGTGGTGAAGCATCTGCCGGACGACTCACGACGCGCTGGCGAGTGGACGGCACGGTATATCTTGCGGGAGAACCCGAACGGCAAGAAGGTGGACTACTTCCTGCTTACGCACTACCATAGCGACCATTCCGGTTCCGGCCAGTTCAGCGCGGGTAGGGGAGCGAACGGGAAGTATAGCATCAGCGGCATCGGGCAGGCGATGGACCACCTCGATTTCGGCACGTTCATCGATCGCTCTTGGCCGGACGTCAATGACCCTGCGCCGCGTAAGGACAGTTTTGATGACTGGACCGTCAAGCATGTGAAGGAAATCTACACCGAGGCGGAACGGCGCGGCATCAAGGTCGAGCGTTTCCGGCTCGCGAAAGGATCAGACCAGATACGCCAGCTTCACGGTGGCGGCGGGGCGTTCGCTTTTGTACCGCTCTGCTCGAACGGTTGTATTCTTCAGAACGACGGGACGGTGCAGGATCTTGGCAAGCTCGCAGGCCCCGACGGAAGGCGGACCGGGTTTGACGAGAACGCGCTCTCCATCGGATTTATCCTCTCGCTCGGCGATTTCCGTTACTTCACGGCCGGCGATTTTTCGGGACACGTAAAGCGTCCCGACGGGACGAGAGCCGACATCGAGGTCGAACTTGCGAAGGTGTGCCCGCGCGTGGACATCGTCAAAGCCAACCACCACGGCCATCACACGATGCCGGACTCGCTCGTGGCCGCGCTCCGCGCCCGCGTGATCGTTGCGGGAATCTGGCATCTGCAGCACATGAACCGCCCCACGATGCGCAGGTTTGCCAAAGCGGACTGGCCCTGCCTTTATGCGCCGGGACTCTTTCCGAAAGCGCGTCGCGATGCGGATGCAGCCGAACCGTGGTTCAAGGATTTTGCCCCCGAATGTTTTGAAGGCGCTCATGCGGTTATCGACGTTGCGCCGGACGGCAAGACCTACCGCCTGATGATGGTTTCGGCTGCCGACGAGAACGGCACAATCCTCGGCGCATATGATTTCACGACAACTCCGAAGCCTCCCTGTCTTTTTCCATGACAAGCAGTAGTTGACCTGTTTCATCTTCCCCGTACTGGAAACCGGAAGTATGTGACAACCACTCCTGCAAGCGGGAACAATCGAGTGTGCCAAGCTCCCTTGGTTCCATTTTCTGAAGACCTCCTCCGTAACAGCGTCCCCTGCGACGAAACTCTTCCACGGGAATATCCCGAAGAAAGTTCCAGACGCGGGAGAGGTCTTCCGGATGTGCATGGAGATGGACGGCGAGGGGGGCTTTCGGATAAAGCATCAGAAAGGAATTGGTAGCGATCGCGTTTGACTCATTCAAGATGAACCTGATCGGTGCTTTTTTACCCTTCCCCCGTCCCATGTAAGAACAAAAGATGGGAGCGGGAAGACGTTGTTCTTGATCGAACCAGTTTTTCCGTGCCGCACATAGTTTTTTGTGGCTGTCGTTTCCAGCCCTTCGCTCAGATAAGTACGGATGCCGGTTGGGAGTGTTTTGAAATCCCGGCCTGTACAGTCAAGCAAAACAGACGTTTTATGTTGACCGGCGTTTCCTGTTCGTCGGAGATCACGTGGTCGTAAGATGTCTGGGACTCAGAAGAATCGGCTTGAGATATTCGGCGGGGAGATGGCGCTCATCCGCTTCGGCTTCGGACAACACAAAAAAGTGTTGTCGCCGGTCGCGATTCCCCGGCGTATTGTGAAGAAGTCCTTCAACTGTGCATTCGCCGATGAGGCACCTGACGCCACAGGCGGGAGCCATTTCCCCTTGCTTCCTAGATGTGCGACGGGGATCGTTTTCGAAAAATCAGGCGTTTGCAGAGATATGCCCCGCATGAAATCGGCAGATCCTCCGGGGGAATCTTTGCGGAACCAGATTACACTGGAAGAGACCAAAGCATCGGAAAACCGAACATCGGAGGCGTCGAACTTGTGGACTTTCAATAAACGGACACTTTTTATGAAAAAAGAACGGATGGCCTCCCCGTAATTGACAGACATCCACTCAGACGGGATCAACCAAACCCCCAATGCGCCTTGCATCATCCATTTGAGCGAAAGGAGCAGAAAATAGCAATACAAACCGGCCAATCCCGAAATCCATTTTCCGGTTTCAGAGAAAACAGCTCTCTGGAGTTGCCGTTTCCTTTCCGCTTCGAGGACGTGATGGCGGACGTAGGGCGGGTTTGCCACGACAAGATCGAACAATGCATTCGGTTCTGCCGTTGTGAAATCGACATTTCGGTAATCAACGGGGAAAGACGACCAGAGCCTTGTCCCCGCCGTAAAAAGATCTGGGTCAAGTTCAATTGCCGTTATGCGGGTGACTCTTTCCCCGGCGTGGCGAAGAAAAGCGGAAACAAATGAACCTGTTCCGGTAGAAGGTTCCAGTATATCGAGGGATTTTTTGTGGAGATAAGGGATTGTTGTCACGGCGATTTCATTCGCCAGCTGCGCCGGGGTCGCAAACTGTCCAAAGGAACGTCGGCTTTCAATCGTTTTTGAAATGTCTATCTCCGTTTGTTGCTTTTCACGGAGTTGTTCTGTCTCGGCAAGTGTCACAATCCAACTTCCTCAATATCGGAAATTCTGTGTTCCCAAATCCAGTCTATTCCTTCCGAGGCATCGTATCCGAGGTATTGCGCATCAAAATAACCGCACAGAAATAGAAGGTAACGGATATCCCTGCCATATTGTCCTCTTCGTTGTTCCATCTTTTTGGCTTCTTCTTTTCGCCTTTTGTTTACATTTGTAAAATCACCGGCCGGCTTTGCCTCAATCAGAATCGGGAACTCATCGATTGTTGCGGATTTCGGCAGAATAACCAGATCGACAGAGACATTGACCATTCTATCTGAATGTTCTGTCAGACGGCACGGCATATTGACATGAACGGCGTACTGTCCGGGCTTGAGGCGTTTATGCGAAAGCAGGGTTGTAGGTTGATATCCACGCTTCACTAACCAGTCCGATAATACCTTTAGTTGACGTTTCTCTTGGGCATTCCGCAGTATTGGGTCCGCCAGGGCGCCACAAAGCCTGTCGGCTATGACAATCGCCGCTCGATTTTTCGACAGGAGGGATGGCGAACGTGAATTTGGGGATAACCATGTCAGAATATCTTTGTCGAGCATCTTGGTGATAACATCAAATACCGCTTGTAAGCTACTTCGATACTTTTCAGGAAGTGCTTGTCCATCTGATTCTTCACATCGTTTTATGAAAGTGGATGAGACCTCCGAAAGGCCAGAGAGTCTGTCGCGCGCAAGAGGCGGACAGGTCAGTTTCCGTGCCACGGCAAGAACCTCTGGACGAGCACGTAAGGTCTCCGCATCGAATAATTGCAAATTTTTCGTAAATTGGAACGCGGCTTTGACTTTCTTTAACGCTTGTTCTCTCGCGGCGCGAAATGATGGAGGAACAAAATCCATAAACCATGCATTGTAATAATCAACGGACGCCGCGCAGTCGCTCTCCCATTGACCCGTAGCCATGTTGTTGATACTTTTCAAAACTCTGTTCATGGTCAAGGAAGTTTTTATACCATACTTACTTCTGTTTTTTTCAATCTTTTATTTTGTGAAAATTGTGCTGTTCCGGTAAGGGACGGTATGATAGACTGGGGGCGTTGTGTATGTGTGAAACCGACACGAGGAGAAACGAGGGTATCATGATTCAGCAGACTTCCATCAGTTACTATGGTCTCAATTACGTGGAACACGCCGAGGCCGATTTCAAGGAAATGAAGGCGCACGGCGTCACGCAGGTGATTCTCGCCGTCACCGAGTTCGACTTCGATTTCTGGCGTCCGAACGTCCCCGTCATCGTCGCGAAAGCGCATGAACTGGGGTTGCGCGTCTTGATCGACCCGTGGGGGAACGGCAAGTATTTCGGGGGGGAGCAAGTCTCGAAATTCCTTCAGGACAACGTGGAGAACCGGCAGGTCTCCGCCCTTACCGGTGAGCGGTTGCCCTATGCCTGTTTCAACACGAACTCCTACCGGGATTACTTCAAGAATTTCTGCGTCACGCTTGCACGTGAGGCCAAACCTGATGGTTTCTTCTGGGACGAGCCGCATTATGCCTTCCCGAAGGGAATCGCCTCCATCACGGGGGGGGTCGCCGATGATTGGACGTGCTATTGCCCCGTCTGCCGGAAACGGTTCGCCGACTATTACGGGTACGAGATGCCGAAATACATGACGAACGACGTCAAGCAGTTCCGTTGGCGCGAAGCGCTGGTCGTCCTTTCCGACACCTCAAAGGCGTTGAAGGAAATCGACCCGAAGCTTGAGATCACCTGCTGTGTCCATGCCACGCAGAACGGTTACTACGTTTCCGAGTATCGCGGTTACGACAACTGGGATATGGTGGGCGCTTGTCCGTACTTCGATGTCTTTTCGACGACGATTGTCAACTGGGCGCTTCCGGAGGACTTCTATCTGGACATCGTGCGCCGCACGGTTGCGATTGCGAAAAAATACGGCAAACAGTCAGAACGCTGGCTCATGGGATACTACAAACAGCCGAAGGACTGGAAGCAGGTGGATCGCTGGGTCGATCTCGCCGTCGCGGAAGGCGTCGACCGCCTTGCCGCCTGGACGTATCGCGGCGGTTACGGTACGGTCGTCGGTGCACCCGATGCCCTCAAGCTCTGGGATACAATCGGCGAAAACTACCGCCGCGTGTTGAACAAAGCATGAGGTACTGTTTGCGATAGAATTTTCGTCCGATTTGAGCCACGCAAGGGAAGGTAAGTCCAATGAAATCACCAGCTCGGTTTACTGTGTTCGCATGGAAAGCAACGACTGCGCGTGTGATGACCACCGTTGGTAGGGGAACGTTTCTCGCGGCTATCTGTGTAGTGGCGGCGTCTTCCTCGTCGTTTGCCGATACGACTATCGCGGAGAGCGTCACGCTCAACGCAGACGCCGACTGGCGCGGCGATGGCGTCGTCACGGTCCCGCAGGGCGTGACGGTAGACCTCAACGGCCACACGCTCTGGGTCTCCGGCCTTGCGGGTTCGGGTACCTTCATATCTTCGGTAGCCGATCCGTCGACCTTCGACCTCACGACGGCCGATCCGTCGAAGGTCTCGTCGCCAACGACATTCCCGTCCAGTATTTCGCCCGCTAACTTCTTCAACAACAACTTCGATCGCGGCGACCCTTCGGCCAGCGACCTCAACAGCAAGCGCATCATCGTTCCGAACGAGAATCTTCCGATCATCGTGGACTACGACTTTGGCGCGGCTACGAGCGTCAATTCCTACAAGGTGTACGCAGGCGGCTACAGGGGCAACGCCTCCAACCAGAACAGCGGACACCAGCGCACGGCGAAACACTGGAAGTTCTACGGCTCGAACGACGAGGGCGACGACAAGGCATGGACGCCTCTTGACGAGCGCACCGTAACCGACTGGAACGACAAGACAGCCCCCGACTGCAAACAGTTCACGTTTTTCAACGGCACGGCCTATCGCCACTACCGCATGGAGATTCTTGAGCCGCAGGAGCTTTCCAACGGCCATACGGAACTCGTTCAGCTGGAATACGGGCACGTGCCCAACCAGGTGCGCCTCGACCTGTCGCAGTCCGTTGGCTTCGCTACCGCGTCCAATACGGTGTCGGGAACGGCAAGGATCGTCGTAGCCGGAGGAACGCTATCGGCTAACGTTGACTTGCGCGGACTCGGCAAGGTGACTCTTGACGGGAATATCGACCTGAACGGGTGCGCCGTCCGCGTAGCCGCGCTTGACGGCAAGGGCAATGTCACTTCTTCGTTTAGCGACTCCGGCGCGTTCGACCTCACGACGACGCAGACGGACGACACATACGTGAAGAGCTATTTCGGCGACAGCACCGAGCCTCGGGCGTTCAACACCCAGCCAGCGTGGAAGGCGTTTGCGGACTACGCATCGTACTCCAGTAGTCAACGCGTAATCGACACGACGGCGGACTATCCGAAGCACATCGTGTATGACTTTGGGACGCCGACGTTTGTCGACGTGTACAAACTCATGTTAGGATCTGCGTCCGCCTCCGCGTCGAAGCGCGCGCCGAAGACGATTGCCTTCTCGGGGTCCAATGACGGGACGACATGGACGACGCTTGACAGCCGTCCGTCGGAGACTGGATGGAGCGTGTCACAGGAGCGCACGTATTCCTTTGCAAGCGAAAGGGCGTATCGGTACTACCGCATCTCCTTCTCGGCGAACAACGAAGGCGGGGGCATCATCGAGTTCTTACGGCTGCAGTACGGACGCCAGAACAAAAACGCACTTATGCTGGATATGGCGGGGCTTGACGCGAGCGACCTCTCGAACATTTCCACATCCGGATCGGGGCGCGTATCTGTCGGCGACGCGGTACTGTCCGGCGATTTGCAGTGGAACACGGGGTGGAAGAGCAAACTCTCAATCGACGGGACGATCGACCTACAGGGGAACGAATTTGCCGTCGCAAAGCTGGATGGCGCAGGCGAGATCACCGACACGACAGCCATGCTTGACTTGACGGATTCCGATGCGTCGCGCGTTTGGTCTCCAAACACGTACTATGAGACCAACGCGGGCACGGCGAAGGACGCCTTTTCCAATCCGTTTGTCACGTCCGCGCCAAGCAGTACGAAAACCCGCGTCATGGCTGTGGCGTCTCAGCTTCCGGTCGTCATCGACTATGACTTCAGGACGGCGACGGTCGTCGATAGGTACCGGCTGACAACCGGCGACAATGTTAACCGCAGCCCCGGCGCGTGGGAGATTTACGGTTCCAACGACGATGCTGCGTACCGGTCGGGCGTGGATGAGCTTTCCGCTTGGAAGCTGTTGGACACCCGCTTCGGCGAAACATGGTCGGCGACATTCGAGACGCATACCTACGGTTTTTCCAACACCACGGCATACCGCTACTACCGCATAAGGTTCACAGCCATTGCCAACGCCGAAATCATCACGTTCTGGAAGCTTCAGTACTGCAGCACTGAAAACTGCGGGCACCTGCGTGTCGTCGTGCCGAGCGGCTCAACCATCTACAACAGTACCGTTTCGCTCACGGGAAATCTCCGCCTCGTCAAGGAAGGCGACGGCGTATTCGTTCCCGAGAAACAGAACCAGTCGTACAATGGCGGCACGGACATCACGGCGGGCACGTTGAAGCTTGGCGCGAGCGGGGACACGTTGCCGCTCGGCGCGAAATGGAGCGACATCACCGTCCGCAAGTATGCGACTTGCGACATGAACGGCAAATCTGGGTTCCACTATTACGGATTCACGCTTGACGGCGGTACGATGAAAGGCACTACGGCCGATGTCAAGGCCGCATCCATGATTACGAGAATGCGGCTTACGGACGATTCACTCTACGTTGCCCAGAGAGACTTCGGATTTTATGGTGAGAACGGCGACAAGCCGACCTTCGTCGACCTCGGCGGACACACGCTTGAAATCCAGATTTCGGCCGGCAGGTATTTCCGCAACTACAACACGACATACATCAATGGAACGGTCGATGTCACGATCGGCGGGTGGTTTCTGACCGGAGGCAGCTACGTGACTGCAACGAACGTCGATTTCAAGGTAGCTAGCGCTCTGTACATCGCCTCGCCGTTCAGTATGCGTGGGTATGAGGCGAAGTTCTACTCGACAGGTAGTAACCATGGAGCAACGCAGATGACAGTCTCTGGCGTGTTCAAGCCTACGGTGGCGGCGTACTACGGCTGCACGATGCTGGCGGGTTCGACGATGGATCTGACGGCGTGGCCGAAGACGGCCGGGTGGCCGATGACTTCTGCTTTTGCGAACGGCAAGACCGACCTCGAGTTCGCGGACAGCGGCGAGATCACGGTGAACCTTGCCGGGCGCGACGACCTGAAGGTGCTTGCAAGGTCGGCGAATCCACATCTCTTCATGTGGACTGTCGTGGACGAGACGCCAACTGTTCCTGGTGCAGATTTCGTCCTTGATCCGGAAACGGCGGCGGCAGGCTTCAGGGTGAGGAAAGACTCCACCGGCCTCCGGCTCATTTACACCAAAGGCTTTATGCTGATCGTCAAGTGACGGTGGCTTGGGAAGCGGCGTCGCGAGATTTGAAAATGTATAATTTCGCGACGAGGCCGTTGCCTTTCGCCGTCAAAAATGATATATTATCGCCGTAAGCGATAAAAGGTGAAATCATGTTTGTCGGTAGAAAAGAGCTTTTGTCTGATTTGGAGACACTGTGGCGCAAGCGCACGTCCTCCATCGTCGCCTGTCGCGGTCGCCGCCGCATCGGGAAATCGACGCTCATCCGCGAGTTTGCCCGCAGGACTGCCGAGGCTTACATTGAGATTGAGGGACTAGCCCCATCCGTCGAAAAGCCGATGACGAACCAGGACGAGCTGGATCATTTCGTGACGGTGCTTGACGACCAAACGGGGTGCGGTTATAGGAAGGTGGAAAGGTGGTATTCGGCATTTAGTCTCCTCGACAAGCAGATTGACGATGCGAAGCGTACGGTCGTCCTTCTCGACGAGATCTCATGGATGGGGCATTGCGACCATACCTTTCCGGGTGTGTTGCGGTCGGCATGGGAAACGCTTTTTCACAGGCACGACAAGCTGATCGTCGTAGTATGCGGCTCCGTGTCGAGTTGGATAAAGAAAAACATCCTCGGCGACACGGGATTCACGGGAAGGTTTTCGCGCGACTACGTTATTCCAGAGCTGTCACTTGCCGAGAGTGCGGAGTTCTGGGGCGAGGCACGGATGCGGGTGGACGAACGCGAGATACTGGATGTTCTTTCCGTCACGGGCGGCGTTCCGCGCTACCTCGAGGAGATTGATCCGGGCGTTCCCGCCGAGGAGAACATCAGGCGGATGTGCTTTGAGAAGGGCGGCGAGCTGTACAAGGACTTCGACGCCATTTTCTCCCCTGTCCTTGGCGACGCGATGGAGGTGAAGCGCGCAATCCTCGTCGCCTTGTCCGATGGGCCGAAATCGGGGGCGGAGATTTCCGCTGTGCTGGATATCGGGCGGAACGGAAGGCTTGCCGAGATGCTCAAGGAACTGGAGCAAGGCGGGTTCATATCTGGCGATCTGGGGCTCAATCCCGCGACGGGAACCGTCATGCGCGTCTCGAAGTACCGTCTGCGCGACAACTACACGCGATTTTACCTGAAGTACATCATGCCGAAGAAGTCGGAGATCGAGACCGGCACGTACCGTCATGCGTCTTTGGAGCATTTGCCCGAGTGGAATACGGTTATGGGGTTGCAATTCGAGAACCTCATCGTGAACAACGCCATGGATGTGGCGTCGTGTATCGGCAGCGGGAATGCAACAATCGAATCCGCTGCGCCGTACAGGAATTCGCGGAAGGGAAGGGACGGATGCGGCGGATGCCAGATCGACCTCCTCGTGCAAACGCCGAAGACCGCGTACGTGATTGAGGTCAAGCGGAAGAACTACATTGATGCTGACGTGGAGGACGAGGTGCGACAGAAGATAAGGCGACTTCCCTTGCGAGCAGGGATGTCGGCTCGCCCCGTGCTGGTTTATGCGGGAGAGTTGGCGAAATCTGTAGAGGCGGACGGATATTTCGATGCGATAATCCCCGCACGGAGGCTTCTCGGAATATGACGGGCGTCTATCTCGTTACATTTGGCGCGGCGGTTCTCTCCGCCGTGGCGGGGAACAGACCGTATGAGTTTACCGATGCGGGGCGGACCGAGGACGCCCATCCCGCGCTTGTCGACTTCGAGAAGCCCTGCGAATGGAAGATGCGTTGCTGGGACGCGGAGGCGACGTTCGCGCGCGCGCAAGACCAGCAGCTCTTCGGCGAGTGGACGGGGCGGCTCGTCTATCGCGCCACGGGCAAGAAACCGCGCGTCAGCGTCCGTCTCGCGGAGGGCATGCCGTTGCCGCAGGGCGAGTTTGATACGATGTCTCTCTGGATTCGCGGCGAACACTTTACGCGCGGCGCGAACATGAGCGTCGGCGAGCCGACACCCGCGTTGACGGCCGTCTTTCGCCGTCCCGACGGGCGCGCGCTGTGCTACCGTCTCGCCAACATCGACTGGAAGGGCTGGCATCTGCGGTACGTCCGTTTCCCGAAGGCGGACATCCCGAAGCTCCGCGAATCGACGTTCGTTGGGTTTGAGTTCACAGGCTTCAATAAAACTTCGGACCGCGTCATCTACATCGACTCCCTTGCGATTTTCAAGGATGCGTTCAAGCCGCTTGACTTGAAGCCGCGCGCAAGGCGCAATCTGAAACCACTCCCCGGTGCGAATCAGGGATTGAACACGGGAGACGGCGCCCTGCCGTTCCCGACGCGCGAGGAGACGATCCTGCCGGACGTGGCGGAACCGCAGCCGGGCGAGGCGCTTGCGCGGTTCACCGGCGGCGCGCGCGCGGGTGCGGCGACGAACCTCCTCGAAGTCACCACGCGCCGCGTGGGGCGGACGCTTATCGTCGATTTCTACGCGCCGCCGGGGGCGGTCACCGAGCTTTCCGCCGGACTCGCCGACGAAGGGCGGTTCGTTCGGTGCGTGGACGTCCCGTACCTCAATTTTGACGACGGCGCGCGCGCGCAGGTGGATATGCTGGAATGTGACGGCGGTCGCTGGGCGGCACGCCCGACCACGATGTTCCGGCTGGCGCTCTTCGACTGGTATCGTTCCAACGCCTCGGGCTTCCGCGTTAGGAAGACCCCGCGCGGCAACGAGCTTTCGGTCGTGTACGGAAGAAAGTCCGATGGAACGTACAACGCGCTTTCCGAGCGGCTCTTCATCACGCTCTCGCCCGACTTCGCGGGCGTCTTGCCGAACATCCCGAATCCGAAGTCCCCGTGGAAGAAGCTCACGGGCAGTGTCACGTGGCGCTCGCACGCCGCGTACGACCACGAGCAGGACAAGAAACTCTGGAAGGCGGTGCATCGGCACGGCATCCGCGACGTGCTGATCACGGATCACGAGACGATGTGGCGCGAAGGTGGCGAGAGCTTCACATTGCGCACGAAGACCGATCCCTCGAAGGGCGGCGACAAGGCGCACTTCGACTACACGCGCTTCCTCATCGACGAGCTGGGCTACCATTATGGGCCTTATAACAACTTCACGGACATCTCCCCCGCAAACGCCAACTGGCATCCCGATCTCGCCCGGCGCGACGCCGCGATGAACGTCTGCGGGGCGTGGATGCGCAACTACGCGATACGCCCCGCCGCCGCGCCGGCGCTCTGCGAGTCGGTCGCCCCGAAGATTCAGGAAAAGTTCCGCTTCAACACCGCCTACTGCGACGTGCATACGGCGGTCAAGCTCTGGGGCCACACCGACTACGATGCGCGCGTTCCGGGCGCGGGGACGTTCGCCGAGACGTTCTACGCATGGGGCGAGACGCTGCTCCTCCAGCGGAAGACGTGGGGCGGCCCGGTGTGGTCCGAGGGCGGACACCACTTCCTCTTCGCCGGGCTTGCCGACGGGAACTACGCGGCGGACCGGGGGCGTCCGTACGCCGACCATCCATGGCTCGTCGATTTCGATGTCCTCAAGATCCACCCGCTTGAAACGGACTTCGGTATGGGATGCCTCGTGATGTTCAGACCGGGGGAACTGTACGTTCCCAAGGTGCCGTCGCCGCAGGCGTACACCAACCTCCTCGACCGCTTCATCGGCGCGACGCTCGCGTTCGGGCATTCCGGCTACCTCATCCTCGACCATCTCTTCGATCCACCCAAGGCGTTCGGCCTCGCCTACTGCGGACCAGGGCGCATGACTCTTTCAGAGGAGGGCTTCTCGATTGCGATGATGAGCCATTTCATGGTCCAGCAGATTGCCTCACGCTACACGCAGAGCGAAGCGGTGAAGATCGAGTACGCGGATGCGGAAGGGCGGTGGCTGCCGACGAGCGTGGCGCTGATGATGGACGCCGTGAAGCGCTGCCAGGTGCGCGTTGCGTACCGGGACGGCACGGTGGTGTGCGTAAACGGAAACGAGAAGGAGAGGCTGAAGTTCGGCGGCATCGACCTCCCGCCGTGCGGCTACTGGGCGAAGAGCGGTGACGGACAGATCGTCGTCGCGAGCGACGACGTGGGAGGCGTCCGCGCCGACTACTGCGAATCGCCGAAGTACATCTTCCTGCGCGCGCGCGGCGGCGAGGCGGTGCGGGCGAAGGCGCGTACCGAAGGCACGGTGCTCTGCCGCGTGGCGGACGACGGCTGGGAGATCATTTCTCTTGGCAACCGCCCGTGTGCGTTCCGCATCCCCGGCGGCACGGCGACCGCGCTTGACTTTGAGGGGAAGGAGCTGGGGCAGGCCGAGGCGACCGTCAAGGATGGCTGGTATTCCGTGAAGTCAGTTTCCGGTGCGTTCAGCTACCGCGTCAAGCGTTAGCGCGACGAAAATTTCTTCACGGATTTTGGACTAGCATGAAACCAAACGGTATGATACAACGTGGTACCACAATGAAAAAATTACTGTTGATTACATTGGGCGCGGCGGTTTTCGCGGCGCTTGAAACTGAAGCGAAAGTCGTGAGCGCGACGCCGTTTGCGGACAATATGGTGTTGCAGCGCGAACGCGACGTTCCCGTGTGGGGCACGGCGGACGCGGGGGAGCGCGTGACCGTGTCGTTCGCCGGGCAGACGAAGAAGGCGACGGCTGATGCCTCCGGCAAATGGAGCGTTTCGCTCGATCCGATGCCGCCCTCGAAGGAGAACCGCGTCCTCCAGATCGCGGGCAAGGACAACGCCGAGGAGATCAAGAACGTCCTCGTGGGCGAGGTCTGGTTCGCGAGCGGGCAGTCGAACATGAACTTTCCGATCTGGGGCGGAAGCCCACGCGGGCGCGACAAGGACGGCGCGTATCTGACTTCCGTCACGCGGCGTCCGTTCATCAGGTTCGTGAAGACGCCTCGGAACGCATCACCGGATGCACCGCACCTGAACTGGAAGGCGGTCTGGCGCGACTTCTCGCCGGAGTCGTTCAAGGCTTCGGGATACAATCTCGGCGCGGTGGCGTTCCACTACGCGCTTGAACTGCATGGCGCGCTCGACATCCCCATCGGCATCGTCGATTCCTCCTGGGGCGGGACGTACCTCTCGCCCTGGACGCCGCCGTCCGGATTCAAGGGACGCG
>JAGCVN010000049.1 GCA_017962315.1 Kiritimatiellia bacterium
GCTGAATTCGCGCAAAACAGGACTCCCGACAAGCTTGCCCCTCAACAAAACCCAATAAAATCAAAGGGTTTGCACTTGTTGAGGCAGTCCTGTTTTGAAAACTACACCAGTCCTGTTTTGAAAACTACACGACAGAAGAAAATGGCTAGAACTCGGTCACGACGGCGGTTTCGCCACGCTTGAGCGCAAGCTTCCGGGCCTTCCCCGCGTAACGGACGGTACACGGCTCGCCCAGTTCCGAACGGATCTTGGCGAAAACCGGCTTCCCTTCCATCCAGACGATCTCCACGACAAAACCGCCCTGTCCGCGCAATCCGGTCACGCGCCCTTCCGGCCAGGCGTCGGGCAACGCGGGCAGTAGGTCGAGCGCCCCACGGTGACTCTGCAGCAGCATCTCGGCGATACCCGCCGCGCAACCGAAGTTTCCGTCGATCTGGAACGGCGGATGGGCGTCGAAGAGGTTGAGGTAGGTGCCGCCGCCTTTTCCGTAGTTTACCCCGGCATACGACCCCACCAGGCGCAGCTGGTTCTGCAAAAGCGTGTAAGCGTGGTTACCGTCCAGGAGACGCGCCCACAGGCAGACGCGCCACCCCATCGCCCATCCGGTCGAGAAGTCGCCGCGATGTTCCAGCGAAACGCGGGCCGCCTTGAAGAGTTCCGGCGTCTCCGGCGTGATCTGGGCGGACGGATACAGACCGTACAGATGGCTGGTGTGGCGGTGGGTGTCAGACGGGTTGTCGAAGTCTTCGCTCCATTCCTGCAACTGCCCCCACCGCCCGACATGGTACGGCTCGATCTCCGCCGCGACCGTGCGGAGCTTCTTCGCATAGGCGGCGTCTTTCCCCAGAATGTCCGTCGCGTCGGCGGCGGCGTTCAGGATGTCGCGGGCGATCGCGTGGTCCATCGTGGCGCCGTGCGTGAGCGATCCGTTCCAGAACTTCCCGTTCGGACGGTTTTCGGGCGAGATGGAGGGGCAGACTGTCAACCTGCCGGTCGCGGGATCTTTCACCAGATACGAGACGTAGAAATCAGCGGCGCCTTTCAACGTGGCATAATGCGAGGCGAGGAACGCTCGGTCGTGCGTGTAGAGCCAGTGGTACCAGAGGTGCATCGACAGCCAGGCACCGCCGCTGGGCCACGTGCCGCAACCGGTCGGCCCGGCGGGACCGGCGATACGCCAGAGGTCGGTATTGTGGTGCGCGGTCCAGCCTGCCGCGCCGTACACGGTCCGGGCCGTACGGGCGCCGGTAACCGCGAGCTCGTCGCACATCCGCCAGAGCGGTTCCGCCAACATCCCCAGTCCGGTGGACTCCGCCGGCCAGTAGTTCATCTCCGTGTTGATGTTGATCGTGTAGTTGGCGTTCCAGGGAGGATCCATGTGCTCGTTCCAAATACCCTGAAGGTTGGTGGGCTGCGTACCGGGCTGCGAGCCGCTGATCATCAGGTACCGCCCGAAACGGAAGTAGAGGGCGGGGAGGTAGGTGTCGCCGGTCTCCCGGAAATTCTTCAGGCGGAGTTCGGTCGTCGTCCCGGCGTAGGCGTCGCGTCCCAGCCACAGGGTGCAGCGGTCGGCGAGGCTCCGGTAGAACGCGGCGTGCGCGGCACGACTCTTCTCGTAGGGAACGGCGAGCGCCTTGGCCAGCGTCGAAACGCATTTGGCGTGGGCATCGCCGGAAAGGTCGTCAAACCGTTTGAAATTGGTCGCGATACCCACCAGCAACACCGCCGCGTCCGCACCCTTCACGGTAATGCGGCCGTCTTTGCAGATGACGCTGCCGCCTTCCGTCTTAACGGCGAGACGGCCTTCGAAACGCAACTGGTTTCCGGGTTTCCCTCCCGGCGCCGCCCCCGTGGTCGCGCCGAACACGAGTTGTCCGTTCTCTTCGACACACTCACCCGCCCAATGCTTCGCGAAGGTCGCGTCGAAATTCACCTCGCCTGGTTCACTGGCTGAGACGCGGAAGACAACCACGTCATCGGTGAAACTCGCGAACGTCTCGCGCGTGAACAGAACGCCGTCCTTCATAAACGAAGTGGTGGCGACGGCATCATCGAGCGACAACGTGCGCACATAATCGGAAACCTCGCCCTCTGGCAGCGCGAACTTCACGATCAGGTCGCCGAACGGCTGGTATTTCGCACTGCGGGTGTAATCGCGCGGCAGGGCCTTCATCGCCTCCGCACCCTGTCCCGCGAAAACGAATTCGCGCGATTTCCGAAAATTCTCCGGGGTCGCGCCGGGATCGTCGTTCGGACCGGGGTTGCCGCTCCAGATCGTCTCCTCGTTAAGCTGCAGCCGCTCCTGGTCGATCCCGCCGAAAACCATCGCGCCGAGACGTCCGTTCCCGACCGGAAGCGCGGCGTTCCAGTTGTCCGCCGGACGGTCGTACAACAGTTCCCAACCGCGGGACTTCCGCTCCGCCTTCCTCGTCTCCTCATGGCGTTTGCCATCCAGCCAAAGCGCCCACGCGCCGTCCGCCGCCACCGTAACGACAACGGAGTGGGGAGTTCCCCACTCCACCGGCTGCGGATGGAAGTAATTCGTGCCTCCGCCAAGCACAAGGCGAAGCTTTGCTTGGTAGAAATCAATCAACCAGCCGTCGCCACGACCGGGTGTCACATTATCGAGCAGGCGTCCAGCCCCTTTCGGTTTCACATACGCCGCGAACGTGAACCCTCCGGCGTAATCGGCGCGGCGGGCGGCGTCGCACGTGTCCCCGACCTTCGGAACGCCGCGCCAAACCAGCTTGTCGCCGGAGACCGCCGCATCTTTCGACTTGGAGTAATGCATGATCTCTCGCGGCGACCAGACACGGGCGTAAATCCGGGCATCCAGGAATTCACCTTCCAGACGTTCGTGCAACTTGGAATTGACCCCGAAACTAACCGGCAGATTACGGTTCAGCGGAAGCTGCGCAAACGCGCTCCCCGCCGTGACGAGCAACGATAGAAACAAAAACCTCATGTCGAATCCTCATGTAAAAACAGACCGCCGTTTTCCCAGAAGTCCCTGTCCTCCCGTGAAAGGCAATCCCTTTCTGTAACAAACGCCCTGATTGTAGCAAATCCCCCCCGCCCCATCAAACCCGAAATCACGCGGAGGGGGAAAGGCGCCATGCCCCCGTGGTTTGACACGTTGACATCTGAACTTATCGCGTTTTATTTTTATACCCACGTTCGAGCCTCGGCGCGAGTGATTCGATTCGGATAACTTGCTATACTGTCCCCGGTAAGCCGAGGGGTGAAGTTATACGGGAGGCGGACCGACCGCGCCGTGCGCGAGAGCATTCATATGGACAATCCCCCGCCCGCGCTCGCGCGGGAATGTAGATGTGGGTAACTTGGATAGTGTTCACAAATCTCAAATTGCAAGTGGCTTCGGTATTTGTATTTGTGGCAATGATGGTATTTGTGAACAATGAAGTTATAGCCCCCCGCCCGCACTCCGCGCGGGAATGTAGATTGGGGTAACGTGAACATTGTTCAAGTTATAAGCAAGAACGGGCGCATGTCCGGTCCAGAAGTCTCGCTGGGCTAAAGGTCAACGTCTCCGTTCACTTGCCATGAACACCTCCCCCTACTCCACCGCGACGTTCCACGTCGCGGCGGGTTTGGCGAGTTTCGCGACACCGGCGCCCGCGTTCTCCACGACCACACCCGTGACCTTGACGGTGAACTTCTTGAGCTTGCCGCCCTGGATCGCGTAGAGTTTGAACGAGCCTTTGAAAAGGCCGGTCTTCGCCGTGTAGGTCAGCTTCAGCGCGGGAAGGTTCGTCTTTCCCTTCGCGGTGTCGGTCACCAGTTCGCCCTTCATGAGCTTGACGGCGGCCACCTTTTCGAACACCCATTTCCCGCCCTTTATGCGTACCGGGACGCCGTTCGGCAGAAGGGGTTCGAGCGTACCCGGCGGCAGGGATCCGCCGGTTGCGAAATCGACCGTCACGCCGGCCGGCGTGTCCGGCCACTTGCCGCCGACCTTCGCAGAGCGGACGGTATACGTACCGATCGTGCCCGCGAAACCGTCGTTTCCGATTTGAACCGAAAGCGTGCCGAGCCCCTTGATCGCGATGTCCGCCCCGACCGGTGCGTCCGCCGGGACGTTCGCCGTCGCCGCCTTCATCGACCGCTTCCTGCCGTCCAGCAGCGTGACGGAACCGGAAACCTTCGCCGTGCGCTTCTTCGCATTCGGCTTGGCGACCTTCCCCGCCGCGTTATACACCGCGCCGTCCAGCACCTTCGCCTTCGCCGCCGTAAACGCCAAAGCCGGGAACGGTGCGAGCTCAGGTTCGGGATCGGGGTCATCTCCGCCGGTTCCACCTCCCGGCACACCCGGTTCACCGCCGTCGATATACTCAATACGAATCCCGTTCCATATACCGGGAATCTCGACACCCCACCCTGTCGATCCTCGTTTGACATACGCCGTGCAGTCTGAACTGACATTTGCGAATGCTAAAGTTGCGGCGGGAGCATTCCCATCAAAGAAAATGCACGCCAATCCGCTGCAACCGGAGAACGCACCACCTCCTATGTTCGTCACCGAGTCGGGGATCGTCACGCTCGTCAAACCAGTGCAATTCATGAACGCAGTATTCCCGATACCGCGTATTCCAGTAAGATCCAAGTCGCTGGGAAGCGATCCTGTGTGGCCGACCGCCCAGCCATCAACCAGCTTCACGCCAGGGATGGACGTCGTGTCGAAAAGAGATTCGCTGCATCTGCGGAACGCCCAATCCGCGATGGTCGTCACGCTGTTGCCGATCGTCACGCTCGTCAAGCCGCTGCAATACTGGAACGCATCATCCCCGATGCTCGTCACGCTATTGCCAATCGTCACGCTCGTCAAGCCGCTGCAATAGGAGAACGTCTACCCCCCGATATTCGTCACCGAGTCCGGAATCGTCACGCTTGTCAAGCCGCTGTAACCGGAGAACGCACTCCTCCCTATGCTCGTCACCGTCTTGCCGCCGAGAGAGGCGGGTATCGTAACGGCACCTGTCGGCTTCGGATAGATGGCGGCATGCGAACTGCCATTGTAGATCTCCGCCGTGTCGCCGTTGATCAGGTACTTCCACGTGTAGCCGGTATCGGGATCGGTCCACGTGTCCGCATGTGCGCAAATCGCCGCCATCGCGAACATTCCAACCACTATGCCTCTTCCAAAGTTCATAAGATACCTCCTTTTCAGACAATGTCGTTTCAATACCATCCTTCCCACGTCTGACACAAAAGATTACCCAGTCTTATTGTTGCACAAAGGAGGATAGCCGTTTGAAAAAGGCGTCGACGACATTGGCCATGAGCGGGGTCGAGACAGCGGTCTGCTCGATCACTTCCTGATGGTTCAACCCGCTCGGATTGATTCCCGCAGCCATGTTCGTGATGCAGCTCAACCCCGCCGTCGGAATACCGACGGCGGCGGCAAGGGTACATTCCGGGACGGTGGACATTCCGACCGCGTCGGCACCCCACGCCCGGTACGCACGGACTTCCGCCGGCGTTTCAAAAACGGGTCCGGACGTAAAGGCGTAAATGCCTTCGTGCAGTTTGACGCCCGTATCGTCCGCCGCCGTGCGCAAAACCTTCTGAAGCCCACGGCTATAGACTTCGCTCAAATCGGGGAAACGCACCCCCCACCCCGGATGGACGGGACCGATCAGCGGATTCAAGCCGACCGTGTTGATGTGGTCGGTGATCATCATCAAATCACCCGGACGGAAAGCCGCATTCACCCCGCCGGAGGCATTCGTTACCAGCAACCGCCCGGCGGACATCCGGCGCAGAAGCTCGACCGGCATCACGACCGGCTCCATTCCTTCCCCTTCGTACCAATGGCGGCGGCCTAGGAAAGCCGCGATGCGAAGCCCGTGGCGGAGGAACAGGCGGAGTTCGCCCGAATGCCCCGCAATGGACGGTGCCCCCAAGCCGGGAATGTCGGCGTAGGAGACCGAGGCCAGCACCTCATCGCATTTCAACGTCTTCCCCCACCCCGAACCTAAAACGACACCGCAGTCCACGGGCTTCTCGAAAAACACGGCGGGAAGCGCCGTCGCAGCGTTTTCAAAAAGAGCAAAATTCATCGCACGACACCTTTCCAAACCGTCAAAACCGGTACCGCATGGAGCGTCCATCCGGCAAACGGAGTATTGACCGATTTCGACACGAACGTCCCCGGATCAACCACCCGCTCCACACAGGGATCCACCAAGACAAAATCGGCAAGCGAACCGGCGGCAAGCGTCGGCGGCGGCAAGCCCAATAACGCGGCGGGATTACACGTCCACCGCCGGACCCATTCCAGCACCGGCAACCCCGCCCCCTCCACCATCACGTTCCACGTCACGCCGATTGCGGTCTCCAGCCCGATGATCCCGAAGGGTGCCCCGGCGAATCCTTTCGCCTTTGCCACGGCCGTATGCGGCGCATGGTCGGTCGCAAAGAGGGAGAGCGTCCCGTCCAACACGCCTTCGCGAATCGCCTTGACATCGGCGCGGAGGCCGAGCGGCGGATTCATTTTGTACGCGGCGTTGTCGTCAGGGATTTCCTCGGCGGCGAGCGCCAGATGGTGCGGCGTGGCCTCTCCCGTCACGGGAAGCCCCCGTGCCCGCGCTTCGCGGATAAGGGCCACCGTGCCCGCGCAGGAGACATGCTGGATGTCGAGGCGGCATCCGGTCTCTTCGCACAGACGGATGTCCCGCCGGGCGGCTTCGATTTCCGCTTCGGGCGGAAACACAGGGAGTCCCAGACGGCGGGCCAGCGGCGTGTCTCGGATGACGCCGCCGCGGGCGATCGCCGGAACGACAGCGTGATCCATCACCGGCTTCCCCAGACGGGCGCAGGCGGTCATCGCCGTCCGCATCACGTCCTCGGAAACCACCATGTTGCCGTCATCCGTGAACGCAGCCGCGCCGGCTGCGGCAAGCGCGTCGAAATCGACCGGTTCTTCTCCCTTCCGCCCGCGTGAAACACAGGCTGAAGGGTGGACTGCGATCGGCAGGGACGCATCTTCCAGCTGCTCGCGCAGCCATGCGGCGGAATCGCCCGCCGGGGTCGTGTTGGGCATCGTCACGACGTGCGTGAACCCGCCCGCCGCCGCCGCGCGGGCGCCGGTGGCACGGGTTTCTGCATCGGGATTTCCCGGATCGCGAAAATGCACGTGTACGTCCCAGAAACCGGGTACAAGGATCTTTCCCCTTGCCTCTTCGCAAGGCAATCCGGCGGTGTCAGCGCCCGACGCGAGAATCATCCCGTCCCGGACGGCGAAATCGGCGATCTCATCCCGTCCGGACGCGGGATCGACGACACGGACCCCCTCAAACACGCGATTCAACATCGAATTGCCTATGACTTGATTGTTCACAAACGACAATTGTTCACAAATGCCACCCTTTCCACAAATACAACGATCGGGGATACTTGCGATTTGTGAACACTATCCACGTTACCCTCATCTACATTCCCGAGCGAAGCGCGGGCGGCGGGCTTGCTTATTTCACGAGAACCGTCAGGCGGCGGGTCCTGTAATCCCCGGCGTTGTTCATGAACGTCCAGTCGGTGTGCTCGTTGCCCTTGTTGGAACCGATGCCGAGGTCCGGGGCACCGCCGACGGCGAAGTGGTTGTAGGCGAACACGGTCGCGCCGTTCTTGGCGTTGTGAACCTGCATGCAGCCGTAACCGTCCTTCCCGTCCTTCACGGGATGCTCAGTATCGTTGCTGTCGTAGGCACTGTCGCTGCCGCCCGCATTGGCGAGCTTCCTCGGCATCCCGTAATTGCCGATGAAGAACTCGATGATGCCGTCGCCGACTGCGCCCTCCTCCACGCCGATGCGGTTGGACCGCACGACGAGGTTGGAGACCTTGCGCTGGAACGTCGCCCGCGACGCGCACGGCACGCCGAGCTTCGCCGCGTCGGCCGTAAAGGCGTCCATCGCCGCCACCGCCCACTCGATCGCACCGTCCGTGCGTTCGAGTTCAAGCGCGTAGGCGACGCGGGAGAACGCACCGGCCTTCGCCGCCTCGTCGAAGGAGTAGCCCGCGAAACGTCCCGCCGGGAGGTCGGCGGAAAGAACCTTGCGGAAGCCCGCGAGTTCCGGAACCTTGAGCGCGTCGCCGAGCTTGGCGTTCACATCGGTGAGATCGTCCTCCGGACGACGCGCGTCGATCTCGAACGGTCCGAGCGGAAGACCGGAGTCAAAGGAATAGAGCGAGCCGATCCACGGCTTGGACGCGAGGTAGCGGAGGCGGCGCGGCTCTTTCACGCCGGGGGCGGAGACGATGAGTTCCTTCCCTGAGAGCGTTCCGTTCGCACCCTTGTTCAGGATCTTCGCGGGGACGTACTTGCCGTCCTTGCCGGCGATCTCGAAGCCCTTCGCCTCGGAGCGGTCGTCGTTGTAGGCATACCAGGAGTTCGCGTCGCTGAAGGACATCACGAACTTGTCGCCCTCGACCTTCCACGACTTCAGAACCGGCGCATCGTCGATGATGTTGTCGAAGCCGTAGTCGCGCTTCAGGGCGTGGAGGACGAGACGGCGGGCGACGGTCTCCTTGTCGTTCGGATGGATGTCCCAGGAGTTGCCGATGTCGCACGTCGTGATCATCGCGGCGTTCTTCTCCTCGGCGGCGAACTTCGCCTGTCCCTGCTGGACGGCGAACCAGCTGCGGCTGAACGGCGCGAGCTGCACGAAGTAGAGCTTGAGGTCGGGGTTCTTGAACTCCTTCGCCCAGCCGTTGTAGAGGTGGTGCATCTTCTCGCAGTACCTGAGCCCGTCGCCGGCGTTCGAGCATCCCTGGTACCAGATGAAGCCCTTGATCGCGTATGGCGCGAACGCGGCGACCATACCGTTCCAGAGGGCCGTGGGCGTGCCCGCGCCGACCTTGGCGGGGACGTTCGGCTTGTTCGCGAAACCCGAGAGCGGCGTCCACGGCTCAATGCGCGTGCCGCCCCAGCTGGAGTCGATGATGCCCACCGGGACGCCGAGCGCGTCGTGCAGCTCGAGCGCGTAGTAGAAGGCCATCGCGGAGAGGTTCCCGTTGAACGTCTCCTTGAAGGACTTGGGCGAATAGTCGCGCCACACGGCTTTCCAGCCGAGCCTCGGCTCACGCGCCGTAGTCCGCGCATTCTTCACATAGCGGATGAACGGACGGCGCGCCGTCGCGGTCATCACCGCACCCTGGCCGTCGCGGTAACGCGGGCTCGGGCCCCAAATCGGGCACTCCGTGTTGGACTGTCCGCTCGCGAACCACACTTCACCGACGAGGACGTTCTTCACCTCGACCACGTTCGCCCCGCGCGCGGTCAAAATGCGGTTCTCCTTGGAGGCGGGCATCTTGTCGAGCGCGACGCTCCATTTGCCGTCCGCCCCGGCGACGGTGGACTTCTCCTGTCCCGCGAACGAAACGGTCACCTTCTCGCCCGGTGCGGCCGTGCCCCAGACGGGGACTGCGCGGTCGCGCTGCAACACCATGTTGTCGCTGAACGGGGTTCCGAGATTGACGTTTGCAAAAACAGACGCGGCGCCCAACATGCCCGCGCATACCATCATGACTTGTTTCATAAGAACTCTCCCTAGACAAACCAACAAAACAGATTCGATTCTACCCCGATTCCGGTGAAAGGTCAAGAAAGCGATTTGGCATTGCCAACCAAACCCCGGATTTGCTATGCTGGTTGTGTTTTTCGGACAAAGCAAAAATCAAGGTGACAATATGCATGTTTGTGCAGTTTGGGTGTTTTCGCTCGCAACCGCCTCGTTCGCGGTGGCGGAACGGCTGGATCCGCAGGCGTTTCTCGCGCCGTCCCGTGAACAACACCCGGAGACCTGGTTTCATTTCATCGGGGGGAATGTCAGCAAGCCGGGCATCACGGCCGATCTCGAAGCGATCAAGCGCGCGGGCATCTCCGGTGTCCAGTTTTTCCATGGACAATTCGGCGGTCCCTGGCCGAATGTCTTGCCTCAGATCCAGCCGTTGAGCGAGAAATGGGATGAGACCGTCGCCTTTCTCGGCAGCGAGTGTGAACGGCTGGGATTGCGCCTGACCGTGCAGAACTGCCCCGGCTGGTCGATGTCGGGCGGACCGTGGATCGCGCCGTCTAACGCGATGCGAAAACTGACGTTCAGCCGGACGGAGATATGCGGCGGACGCGACTTGACCGCTTCCCTTCCCCTTCCGAAAGACGCCTCCCCGTCGTGGCGCGATTACCGCGACGTCTGCGTTCTCGCCTTCCCCGCGGCAAGGGATGATTCGGCGGCACCGCTCCGTCCGGCGGTATCCGGCAAACTCGCGAATGCGTTCGAGGGAAAACATGTCGCGCTCGCGCCTTCCCCGGAAGAGGGGTACACCGCGACGCTGACATTCGAGAAGCCGCTCGCGATCCGCACCCTTGAAATGCCCTCTCCATCCGACCTCAACCACGGGCAGGCCTACACGCCCGGCTTGCGTGTCACGGTCGAAGCGAAATCGGGCGACACCTTCACCACTGTCGCCGACGAATGGTTGCCGCAGGGATGCTGGCAGGATCACGTGCCGCACAGTCTCGCGTGTGACGAAACGGAGAGCCGGGAATGGCGCGTCACCATTCGCAACCGGCACAGCATCGCGCTCGCGTTCCTCCGCGTCTACAGCGGTGCGCGCAAGGACAACTGGGAGGGACTTGCCGCATGGACGCTGCGTGGGCTCTCCCGCAAACCGCATCCGCGGCAATCCCGTGACTGCTGGATCGTCCCCGAAACCGTGTTAGACCTTTCCTCCTGCATGGCGCCGGACGGGACGCTGCGCTGGACCGCCCCGGCGGGCGCGTTCACCGTTCTCCGTATCGGTCACGTCAACACCGGCAAGAAGAACGGTCCCGCCCCGAAGGAAGGGTGCGGCTGGGAATGCAACAAGCTCGCCAAGGACGGCATGGACGCACATTTCCCCGCTTATGTCGGGCGTTTGAAAAACAAGGTCATCCGTTCCAAAACCTTCAAAGGTATGTTGGTCGACAGCTGGGAATGCGGGCGGCAGACGTGGACGGAAGGTCTGGACGCGCTTTTTGAGACTGCGAACGGGTATCCGCTGCGCCGCTGGCTGCCGGCGGTGTTCGGTTGGGTGGTGGAGACGCCGGAGGCGACGGAACGGTTCCTGCTCGACTGGCGCCGCACCATCAGCGATCTCTGCGTGCGGAACTACTACGGACGCATGGCGGAACTTGCCCGCAAGAACGGGCTGGAGGTCCAGTTCGAGACCGCGTTCGGCGATGTCTTTCCCGGCGACCTGCTGGAGTTCTGGAAATACGCCGACACGCCGATGTGTGAATTCTGGCGTCCCCAGGCACCGGGGAAAAACTACCTTGCCCTACCCGATTATAAGCCGGTCATTCCCTGTGTTTCGGCGGCTCGGATGTACGGGAAACGGCGCGTCGCGGCGGAAGCGTTCACCTCCACCCCGTTGACCTGGGACGAGAAACTACGCGATTTGAAGGTGATCGCGAACCGGCACTTCGCCAAGGGCGTCACGCATCTCGTCTTCCACACCTACACGCACAATCCCTCCGTCGGCGGGAACGTCCCCGGAAGCTCCTTCGGTTGTTCAATCGGCACCCCCTTCCTACGCACGCAGACGTGGTGGAAGCATATGCCCCATTTCACGGATTACATCGCACGTTGCGGCGTGATGTTCGAATCAGGACTCCCGGTCAGCGACGTCCTCTGGTATCTCGGCGACGAAATGGGGCATAAACCATCGGAGACGGCCGCCTTCCCCGACGGGTACAAATACGACTACTGCAACTACGACGCACTCCTGAACCGGATCAAGGTGAAAAACGGGAAATGGCGGACGCCGGAGGGGATCGAGTACGCCCTGCTCTGGCTGCCCGACACGCAGAAACTGCGGACGGAGACGCTTGCCCGCATACGGAAACTTGTCCGGGACGGGGGCGCCGCCGCGTTCGAACGGCTTCCTTCCGCGCCGGCCACGCTTTCCGGCGGCACGGAAACGGAGGCGGCGTTCCATGCGCTTCTACAGGAATTCGCATCGTGCGTGGACGATTCCGGCTTCGGGAAATCCGGACGCGGCCACCTCTACATCGGACGCCCGCTCACCGAAGTCCTGCGGCGGGAGGCAATCGCGCCCGATGTCCTCGGAACGGCCGCCGGAGCGGTCTGGAACCACCGTCGCGACGACAAGCGCGACTGGTACTTCGTTGCGGCGGACAAGCCGGAAGGATTCAACAGGACGCTCGATTTCCGCGCCGCCGGGAAAGTCTGGCGGTGGAATCCCGAAACCGGCGCGAAAGATGACGCGCTCGTAGCGTGCGGGAACGGGGAACGGACTTCCATCGCGCTTTCCCTGCCGCCCTCCGGTTCCTGTTTCCTCGTCTTTGAACGGGGCGAGACGGAACCTCCGAACCGGCTCGTGCGCGTCAGTCACGAAAGGAAGACGCTCTTCGACCTTGCCACCGGAACCGTTTCCGGATATGCCGACGCCCTCCTCTCGCCGGGTGAAAACGGTTCATCCATTGTCGCGTGGACGAACGGTCTGTTCGACTGTCTCGCCGCAGACGGCACAACCTCCAGACGGAAGACGTTCGGGCGCGTCCGCTCCATCCCCCTCGCCGGGACATGGAACGTCGAGTTCCCGGACGGCATGGGCGCGCGCGAATCCTACAGCATGAATCCGCTCATACCGTGGAAGAATCTTCAGGGGACACGCGAGGCGTCCGCCTATTCAGGGACGGCAATCTACACGCTGAGTTTTGTGCAGAGCGACATCCAGTCGCGTGAGCGCTTCCTGCTGGATCTGGGGCGCGTTGAATCCATTGCGCGGGTGACGCTGAACGGCCGTACGCTCCCGACCCTCTGGAGCGAGCCCTACCGGCTGGACGTGACCCGTTGCATGAATCCCGGCATCAACGTTCTGTCTATTGAAGTGACGGATACCTGGTTCAACCGACTCGTCTACGACGCGGGGGCGCCGGAAAAGGAACGCAAAACATGGACAATCGCCGGGCCGAAGAAAGACGAACCGTTCCGGGATTCGGGATTGCTCGGTCCCGTCGTGTTGCGGGTCGGCGAAATGTTGACGGCGGAGTAAGGCATCATGGTTAAAGGCGAAGAACTGGAAGGTTTCATCGAAAAGCTCGTTTACGGCGGAGCCGGTTTAATGCGCGTGGACGGATGTGTCGTATTTGTTCCGGGAACCGCGCAAGGCGAGCGCGTCCGGGCGCGGGCGG
This sequence comes from Kiritimatiellia bacterium, assembly GCA_017962315.1. GTDB lineage: Bacteria > Verrucomicrobiota > Kiritimatiellia > RFP12 > UBA1067 > RGIG8368. Next base: position 13,214 of record JAGCVN010000049.1, read on the forward strand.
CCGCCGTGAAAAAACATTTCGTCCAGGCCGACCTCGTGACGGTCCTCCAGCCTGCCCCCGGACGGCAGCCGCCGGACTGCCGGATCCGGGAGACGACGGTGCCGGGATGCGTATACGCACACCTCACGCCTACGGCGGAATGCGAAGCAAAAGAGGCGCAACTGCATGAGTTCCTCGACAAGTTCGGCGTGGAAGAGTGGCTGCCGCCGGTCGATTCCCCTGCCCCGCTCCATTACCGGAACAAACTCACCCTCCACGCGGAGCGCGTCCACGAGAAGATCCTTCTTGGCTACCGCATGGAACCGGGACACGACGTAGTGGACCTCGACGCCTGCCCGCTTTCCCTTCCGCCGATCAACGAGACGCTTGCCTTGTTTCGCAAATCCCCCGCGTTCCAATCGCTGCGGAACGGGGATGAAGTCGTGTTCCGCCTTTCGGATGAAGGCGTTTCCGTATTCCGTCCGCCTCGCCGGAAAGGCTATCGCCGTCTTCCGGGAAAACCGCAATGCTGGTCGCCCGAAGACGGAATGTTCCATGACGGCGACCTCCCCGTCCTGCACCAGACGATGACGGTCGGGACGTTCGAGGTGCCGTGCGACGGATTCTTCCAGGTGAATCCCTCGATGGCGGAACACCTCGCGGAAGAGGTCGCCGACTGGTTCGCCGAAGACCTCGAACGTTTCCCCGAAGTATTGGATCTTTACTGTGGCGTGGGCGTCTTCGCCCTCTTCTGCCGGGCGAAAGGCGCTGTCCGCATCTTCGGCGTGGAAGCCTCCGGGGAGGCCGTCGAGTTCGCACGGCGTAACGCGGAAAACTTCTGCGTACCCGGAAAGTTCGTACGCTCCTCGCTGGGAAACGCGCAGCGCCTCGGACAGAACTGGATCCACAATCCGGCAAGGACGACCGTGATTGTCGATCCGCCGCGCGGGGGGATGGCTGCGAATGCCGTCCGCGCCGTCCTCGCCGGAAGGTTCCCGAAGGTTCTGTATGTCTCATGCGACCCCGCGACACTCGCTCGCGACGTGGCGCTGTTCGCCGCCGCCGGGTACACCGTCCGCCGCGTCCGCCTCATGAACCTCTTTCCGAGAACGGCGCGTTTCGAAACACTGGTCGAACTCGTCAAAAAAGGAGCAGTATGAAAAAAGCATGGTTTCTACTTGCGGCATCATTCCTCTCCGTCGCCGTCCGCGCGCAGGAGCTTAGCCTACAGATGACGTTGCAGAACAGGGAATACATCGTCGGCGAGCCGTTGCTGGTGGCGTTCGATTTCCTGAACGTCGCCCGGACACCGATTTCCTGCGGGAAGGACGATTCCCCCGACCGGTTTTTCGTGGAAATCACAAAAGGGAGCGACCAGTTCGACTTCGTGAAGCCGTTCAACCAGAAACCGGTCGGCGGTGCGTTCACCGTTCAAGGCGGCGAAAACAGGCGGATCACCGCCGAACTGGATAAATGGTTTCCCCTGCTGAAGGAGGGAAAATACTTTGTGCGCGGCATCCTCGTCCACAGGGGGACGCGCTACGAATCCGCGAAAAAAAGTTTCGACATCGTGGGCGGCATCAAGCTTCAGGAGGGCTACCAGATGTTTGTCAACCGGGCGAACCTCAAACGCACGTTCCGCCTGGTCTACTGGTCGCGTAACCATATGGAGCGGCTGTTCCTGCGAATTTCGGATGAACCCGGAAACCGCGTCTGGGACACGATCGACCTGGGAACGCTCCTGCGGACTTCGCCGGTCAGGCTCGACATCTCGCCGGAAGGTGAAGTGACGATTGTCCAGCGCGCCTCCCAGGACGCCTTTCTGCGGACGCTCGTCTGGTCCCTCCCCGACACGATCGAAATCGCCGAACGGAATCCGTTGATCGACCCCGACATCTCCGCCTCGCAACGCGCAAAGTCGCTCTACAACGAAATGGTGGATGACGGAAAAGAGAAGAAGTCGAAGAAACCCTGGTATAAGTTCTGGTAAAGGATTTTCGAACATGCGCCGTTTTCTCTTTCCGCTCGCCCTCCTTCCGTTGGCGGGATGCCTTTCCACCGCGCCTGAAACGCCTCGCCCCGCGGGACCGCCGGAAGAGGACGAGATCCTGTCCGAGCTGGCCGTGTTCACGGAAGCCCTCTACCTTGCGAAGCAGGACTACGTAGAAGAAGTCTCGTTCCGCGACCTGCTCTACGGCGCGCTCGACGGTATGCTGCAATCGCTCGACCCGAACAGTTACTTCATGCCCCCGGAGGCGTACACGGAATTTCAGGAAGAGTCGAGCGGCGAGTTCTGCGGCATCGGGGTCACGGTTGACATGGACGACACCGGGTTGCGCGTAATTGCCCCGATCGACGGTTCCCCCGCCGCCCAAGCAGGAATCCTGCCCGGCGATTACATCCTCGCCGTCGACGGGAAAAAGGTAGAGGGTGAATCCTTCAACGACATCGTAAAGCGGATGCGCGGCGAGCGCGGCACGAAAGTGGTACTTACCGTCCGCCGTTCGGATGGAGAAAAGCAGAAGTTCACGTTGACGAGGGACGACATCAAAGTCGCCTCCGTCAGGTTTGATGGAGAAATAAAAGACGGAATCGGCGTCATGCGGGTGTCGAGTTTCACCGAAAAGACACCCGACGAATTCACCCGTGCGCTCGCCCGTTTCCGCGAACGCGGCGGACGTGGCCTCGTGCTGGATCTGCGCGACAATCCGGGAGGTCTTCTGGATTCCGCCGTCGCCATCGCCGAAATACTGCTTCCGCGCGGCAGCGTCATCGTCAGTGTGAAAGGACGGCGCGCACCGAACGACGAGCGATCCGTCTACAAGGCGGGGGCCTGCCCCGGCCGCGACCGTCGCCTGCCGCTGGCCGTGCTGGTCAACGAGAGCAGCGCCAGCGCGAGCGAAGTCCTCGCCGGCGCGTTGCAGGCGCACGGGCGCGCCCCGGTGATCGGCGTCCAGACCTACGGGAAAGCCTCCGTCCAGAACATCATCCCTCTGGAAAACCGCGCCTCGTGCGCGGTGCGCATGACCACCGGGTATTACTACACCCCGGCTGGGATCTGCATCCACGGCGAAGGCATCCAGCCCGACATCGAAGTGCCGCTTCCCGAAAAGGTCTGGCGGAAGCTCCAGAAAGCCCGCTCAGACCGCCGTCCCCCCGGCAAACTCCGGGACGCCCAACTTGAACGCGCCATCAACGAACTAAAAAAATCCGCGGGCAAATGACGCCTACGCCATCGCCTCCTTCACCTTGAAGAACCGGTGGGCGGCGTTCGTGGGACATACCCACGCCGTATCATTCAGGTTCGTCTTGCCCATGACCGTGTACACCAGCACAATGACGAATGACGAATGACAAGTGTTCACAAATGCAACCATTGCCCAAAATAACGAGGATATTTGCGATTTGTGAACAATATCCACGGCCCTTCCGTTCTTTGCGTTCTCTGCGTTCTTGCCGATACGCTCGTTGATGACAACCGAAACAACGTGTAAAGACAACATCCTTCTTTCGTTGCGCAACCGCGCGGCGTTTTTATAACCGCGCACGGCTGTGCGCGGAACAACCAAACGTTGTTTTTAAGTTGTTCATGTTGTTTCCAGAAACTGACCCTCATGTACATTCCCGCACGAGCGCGGGCGGCGGGCTTGCCTATAAGTTGTTCGATTGATGACAAATGCCATCATTGCCACAAATACAAATACCGAGGCCACTTGCAATTTGTGATTTGTGAACACTGGAGACAACCATGACAACCGTGACAACAATTTGAAGAGGCGAGACGGTCACAAAAGAAGGAAAACGGATTTGTTCAGGCCTGACGGCCATCGCGATTCCGGGAATGTGAGCCGCGTTAGCGGCGAACAAATCCGTTTGTTCCTCAATATGCGCTTCTCTGCGTCTTGCGGTAACAACAAAACGCGACAAGTATCAATGTCTTGGTCTTCACTCCGCCGTCAACGCCATGCTCCCCTTGCCTTTCAACACGGCGGTTCCGTAGCCGGCGCCGCCCGTCACCGCGCCGAAGACGCTGAACTTGTTCTTCGCCAGCTTGCCTCCCTTCACGGCATACACGATGAACGAGCCTTTGAACAGCCCCGTCTTCGCGGTGTAGGTCAGCTTCAGGCCGGAGACGTTTTCGCCGTTCACCGTCACCGCGCCGCCCTTGTACGCGACCTTCGCCGCCTTGCCCGCGTCCCATTTGGTTCCCTTCACCGTCAGGTCGATCGCATCCGGCGTCTCGTCGATCGCGTCGGGGACAAGCCCGGACAGCTTCTCCCCGTCCAGCGTCAACTCGACCACGCCTGGGAGCAGGTTCCCCCTCGCGCCGTGCGCGGCAACCTCCCAGCCCATCGTGGATGCGGGCTTCGCCGTGTTCCGCCACGGCGTCAACGCCGTCACTTCCAGCAGCTCGCACGTGTTCCGGTCGAACCACGCCACGAACCCGAACTTGCTCTTCTTGGCGTAGATCACCGGGACGCAGCAGACCTCGTCGCCAACGGTCATCTGCGCGGACGCCGTCACCTTCGTGCCGTCCGCCAGCACGCCCGCGACCTTCGCCTTGCCCTTCGCCGCCATCGCGATCGAAAGCGTCGAGAAACCGCCCTGCGCGAACGCCTCCGGGTTCTCCGGCGCCAGCGCGACCACGTAGCCCTTGCCGCTGAACTTCGAGAGCACGGCGAGCAGGTCGGACCGTTTCGCCTTCGCCGCGTCCAGCCCGCACTCCAGCGTCCCGACCTTCGCCACCGTGCCTTCGACGGAGGCGGCGCCGGCTTTCAGCCCGGCGAGCGCACCCGCCCCCGCGCCCGTCGCGAGCGCCACGTTCCCGACCAGCTTCATCTTCTTGCCGGTCGCCACGGAGACAAAGGTCAGCGTCGCGGCGGTCTGGGACGCGCCCTTCTTCGGCGTCTTCAGGGCCAGCGAGACCGTCCCGGACACCAGCCCGTCCACGTCCGTCGCAAACCCGTTGTAGACGCCTCCCTTGTAGCCAGCCGCAAAGCCGCCGAACACGGGCTCGACATCCAGTTCGTAGAGCGGTCCGACGCCTTCCGTCCACTGCGCGTACCAGGTGACGTCCGCCGTCACCTTCGCGGGCGGCGAAACCTTCGTCCCGCCCTCCCTTGCGGTGTACCAGCCTCGGAAACGATACCCCTCGCGGACCGGTTCGGGAAGCTCGTCCACCTCGTCGCCGGACTGGACGCGCAGCTCGCAGTCGCCCTCGCCGCCGTTCGCGTCGAAAGTCACGGTGACTGTCGGCGGCTCCCACGCCGCGTAGAGATCGGTGTCCGTCGCCGGGACGATCGACGCGACATCCACCTCCGCGCCGCCGGACGGGGAAGTCCGCCATCCGGTGAACGTCCATCCCGTGCGGGCCGGTACGGGCAGAGAGCCGAACGGCGCGCCAGACACATACGGGAGCGAGGCGGGGTAAAGCTCGACGCCGCCGTTCGCGTGGAAACGCACCGTGACCTCGCGCCCCAGCGGGAGCCAGCGGGCATAGAGCGTGTACGTGCGCGTCGCCGTCACCCGCGTGGACGCCAGCACCCGCGCTCCGCCCGACGGCGCGGTCCACCAGCCGTCGAACGCATAGCCGTCCCGCACCGGGACCTCCGCGGGCAGGGCGTACCCCGTGTCCGTGATCTGGCCCACGGCCAGCGAAGTCCCGCCGGTCGCGGGGAACGCGCCCCCATTCGCGGAGAAGACGACGTCGAACCCGTTCGCCTCCCAGTAGGTGATCGGATGTCCTATCCACGTCTCCGGCAGGACGCGGGAGGTCGGCTGCCCGTTCCACCCCCGGCTTTCCCGTAGCGCGTAGCTCGCAAGCCCCTCCGGCGCGCCGCCGTAGGAATCCGCCCGGTACGACGGCGCGTTGCCAAGGTAGTACACGCCGAGGACCGCCGTCCCGTCGAGGAACGACGAGCCGAGCGCCTCCACGCCCTCCGGCACGATCATCGACTCCAGCGCGGTGCATCCCGCGAACGCGCGGTCGGGGACCGCCGCCAGCCCGCGCGGGAGGGTGACGCCGCGCAACGCCGAACATCCCTCGAACACGGAAGCACCGAGCGAGACCAGGCCGTTCGGGATCACGATCCCCTCCAGCGAGACGCAGTTGCGGAACGCGCCCGCGCCGACCGTAACCAACCCGCCGGGGAGCGTCACCTCCACCAGGTTCGAGCATCCCGCGAACATTCCGTCCGCCACATGTATGGCCCCTTCCGCAACCTCCGCCGTTTCGATCACAGAGTAGGCATCCGGGAACAGCGACTGTAACGTCATCGATGAAAGCGACTGTAACGTCATCGATGAAAATGCATAGTGGCTAACTTCGGCGTTTGATTCCCCCTTCTCCCATGTCGCAAAAAGGGTAACGGCGGCGTACACGACCGTGTCAACTGTAACCATCTCCCCGTCTTGCGTGACCCAGCCGTTGAATGTGTACCCGTCGCGGACAGGTTCGGGCAACACGCCGTACGGCGTACCGAC